>JAFARZ010000339.1 GCA_019245115.1 Streptosporangiaceae bacterium | reverse complement strand
ATCGTCTTGGAACACGTTGGCGTTGACCGTGCCGATCCCGATCCCGCCGCTTTTGGCGTGCGCGGCCAGCGCCGCGTAATCACCGACCCGGTCCCACGGGATATGCACCGCCATGACCGGAGCGACACCGGTATACCTGTGCACCTGCGCCGCGTCATCGGCCTTCTCAAACGGCGTCCGCGGCACCCCGGGCTGGCCGAACACCTTGAACCGCGTCCCGCTGTTCCCGAACGCCCACGACGGCAGCTCAATCTCATGACTTCTCAGGGCGTCCTTGACCGCGGCCGGGTCACGCATTCGCTTCATCCCCTCATGGCGTTCGTCCCAAGTCTATAGAACGTTTCAATCCTTCAGTAGGATCGGCGGGGTCTTCCGCGAGTGTCAATACACACCCAGCGTCTCGAAACTGAATCGTTATAATACGCTGTGCCCACAGTGGCTCCGCGGCGAGCGTCAGCGAGTTTCGCGGTCGCGTGGCTGTGAAGGCCCTCCGGGCCTTCCGGCCGCGCGAAACTAACGGCGGGAAGCGTCGCGGGCCGGGGGGTCTGGGGGGTTGGTTTCTACCCCCCAGAAAAACACAGCTCTGCTGGGTCCACTGCTGCTCGATCCGGCATGTCTCTTCCATGGTGGTAGCCCGCGGCAGCCAGTGTTCGACGATCTGGCTGATGCCCCGTTCCTCCGGGCTGACGGACCGGATCATGCCGTCGTAGTCGAGCAACCCGGTTCCGAGCGGGCATCCTATGAGCGAGAAGCCCACCCAGCCTTCGTGCCGGGTGAACGTGAAGTCTTTGACATGCATGTTGACGACATGGGGCGCTACCTGCCCGATGACGTACGCGGGCAGCTCCAGCCGCGCTACGCAGTTAGCCGGATCGAGGCACACCCCGAGGTTCGGGCTGTCCACACCGTGCACCACGGCCAGCAGGTCCTTCGTCGGCACCTGCTCGTAGGTCTCCAGGCCCAGCGTCACGCCCTGGTCACGGTAGCGCGGCACCGCCTGGCGGAGCAGGTCTATCGCCTCGGCGGGTGCGGGCCTGTGATCGGCGGTGTGCAGCATGGTGCGCACGAAGCGGGCGTCAAGGATGGCGGCTAGTTCCAGGTACCGCTCCAGCTGTGCGAGCCATATGCCGCGGGTGCCCAGCTCGAGCGCGATGTCGAGGCCGGCCGCGGTGTCCCGGAGATCGCGTAGCTGGGCCGACGACATCGACTCGATGGCCGGGTAGTCACAGATCTGGAAGACGGTAGCGCCGAGGGCTCTTGTCTCCGCCAGCATCCCGGGCAGGCCCAGCGGCCGGGGCGCGGTGTCCGACGACCGCCAGAAGAACGCGTAAGTGCTCAGACCGACAGGCATGTGACCGCCTCGGCTTCGTCGAGGATCGCCGCGAGCGCGGCTGGGTCGTGGGCGAACCGGCCGAGGAACAGCCCGTCCGCGCTGTCGCTGATGCTCGTGAGCAGGCCGGGGCCCGCACTCCCGCCATAGATGACACGGCCATTGTTCCGGGTGGACAGCCACCGCCGCAGGCCCGAGGTGACCATCCGGATGTGCTGGACCGGCGCCGGCTCGGCCTGGCCGATGGCCCAGTGCGGTTCATAGGCGAGGATGACCGGGTTCCGGGTGTTGCCGAGGATCTCGCTGGCCTCGGCCGGTTCACCGACGCACAGCACGGGGATGAGCCCGTTGCGCCAGCAAGCGGCGACCTTCGCCGCGGCTGTTGAGTCGTCCTCCCCGAACAGGCGCCGCCGTTCGGCGTGGTTCACTTCCGCGTAGCGGCAGCCCATCTCCTGGAGCAGGGCGCCGCTCACCTCGCCGGTGAACGCGCCGGAGTCCTCGCTCGACAGGTTCTGCGCGCCGACGTGCACCGGCGTGCCGGCGAATATGCCCAGCACCGGGGCGATCATCGGCGCGGCCGGAAGCACGAACAGCTCGACGGCGCCGCTGGCGACCGCCGGATGCCGCGCCGCCAGCCCGGCTACCGCACGGCACCAGTCGACGGTGCGCCGTTGCCCGAAATACATCTTCAGGCTGATGCCGATCGTCAGCATGGGCGGCTCAATTCGTCGGCACCGCTGTTTCGTACGCGGAGATCAGCGCGACCTTCTGCCCGGAAGCCGACGACTCATCGAAGTCATACCTCAGCCATTCGCGCACCAGGCGCCTGGCGACCTCCAGGCCGATGACGCGCTGGCCGAGCGCAAGGATCTGGGCGTTGTTGCTGAGCACGGACCGCTCGACCGAGTAGCTGTCGTGCGCCGTAACGGCGCGGATGCCCGGTACCTTGTTCGCGGCGATGGCGACCCCCAGCCCGGTGCCGCAGATGAGCAGCCCGCGGTCGGCTTTGCCGGCCACGACCAGTTCCGCCGCCGCGATCGCGATCTCCGGATACGCGGTGTGGCTTTCGGCGTCGACGCCGACGTCGAGGACTTCCTCGACACGAGGATGGTCGCCGAGGTCACGCTTCAGGACTTCCTTGTACTGGTAGCCGGCGTCGTCGGAGCCGATGACTATCCGCAGCGGACTGTTCATGCTGACTCCTGTTTTGCTGGGCAAGCATCTCCGACGACCGGATCGACGGCGCGCAGCACGAGGGCGAGTGAGGTGGCGCCGGCGTCGGGGCTTCCCACGCTCCTTGCGGCGAGCGGCCGCGCCCGGCCGATGCGCGGTATGAGGTCAGCGGTGGCCGTGGCGGCCGCTTCGGCGGCTTTGCTCGCCTCCGTCCACGCCTCGGCGAATGAAAGCCCGGCACCGACGCGTGCCGCGAGCACCTCGGCGAACGGTACGAGCACGTCGACCAGCGTTTTGTCGCCGGGAGCGGCTCCGCCGGCACGCATGATCGCCGCGGTCGCGTGCCGGACCGCCGCCACCACGGACCGGGCATCCGGCGCCTGCTCGTCACCGATCACCTCGCCCAGGGCCCGCAGCCCGACCTCCCACAGCGCGCCGGAAGCACCGCCGGACGCGTCAGACCACTCGGCGGCGGCGGTTATGAGCACGGTGCCCGCGCCCGCGCCATTGGCCAGCGCGGCAGCGGCCGCTCCGGCAGCGGCGGTCGCGCCACGGCGCATGGCATCCCCATGATCACCATCACCAGCCACCCCATCGAGCCGCCCAAGCTCATCAGCGTTTTCCTCGATAGCCTGCCGAGCAGCCCTGAAGGCCGCACACATCACTTGCCCGGCCCCGCGCGAAGCCTCAGACGCCACGGGAACAGTGGCCCCGCGGCGAGCGCCAGCGAGCTTCGCGGTCGCGTGGCCGCGAAGGCCCTCCGGGCCTTCCGGCCGCGCGAAACTAACGGCGGGAAGCGTCGCGGGCCGGGGGGTCTGGGGGGTTGGTTTATACCCCCCAGAAAACACAGACCCCCCAGAAAACACAGACCCCCCAGAAAATTTCAGCCAGCCCGGTGTTTGGGCTGGTTCGCGCCACAGCGCGTCGAGTTCTTCGGTGAGCCAGCAGATGGTGAGCGACACACCCGCCATGTCGAGGCTGGTGACCAGCTCTCCGACCTCGGGTTCCACGTTGCGGACGCCGGCCTGGCCGAGAAGCTCGTCGATGCGGCGGTAGAGGACGAACAGCTCCTCGTATGCGACGCTGCCCAGCCCGTTGAGCAAGACCACGGCGTGCCCGCCGTCCGAGACAGCCACGCCGGGCGGCGGTTCGCTCAGCAGCCTGGATACGAGCAGTTCGGCCAGCTCATCGGCGGAAGGCAGATCGGCTTCGCCGATCCCCGGCTCACCGTGGATGCCCATGCCCACCGCCATCCGCTTCGCTGGGATGGTGAACAGCGGACCCTGTCCGCCCGGCAGGGTGCAGCCCGCAAATGCGACGCCGAACGAACGCGTGCGCTCGTTGGCCAGCTCCGCGAGCCGCGCGACCTCGGCGAGCGAGCACCCGCGGTCCGCCGCGGCCCCGGCGATCTTGAACACCACGAGATCCCCGGCGATGCCCCGGCGACGGTCAATGTCGTCGGGGCCAGCGCTCGCGACGTCGTCGGTGACGAGGACCTGTCTCGTCTCGATGCCTTCGCCCGATAGCCGTTCGAGCGCCGCGCTGAAGTGCAGCACGTCTCCGGCGTAGTTGCCGTAGCACAGCAGCACCCCGCCGCCGCTATGCGCCGCCTTCGCCACCTCGCACACCTGCTGCGCGGAAGGCGAGGCAAACACGTTGCCGGCTACCGCGCCGTGGGCTAGTCCGCGCCCGACGAGCCCGGCGAATGCCGGATAATGCCCGGATCCGCCGCCCACGATCACCGCTACGCTGCCGGGATCGGCCGGCACAGCGCGGATGACACCGCCGGGCACGCGGCGGAGCAGATGCCTGTTAGCGGCGACGAGCCCCTCCAGCGCCTCCCGCGCGAACTCTGACGGGTCGTTGCAGACGCGGGTCATGTGGTGACCGCAGCGGCTGGGGACCCGGTGCCCGGGCGGTTGACCTTTTCGATCCGCAGCATCCGTGCGATTACGCGGTCCAGTTCAGCCTGGTCGAAGACCCTCTTCCAGTCCTCGGTGATGATCGCCTGGCGCCCGTAGTCCATCGCGATCAGGCAGGCCTCGGAGAACGGGTTGGAGCCGCGGAGCGAGTTAGTCAGCGCCACCTGGGTGTGGCCGAACAGCATCGCCCTGGCGGCGGCCTCGGGTACGCCAACCGTGTTGACCGTTTCCTTCAGCGCTTCCTTTAGCAGCCCGCTGATCATGCAGGTGATGGTTTCGACGAGCGTCGGCTCGAGGAACGCTAGTTGCTCCACCGTCACCCAGTGCACGTCGAGCACCGGCGCGTACATCGCCCGCACCACTTTCTCCGCGCGTTCGCGCGCCGCGCGATCGTATGGCACCGTGTCGTCGGGGGTTCCGCCTGGCTCGATCGCCGCCACCACGTCTTGCGGTGCCGCCACGCCGCCAAAGGTGTCGGCCCATTCCTCCGCGCTCGTCCGCTCGAGGAACACCGAGGGGTGGCAGGGATGCGCTACGGCGAGGTGGAGGTCAGCGCGCCGGGCGAGGACACCGGCGTAGGCGGCTGCCGGGTCCAGGGTAAGAATGACCGCGCCGGGCTTGGCGGCAGGGACGATGCGCGTCGAGATCTCGCCGAGCAGCACGTCAGGGACGGCCAGGATCACCACGTCGCTCCGCGGGACGGCTTCCATGGCTTCGCTGAGTTCTCGTCCCGCCGCGCGGACCCGGTCACGCGCCGCCGGAGAGGTCTCCACGTAGCGGGTTGTATATGAGGTCCGGTCCAGCTTGGCCCGCTCCAAACTGGCCGAGATACGCATTCCCATCTTGCCCCCGGCCCCGACGACTGTGACCGTCAGTTCTTCTGTGACCGTCAGTTCTTCTGTCATCGTCCGTCGCGTCCTCTCTAGCGTCGTCCAGCCGTCTCACGGTAGATCTGACGCTAGTCCTGAAACGATAAATTGGTCAACCGGTTGTCCAGTGGTCGGTCTCAGGTCCACGACCATCAGCCAGGCGTGGCCTCTATGGTGTAACCATGTCCTCCCGCCCTCGTGACCGGTCCGCCGACGACATCGTCAGCGCACTCGGTGGCAGTGTGCGGCCGAACTCGGCGGTGTCCGAGGTCGCGAAGCGGTTGCTCGGGTACTTCACCAGCGGCGACATCGAGCCTGGAACGCGCCTTCCGCCGGAACGTCAGCTGGCGTCGTCGCTCGGCGTCGGCCGCTCCACTGTGCGTGAGGCCCTCGCCGCGCTCGACTTGCTCGGCGTGGTCCATATCCGTCCGGGCTCTGGTACGTACCTGCGGGGCAGCGCGTCGGAACTGCTGCCGCAGACGTTGAGCTGGGGTCTGATGCTGGGCGAGCAACGGACCAGGGAGCTGGTCGAACTGCGCCACGGTCTGGAAGTGGAGGCGGCGCGGCTGGCGGCTGAACGTGCCACCGATGGGCACGTCGCCCGCCTCGACGTGTGCCTGGCCGGGATGGGGGACAACCTGGGCGATCTCATGTCATTCGTGGAGGCGGACCGGCGCTTCCATCTCGAGATCGGAGAGGCCGCCGGCAACCTGGTGCTCCGGGACCTGCTGCAGAACGTCCGGTCATTGCTCCGGGTCTGGGCGGAGCGGGTGCTCCGCGACGAGGCGCTGGCGCGGCTCACCTACGATGAGCACGCCGCCGTGTTCCGTGCCATCAGGGATCATGACCAGGCGGGTGCCGGTGAGGCGATGGCAGCGCACATGGACAGCGCCGGCGCGCGGCTGCTGCACGCGTTCGAGACCACGGCGCCGCGGTGAATCGTTCTAGCTCACTCCTGTAGCTCATGAGCAAGGGTGTTATCAACGGTCTGAAACGGTTGCGGATTGGCTACCATAATCGGGTGGCGCGGATTGTGGGCATCAAGGACGTGGCACAGCATGCCGGCGTCTCAGTTGGCACGGTCTCCAACGTGATCAACCGGCCCGATCTGGTCGCGCCGGAGACACGGGTGCGAGTACAGGCCACGATTGACCAACTGGGTTACGTCCGCAGCGAGGCTGCCCGGTCCTTGCGGGCCGGACAGAGCCGCATCATCGGGCAGCTTGTACTCGACATGGCCAACCCGTTTTTCGCCGACGTGGCTTCAGGCGCCTCGCGGGCTGCTCGGGCGGCGGGCCTGCGGGTGATGCTGTGCAACAGCGCCAACGACCCGGAGGAAGAGGCAGAGTACCTGTCGCTGTTTGCCGAGCAGCGGGTGCGGGGCGTGCTGCTCACGCCCGCCGACCCTACCGGGGCCGACCTCGCCGTCCTGAGACGGCACGAGATCCCGTTTGTGCTGGTGGACCGGGTGACGTCCGATGGATGCTCGGTGTCGGTCGATGACGTGGCGGGAGGCCGCATGGCGGCAGCCCACCTCGCCGAGACGGGACACGAGCTGGTCGGTTACGTCAGCGGTCCGATGAGCCTTGCCCAGTGCCGTGACCGGCGCACCGGCGCGCTGGCGGCGCTCACCGCGCACGGCCTGCCCGAGGACGCGCTCATTCACGTTGAAGCCGAACGCATGGATGTGGCTTCTGGACGGGATGCGGGGCGCAGGCTGCTGAAGCTGTCCAGAGGGCCAACGGCGGTTTTCTGCGCCAACGACCTCCTGGCGCTGGGCGTCTTGCAGTCGCTGTACGCGGCGGGAGTATCGGTGCCAGCCGAGATGGCGATCGTGGGTTACGACGACATCGAGCTGGCCAGCGCGGCGGCGGTTCCGCTAACTTCCGTTCGCCAGCCGTCGGGTGAGATGGGACAGATCGCCGCGGAATTGCTGATCGAGGAAACGGGTACGGTGCCGGTGCGGCAACGGCACCGCCACCGGCGGGTGGTGCTCGAGCCGGAGCTCGTGGTGCGTGAATCGACCCGCGCGGACAGCGCGTAACCCGGTCCTTCTGCCGAGACACCCGTCAAGTAACAGCAGTCTCCTGAGCATCACGGCGGCCAGCGGTCCGCCATGCCGCCCTTCGCTGAAATGCCGCGGCCGCCTAGTGAAACTTGCGCGTATCACCGCATAGCGGGCACACAGGCCACCATTTCATGGAGGATAAGAGCCCGCTGGAACATAGGGCGCCGGAAACCGGCTCTGTCGCATATTTCTGGTTGGTCACGGGGTTGGTGTTTCAGCAGGTCAGGATGCGTTTGCGGAGGAAGCTGAAGCTGGCGCGGCCGTAGGCCTGGCGTTCGAGGAGTTTGCTGCGGGTGTTGAAGCCTTCGGTGCGGCCGTT
>JAFARZ010000232.1 GCA_019245115.1 Streptosporangiaceae bacterium | reverse complement strand
AACCCGCCGCCGTCACGCTAACCCGGCCAACATCGGGTAGCCATCAACGCCAACGGGTGTTCGCGTCTTTCGGCGGGCGGCGGTCGGGCCGGTAACGGCGTACTCGGCCTTGTTTTACTCTCCTTTAGGCGATTTGGCGCCTAGAATTACGATGCATAAGCGTCACCTTGCCGTCGAGATGGTTGGACGTAACCGGGCAGAACGGGCAGATGATCAACCATCTCGACGGTAAGGCCAGATCCGGGCACCGCTGGCACCGCGGCACCGCTGGCACCGGTGACGAGCAAGGAAAGCAGCCCAGCATCTGTCCGGCGTTACGAAGCGCGGTTGTAGTACCAGGCGCTGAGCTCGGCGTCCGGCGTGATGGTGAAGACTGTGGTCGTGGAATTCTTCTGCTATCACCGGGACAGGCGTGGCTCCATGCCGCTGCGCGACGAGTTGCTGGAGGAGCACTGGTCCTATATGGACCGGTACCAGGCTGAGATGATCGCCCGCGGCCCTACCCTCGCCGACGACGGAGAAACGGCCACTGGCAGCGTGCACATCGTCGACCTGCCCGATCCCGCCGCCGCCCGCGCGTTCGCCTTCGATGAGCCGAACTACCAGGCCGGCGTGTACCGGGACGTGCTGCTGCGCCGGTGGCGCAACCTGCTGGGACGCACGATGTGGGACTTCCCCGGCGGCCGCAGCGGCGGTAACCGGTACCTGGTGCTCGGCCTCGGCGCGGGTCACGGCGCGAGTTCGGCCGACGACCTAGCCGTGTCGGCCGACCGTGACGAGCTGATCGCCTGCGGGCCGCTGCTGTCCGACAACGGCACCACCTGGCTGGGCGCGGCGGCGCTGGTCCGGGCGCGGGACCCGGAAGCGGCGAGGGCCATCCTGACCCCCGACCGGTACGCCGACATCGAGGTGCACAACTGGCAATTCGGCGGTCGGCAGTAATGATCCCGGGACCAGCATCATGGAGCTGAACGACCTGGCCATACGTCCGATCACCGGACGCGAAGAAGTCGGCCTCTTCAACCAGCTGCCCTACGTCCTGAACGAGGAACTGGCCGACGACCTTGCCGAAGGCCGCCGTCGGCCGGAATGGATGTGGGTCGCGCTGCGGGGTGACCGGCTGCTGGCCAGGGCCGCCTGGTGGAGCCGGTCAGGAGCCGGCAAACCGTTCCTCTTGGATCTTTTCGACATCGATGACAGCCTCCCAGTTTCCGATCGCATGGACTTTGGCGCTCGGCTCTTGCGCACCGCGATGACCAGTACGGTCCCTGACCGGTCCTGTCCTCCCGGATACAGCCGCTTCGTCCAGCCCGACTGGCGTGACAGCTCCGCCGCCAAGCAAGTGGTGCAGGATCGCATGACGATCCTGGAAGGCACCGGTGCCCGGCTGTTCGTCGAGCGGCTTCGCCTGGAGTGGCGGCCAGGAACCCTGATTCCGGAACCGCGCGGGCGCCTGATGTTCCGACCGGTCCGGGACACCGAGGAACTGCTGACCCTGATGACCTCGGTACTTGACGGAACGCTGGACGCACACAGCCGTCGCAGCCTGACCACGATGTCCGTCCATGACACGGCGGTCCAGCACTACCAGGAGGAACTCGCGCGATACACCAGCCCACGAGACTGGTGGCGGATCGCGACCCTGCCTGACGGCGTGCCAGTGGGGTTCGTGGTCCCCGCCCACAACGGCTACAACCCGGTCATTTCCTACATCGCTGTCCTGCCCGAACACCGCGGCAACGGCTACATCGACGACATCCTCGCCGAGGGCACCCGCGTCCTGGCTGAGCAGCAGGTCCCACGCATCCGAGCCTCAACCGACCTGGGCAACACCCCCATGGCGAACGCCTTCCGCCGTGCCGGATACGTCAATTTCGAACGCGAGATCAACATGTCGTGGAGCGACACATCATCGAGCTGAACCGGGCCGGTCTCGGGCGGCTAATCCTGCCCTTGCTAAGGCTAGGCGGCGCGGTAGCTGGTCGGCTCAGTGGCGTATTCCAGCCAGGCGGGGGCTGCCAGCGGAAGGCGCCCGGCCTGGCTGTTTTAGCCGCGACCCGTTACTTTGTCTGGCTCTGTGATGATGTCGGCAGGGTGGCTCCTGCCCGTTATAATAATACATATGACGACAGGCGAGGCAATACGGATATCAGCCGAGGCCGATCTGACCGACGTCTTGAAGCGCCCAGTGGTCCGGTGCCTGATCTACGTGCGGATCAGCATGGACAAGAAACATGACGCGCACGGCGTGGCCAACCAGATGGCCAAGCTCGAACAGAAGGCCAACGAGCGCGGCTGGACGGTGGTCTACCGGCTGTCGGATAACGACATCGGGGTGACCCGCAAGGACCCGACCAAGCCCGGCAAGTACCGGCCCGGGTATGAGGAAGCGATGCGGCTGGTCGATGCCCGCATGGTGGACGCGGTGCTGTGCTTCAAATGGGACCGGTTCATCCGCGAGCCGCTGGACCTGGAGTACCTGATCCCGCGCTTCGACCGGGCCGGGGTGCGGTTCGCTGAGGTGGAGGGGAGCATCGACCTGGGCACCGACTCCGGCCGGCTGCACGCCCGCATCCTGATCGCGATGGCCAAGGCGGAGCAGGAACGCAAGGCCGAGCGGCAGAAGCTGGCGTTCGAGCAGGCCGCGATCAACGGCAAGCGGTTCACCGGCTGCCCCCGCCCGTTCGGGTACCTGGATGACCATGTGACCGCCCACCCCGCCGAAGGCCCGGCCGTCGCGGAGGCGTGCGCTGCTTTGCTCGGGGGCGGGACGATCAGCGGGGTCATGCGGGAGTGGGCCAAGCTTGACCTCAAGCCGCCGCAGCAGGCCCAGCGCGGCACCACGAAGTGGAACCGGACCAGCATCCGCAGCATCTTGCTGAACCCGAGAATCGCCGGGCTGTCGGCCTACCATGGGGAGATCGTCGGCCAAGGGCAGTGGGAGCCGCTGGTGGGTGAGGAGACCTGGCGGGCGGTGCGGGGCATCCTGGAAGACCCCACCCGCAAACCGCCGCGCGGGGTCCGGACCCTGCTGGGCGGGCTGGCGTTGTGCCCGTGCGGGAACGTGGTCACCGGCATGCCCAGCCATACCGGCCATCACATTTACCGGTGCAACCCGGCCACCCGTAACCGCAGTTATACAGGCGGGCATGTGGCCCGGCAGTCTGTGCCGGTGGATGGGTTCATCGAGAAGCTCGCCGTCGCCAGGCTGTCCCGCGAAGATGCCGCCGACCTGGTCGCCGTCGAAGAGAACGGCATCGACGTGGGCGCGCTGCGGGAGGAGGCCGCCGCGATCCGCAAGAACCTGGAGGAAATGGCCACCGACCGGGCGCTGGGGAAGATCACCCGCGCGCAGATGCTCAAGGCCACCGAGGCGGGGAACGCCCGGCTGGCCCAGATCGGCGCCGAGCTGGACAACGCGTCCCGGGAGAACGTGCTGGCCCCGCTGGTGGCCGCCGAGAACGTCGCCGCCACGTGGGCAGAGCTGGACATCAGCATCAAGCGCGCGGCCATCAAGACGCTGATGACCATCACCCTGCATTCCCCGGGCCGGGGTGCGCGCCGCGCGTTCGACCCGGCCACGGTCGCGGTGGACTGGAAACGGCCATACGCCGCCTGAGACTAGCCTGGACGCGTCTTTCCGGATGCGTTCTTGTCCAAGGCGCACGGCAGATGTCAGGTTCTTGCCCTGCTGACGCGGGCAGCGCGGCCGGGTTGCCCGGCCAGCGTGCGGGGTATTGGAAGACGCCGGTTTGTCGGTTACGTTAAGTGGGTCCCTTATCGCGGTCTGTTGCGGCCGTGATGTGCTTCTGCCTGCTCGGAGAACGTGATGCCCAGGCGCAAGTCGCTGCTCGCCCAGATGTATGAGTCCCGCCAGAAGGCGAAGTTGCAGCAACAGAAGCTGGAAGAACAGGCCGCCAGGGCGTGGGCCGCGGAAGAACGCAGGGTCGCGGCCCAGATGGAGAAGGAGGCCGCGCAGGAGCGGCGGGAGACTGAGCGCGCGGCTCAGGCCAGGCTCCGTGAGGAGCAGCAGGCTGAGCGCGCCCGGGAGCAGGAGGCAGCGAAGGCGGAGCGGCTGGCCGCCCAGCAGCAGCGGGAGCGGGAACGCCAGGCGGCGGCCGAGGCGCGCGAGCGGCAGCGCCGGGAGGCCGCAGAGCGCCGGGAGCAGCAGGCCGGGGAGGCTGACCGGCGTCGCCGTGCGGTGGAACGGCGGATCTCGGAAGCTGAGGTCAGGACCGAGGCGGTGCGGGCCACGGTCGCCGCGTTCGAGCGGCTGCTGATCGAACGCAACCGTAACCTGGCCGCGCGCAGCCGCCGCGCCGAGGACGCGTTCAACGCGGACGGCCCGGAAGCGTTCGTGGAAGCGATCCAGCGGGCACTGGCGACTTCGGTGTACCCCGATGGCCTGGATGGCTCGTCCGCGGCACAGTACATACCCGAGTCGCGGGAGCTGTGGGTCGAGTACGAGTTGCCTCGCCAGGACGTTATCCCTGCGGTGACGGGCTACCGGTATGTGAAGACCAAGGACGAGGTCGTCCCGGAGCCGCGGAAGGCAGCCGAGGTCAACAAGCTGTATGAGAGGCTGATCGCCCGGGTGGCGCTGCGCACGCTGGCTGAGGCGTTTGATGTCGCCCCGGCGGCGCTGGTCAGCGGGATCGTGTTCAACGGGTACGTCTCGGCCAAAGACCGCGCCACGGGCAAGCCGGTCCGGCCCCTGCTGCTCAGCGTGCACGCCCCGCGTGAGGAGTTCGCTGGCATCGTCCTGGACGAGCCTGAGCTGGACCCCAAGGCGTGCCTGCGGAGCTACCTCAACGCGTTGATCTCCCCGCACCCCTATGACCTGGAAGCTGTCACGCCTGTGGTGCAGTTCGACTTGAGGAAGTTCAAGTTCGTGGAGGAGATGAACGTCGTCGCAGGGCTGGATAGCCGCCCGGATCTGCTGGCACTCAAGCCGGTGGAGTTCGAGCACCTGATCCGGGAGCTGTTCGAGGCGATGGGCCTGAAGTCGTGGGTGACCCAGGCCTCCAAGGACGAGGGGGTGGACGGGGTCGCGGTCAATGAGGACCCGATCGTCGGCGGGCTGTGCATCATCCAGGCCAAGCGGTACAGCAAGATCGTCGGGCTGGAGGCGGTGCATGCGCTGGCCGGGGTGATGGAGGACAAGAACGCCGCCAAGGGCGTGCTGGTCACCACCTCCTGGGTGGGCAAGGCCAGCCGCGACTTCGCCGCCCGCAATGGCAGCCGCATCGAGATCATCGAGGGCCGCCACCTTAAGTCCCTCCTGCGGGAACACCTCGGACTTGACGTGCTGATCGGCCTGCCCAAGCTGCCCCCTGGCTGGGAACGCCACGAGGTCTCCTGACCCAGGAGCACAGCGTGTGCCGTCCGGGCCGCACCACCGGGGACATAAGACCCTCTCTGGGCCGCTCACCTTCGTCGCGGGCGGCGCAACAGGAGCGCGAGCGTATCCCGCTGCTCGGCTGTCAGCGGCGGGGCGGCATCGACGAGCCGCTGGATGTAGGCATCCAGGTCTGCGTCCTCGTCCAGATGAGGTGGCGAGCCGCCGTGACCCGCCCGCGCAGCCGGGCGGGTACCCGGCCGGCTTGTCATCCCGGTTTTGGTTTCCGGCTGCGGTGCTGATCCCCTGGCACGCATGATATGAAGGCTAGCTATTTGTGGCCGGGCGGCAAATTACTGTGCGGCAACATAGACCTCTTTAAACCCGACTGGGCATCACTAGAACGCACTGGGAATAACTAGACAGCACTGGCCATCACTAAAACAGCACGGAAAAATTCTCTGTCAGCGAACATGTAAACCCTGATTACGTTCCCGCCCGGGTGCCCGTGCATTCCTATGAGCACTAGCCCAGTTGGAGTCACCGGTCCGCCTCAGGTGTCACTGTGGCCTCACCGGGACACCTGCGTCCGGTGGCTGGCCTGCGGTTCAACGCAACTGGCAACCTGGCAGAGGCATTGGGAACCTTGCCATCGGCCAGGTTCCCAATGCGCTCTCCGGCGCACTTGGATGACCGTCAGGTCAGCGTCGAGGAGAAGGAATGTCCGCCATTAGCCAGCGCCTCCTACCTCGCGTGAATGTAGCCGTTAGGGCCGCGGAGCAAGATGTGAGCTAATACCCCTCTTACGTCTGGACCGGGCGCGGTCCCGACATACACTGACAGCAGAACATGGCCACCAGTAAAGCCTCCTGGCGGGTTAATCAGCGGGAGGCAAACAAAGGTGACCAGGAATTGGGTGCAGCTAACGGGGAGCATTAGCAATGGCAGGAACCATCAACGGCAACAGCCAGGCCGGCCCCGGCGGCCAGGGAAGGCGGCGAGCCCGGCAGCCGGTCCCGCGCACCCGGACGGTGGAGTTCACGCTGAACAATGAGGAGTATGCCGCTCTCGTGGAGGCGGCCGGGCGGGCAGGGATGGCCCGGCGAGCGTACATCGCGACGGTGGTGCTGGAGGCCGCCGCGAACGGCACCACGGTCAGCGGGCAGGACTCGCTGGAGCTGGTGCTGATCGAGTTGATGAGCGCGGCCGGGCTGGTCCGCCGCATCATTGCCAACTTGAACCAGGCGGTCGCCAAGCTGAACGCCACCGGACAGGCCACGGGGGAACTGCCCGTCTACGCGGCTGAGAGCACGCGCCGTGCCGACCATATCGACGCCGTAGCCGACGCGGTACGCAAAGCCCTGCGGTGAAGATCGCGGCAACGGTGACGGTGACCGGGTGATCGGGAAGATCAGCACCCCGCGCGGGGAACACGTCCAGCCGCTGCTCTATTACCTTTTTGGTCCCGGACGCCGGGAAGAACATACAGATCCCCACATAGTGGCCGGGTGGCGTCACCCCGCTGACCTGGAACCCCCGCTGCGAGCCGACGGCAAACGCGACTTTACCAAGCTGACCGGCCTGCTGCTGCAACCGCAGGCCGCCCTGGGCAAGCGGGCCTACGAGCGGCCGGTGTGGCACTGCTCGATGCGCGCCGCGCCGGAAGACCGGATGCTCAGCGACCACGAATGGGCCGCCATCGCGCACGAGGTGATGGACCGCACCGGGCTGTCACCCTACGGGCAGGAAGACGAAGCCGTCCGCTGGGTCGCGGTGCGGCACGGTAACGACCATATTCACATCGTGGCGATGCTGGCCCGCCAGGACGGCGGCAAGCCCAGCGTGTCGTGGGAGAGGTATAAGGTCCGCGCCGCCTGCCTGGCCGCCGAGCAACGCTATGGGCTGCGCTCCACCGCCCCAGCCGACCGCACCGCGGCCCGCCGCCCCACCCGCGCCGAAAACGAGAAGGCCGCCCGCCGCGGCCTGGACGAGGCCCCCCGGATCACGCTGCGCCGTCAGGTCACCACCGCCGCCGCGTCTGCGAACAGCGAGCAGGAGTTCTTCGCCCGTCTCGGCCAGGCCGGGGTGCTGACGCGCCAACGCTTCAGCGTCAAGAACCCCGGCCAGGTCACCGGGTACTCGGTCGCGCTGCCCAGCGACACCGCTAAGGACGGCGGCCCGGTCTGGTACGGCGGCGGAAAGCTCGCCCCGGACTTGAGCTGGCCGAAGCTGCGCCAGCGGTGGACACCGGGCCGGGCGACGCCCGGCCGCGTGCGTCCGGACCTGACCGCCCAGGAGCGGAACGCGGTCTGGGAGCACGCCACTAAGATCGCCGCCGACGCCACCGCGCAGATCCGTCACCTGGCCTGGACCGACCCGGCTGCCGCCGCCGACGCGGCCTGGGCCACCTCCGACACCTTGCACGTGGCCGCCGCCATGCTGGGCAGCCGCGTCCTGCAGCAGGCCGCCGACGCTTACGACCGCGCCGCCCGCTCACCTAACGGTCGTATCCCACCACCATCCCCGGTAGGGAACCAGCTGCGGCAGGCCGCCCGGCTGCTGTCGGCGTTCGCTTATGTCACCCAGGACCGATCGATGGCCTCGCTCGTGCTCATCGCCAAGCTGGCCGCGCTCGCCGAAGCCGTCGCCGAACTCCGCGAATCCCAGCAGCACGCCGACCAGGCCGCCGCCGCACTGCGCGCCGCCGAACGCCTCCACGCCGCCGCGCGCCCGACTTCGGCTTCCCCGCCGCCCCGCGCGGCCCGGCGGACCGGCACCGCTGCCCAACTCGCGGCGCTATCCTTCCCGTTGGCCGCGCCCGGCCTCCAGCCACCCGCACCCGGACACGCCGACCCCGATCAAACCGATCTGCGGCCAGCACGTCGGCCATCACCACCACGGGCACGCAGGCCCACCCGATAATTCATCACGAGGCCGGACATCCAGCACGAGAGCGCTACCTCCGATCGGAGTGGTAGTAGCCTCCCATGCGGACGGTATCTACCTGCGAGTGCATCGCGGGCGACTCAGCGATAGGGCATTGGCGACCATGACGAGTCGGAACCAGGCTGGTTCCTCTGGCGGCCGGGGGAACGAGGGAGGAAGCCTCCACCGCAGCGGTGTTGCGGCGTACCTGGCAGCGCACGGACTGGTCGGCCGCGGCTTGGAAGCGGCTGGTCATTCCGAAGACGGCCCGCCTCCTACCACGATCTCTTTCGAGACTGGGGAAGCCGTCGATGACTTGCGGTGTGAACTGAAAGACGGAACCGCGTTGCTTCTACAAGCCAAGCGGACATGTGGAGACAACCGGTTTCTGAGCGAGACCGTGGCCCAGTGGGTCCGTCAGGCTCCGGATCTGCTTCCACGTCAATGGGTAGGCCTTGTAACAGGACATCCGCAAGGACCCGTCAGACATCTCGGGAGCGCTCTGGCGAGGCGGCGACGGCCGGTTAAAGGCCCCTTCCTTCCTGGCGAACAGGACGCGCTAGCCGCCGTCCGTAAGAGGACGCCGACCGGCACCGAAGCGGCGGTAGCGGAGCGAGTACTGGATGCCGCCATCGTGCTGACGGTGGCTGCAGAAACAGCATTGGATCCGGATTTCCGTTATGCAGCCAGCTTGCTCGACGGTGTGGTGGTTCCCACGCGCTCGGGCTCCAAGGCCATTGATGCACTGCAACAGGCCTTCCGGAAGCAAGCGGTAGCTGGCACGGGCGGCGGCATCGATGAATGGCTGAACATCCTGGCTGACGCGGGTTTGGAGGTCTTTGCTGACGCAGATGGCCCGGCAGGTCCGCGCCGACGCGCCGAACTCGATGCGCTGGCAGCGTACCGGAAGCGGCTGGCAGACTGCGACGGGCTGCTGGAGTACGCCATGCTCCGCGATGACCTGCCGCCACTGCGCTACTCTTTGCTCGCCGAATCCATCAAAGTTTCTGTGGCCCGTCCGGGCGGCCACCGCGACCATACGTCGCAAGAGCGCGACCATCAGTTGCTTGATATAGCGCGCCGATGGCCAAGGATGCTCCTGACCGGTCTGCCGGGAACCGGCAAGTCAACTGCTCTGAAGCAGCTTGCTGCCCGCTGGGCGGCTGAGCCGAGGGCACCGATTCCGGTGCTTATCCATCTCCCCGAGATCGCCAAGGATCTTCCCCGAGGCAATTCCGACATCACTTTGCCGCTCCTGATCCGGGCGGCTACGGCGAAAGCTCCAGCGCGGGAGCAGGAGCCGATCCGCCGGGTCCTTGAGCAAGCGGTCGCATCCAGTGATGCCGTGCTACTCCTAGACAGCCTCGATGAATGTTATGGCCGGAAGGGGGTTATCGCAGATGGATTGGCCGCCATAGCAGGCGCCCTTCCGGCCGACACCGGTCTGGTGCTCACTACCCGCGCCAGCGGGATCGCCGCAGCCCGCAAGCTTCACTTTCCCGAAGTCTCGCTCGTCGAGCCGGACGGGCTTAACTCGGTACTGCGGAGCTTGCTCAGGCACGTAGCTAGCCATCGCGGCATACCAGCGGCGGAACTGGGCGGCTGGGTAGAGGAGCGCGAGCAGTGGATTGACGACACCCGCCGCGATAGCGCTGATCTCTGGCGCATTCCGCTGCTGGCAACCCTGGTGACACTCAAAGCTGCATACTGCGAATCGGCTCCACTACCAGCTACCCGCGCGCAACTGCTGGCAGACACCGTGCTGGACGCCGTGAAGCGATGGGAGCTTACCCGGGCATCCGATACGGGGGCGGTCTTTCACCAGCCGATGCGGGAAGAGATGCTTGTCGATGGGTTCAGGGAGATCGGGCATGTGCTCGTCGATGTCGGCAGCCGCGCTACTCGCGAGGTACGAGCAGCCGTAGCAGCCATGCTGACTGACATATGGGGCCTGTCGCGGGGAGAGACGAGCGCACGGGCCGAAGAGATCTTGCGGTTCTGGGATGAGCACGTCGGCGTATTCGTCAAGTCTCCCGTCACCGGCGATATCCAGCCACGCAGTCGGATATTCGCTGAGATCGGTGACGCGATGTGGGTGTCCGGGCAATACGAGGCGATACAGCACGCATGGGTCGCTTCCGCGCTCGCCTCCGACGACAGGCGTGAACCTGTAATCCTGGCGGTCGGCATATCCCCTGACATCGCGCGGATACTTGTCGACACGGCAGACACGTCAGCCGACCGGGTCGTCAGGTCCCGCGCGGCCCTATGGGCAGCAGATGCCGTAGCTGACGGCGCGGCACTCGATGACATGTCGCTGAGCACACTTATGTCTCAACTAGTGGGCCTTGCTCGCGATCCGACTGAAGCCGACGACGACGCTCCGCCAGGCAGCGGCCCAAGTCCTCTGGTCACCGTGACCCGCTCCGGTGGCCCCGGATGGCCGTACGCAAGGCGGGTAGCCGCACTGCGGCTTCCTTCCGCCCTGCGATCTGAACGCCAGGCTCTGCTGAGAGGCCTTTGCCTCGGCGATGAACAGCGGTTGATAGGCGAAGCGATGGCCGCGATTAGCGACGCGGCGGCCGATTCCCGGGATGTATTGCATCCTAACGAGGCCGAGGTCATCAGGCGCCTGCTGGCGCGCCCAATTCCCGATAACCAGCCAGGGCAACAGGTGAGGGTGTCCAGACGCTACACCAAGCATGAGGGTGGTGAAACGTACCGACTCCTGCCGGGCCATCATGATGCGGCGGAGGCAGCGATCACATTCGTTCCCCAACTCGGATCATGGGCCGCAGACGTCATTTTCCGGATCGCGCGGCACGGTTCGGCTGGCGGCTATCGCCGCGTAGTAGTTGGGCTGGACGTGCTCGGCTACCACGATCCAGAGAGACAGAAGCGCGACGAGGATTTCGAGCTCCTCATGAGGGATCAGACCAAGACTGAGTTCTGGGATGGGTGGGACATACTCTTCGAGGCTGCGGCCAGTTGCGCGAGTGCATGGAATCCTTCCCGAGCGGAGCGGTGGAGGCTCGCTGATCTACTCGCGCTCACTGATCTGCTCGACCCGGCCCATGCCACGCTTGACGATATCAACGTGGCGTTCACTGCTGAAAAAGAACTCCTACCCGCATGGATCCGAGTAGTTGGGCACGCCGCCGACTTGAACTTGCACGCCGTTGCTGGCCAGGCCATGGCGGTGCTTACGAGTTGGCGCTCCGGCGATCCCGACGTCATGGACCCCCTATTTGCCCCTCCACCATCACCCCTACCTGTGTGTGACATTACCAGGCTTAACTCCGACGAAGTCGTGGTCTTGGTCGAGGCGCTCGGAGCACGATCAGGGTGGATCGCCGATGTCGCGTATAATCTGCTGCTGCCAGCGCAAAGCCTTGTGATCGGCCGACTCGTCGCTGGGCGTATCGCCCAGATGCCAGCAATGAGGCGCCCAGCCGCGACTCGCATAGCGATTACCAATAACGATAACCCAGTAGAAATCGCTCAGCGTATGCTTGGCAGCGCCGACTCGCCCACCAGGATTGGGACGGCATCGGCAGCAGTGCTCCTCGCCAGTCAAGGCCAACCCGCAGCGTGGGCTGCTATCATCGCTCGCGCTCAAGCAGATGAGGATATGACAGTGCAATTTGCCGCAGGCCAGAAACAAGAAATCGCGATGGCGGCAACTTACTGGTCCTGCGCAGACTGCGGAGAGATCAACGATATGGATAAACTCGATTGCAAATTCTGTAACACTGGAACGCGCCCAGGCGACCACTGGCCTGCACCTGAAACGTAGCAAGCGCGATTTGCGGCCAAACTTTAGCGTCTAGTACCTGGCCGAGAATTTCTGACGGTGAACTTCATGAGCCCACCTACAAATGAGTGTGATATCGCAGGTTCGATATCCGGATGCTGAATTATGATTGTTTTTTTATATACGCAACGCGCATAACCTCGCCTGGCGCACAGCGCTAAGATTGCAACAACAAGAATTAAGCGCTCGCTGTAGGAGATAGCTATGTCCAATGCCGAACCAACCGTCCATCCCCCCGACAACCGCCGTCACAAACTGACCGGTGATGTTCATCTGCTCCTGCTCAACCCTGATGGCTTGGTCCTGTTCGGCCGCCGTCAGAACACCGGCTTCGAGGACGGTGTCTGGCACTTGCCAGCGGGCCACCTTGAAGCCGGCGAATCGGTCGTGCAGGCGCTTATCCGCGAAGCCAAGGAAGAGATCGGTGTGACCATCGCGCCGGAGGATGTCGAGTTTGCCCATGTCATGCACAGTTCATCGAGCGGTGGCCGGGCGGCCTTCTTCTTTACCGTCCGGAAGTGGGACGGTACACCGGAGAACCGCGAGCCCGGGAAATGCAGCGAGCTTGCCTGGTTCCCGCTCGATGCTTTGCCTGACCGCATGATCGGCTACTGCCACGTGGCCCTCGGCCACATCGCCGTGGGCGAGGCCTTCTCGGTCTACGGCTGGTAACTGATGAGCCAGTCTGTGCCGGTGGTGTGTTTCAGCTACCTGGCTGCCGCTGAACTGTGGCAGGTGCCGCGTTTTCCGCTGGCTAACTCGGGTGCGGAAGTCCTGAGCGTAGAGCGGTCCATCGCAGCGGACGCGCCCATGGTGGCCGCCGTGCTGGCCGCGTTCGGCGTGCCGACGCTTCTGCTCACCAACGACATCGGGAACGAGCAGAAGGGCCGCGAGGTTCACGGCTGGTTGCAACGTTATGGCGTGACCACCACGGCGAAGGTGAGGACGGGCACGACGACACCGCAGATCGCCGTGGTCGCCGACAATGACGCCACGCGCACATGGTTCCCGCACCTGCCCGGCGTAAGCAATGCCCTGGCCGCATTGGATCTGTCACCGCTGCTCAGTGCCCCCTTCGCCTACGTCGATTGTTACCAGCTCATCGAGACAGCAGCGATCCGTGCGGTTGAGGCGGCCCGGTCGGCTAATGTCCCGCTGTTGCTCAACCTCGGCGGTTCGCCGCTGTCGTCCGCGGTCATCACCGCGGTACGCAGCTACCCCCGCCTGATCATCCAGAGCAACGTCAACGACGCGGCTTGCGAGCCCGCTCCGCGAGTTGCCGACGAAGTCCTCACAGCGACCGGTGCCGCCTGGGCTGTGATCACCGCCGGAGCAGCCGGGGCGGTAGCCGCCAGCAAGACCAAGCAGCTCACGACTCCTGCCTTCCGCGCGCTGGTCCGCCATCCCCACTGTGCCGGTGCTGCCTTCTCCGCCGGCCTTATCTATGGTCTGTTGAACGGCTGGCCGATGGATGATTGCCTGACCTTGGGTTGTGCCAGCGGCGCGCTGCGCTGTGAGCGCGCCCACCACGAGCCGCTGCCGACGCTTGCTGAGCTGCACGCCGTCATCGGCTCGCGGGAACGAACGTCACGATCGGCGGCCTAGAACAGATCCCATTCCTGCAAGCGTCTGGTCAGCTCAGTGAGCCGTCCGGGACTCATTTGCTTCTGCTCGGCATCGGAGGTCGACTCCCGGCTAGCGCCGTACTGCCACCAGCTCTGGCCGGTCTTGCGGTCCATGACCAGGAAGCGGTCCTTGACCGCGGGGCCGCGTATCACCAGTGAGACCGTGTGGGGCTCGGCCACTACGGCGTGCACCATGGTGTGGTGCAGGGCGTAGGTACTGCCGGGCTGTTCGACACGGATCATGAGCGCTTTGAGGCTGGCCGGGTCGATTGACCCGTCTAGGTTGGCGTCACCGAACAAGTAGTGCCGGTACTGGCCGCGCAGGATGGTGCTGGCGTAGGACCAGCGGTGGTTGTGGGGCCGGTCGAAGTAGCCAGGCAGGAAGACGTGTAGCCGCACGCGCACGCCGGACGGGTCATCGTAGAGCACCACTTTGTCGAGGATGTCGTAGTGCTCGCACAGCCGCAGCAGTTCGGGGTGATCGGGCATCGTCAGCAAGCTCTCGCGGATTAGCTGCCGATTTTCGGTAAGCGCAGCCAGAGCCTTGCGGGTCAGGCTTTCTACTGCGTCGATGTCTTCCCAATCGATGGCGCGTAGCGGCTCGATGATGGTTTCCATATCCTTCTCCCTGGTCATTCCTCGGGCTTGGCGCTGGATTTCCAGAGACGGCAGACCGGCACGATGTCCTCGTAGGCGTCGCATGAGCTGGCGCCCATGACGACCTCCTCGGCCGGGCAACCGCCCATGCAGGCTGCGGCTTTACATTCGCCGCACGCGCTGGCGACGAGCGGCTTTGTGAACAGGTCGAACTCGTTCTCGCCGTGGTTCAGCCGCACGCGGTCGCCATCCATCTGGGCGAAGTAGAGATCGGTGTCGAACAGGTAGGAGCAGACGTAGCAGCGCCCGTCCGGGAAGATCGAGATGCGATCGAGTGTCCGGCCAATGCAGCCCTGGTAACCCTCGGCCTGGTAGCGCGCCATCTGCTCACGGCGGGCGTACGTCGGCTGGTACCACACCCGGGTCTGGTAACCCGGTGCGATCTTGTTCAGGTGATCACAGAAGTCCACCCACCCGGGCGGTGTCATGGCCAGCTCGGGATTGCCGTGCCCGATGCCGATGGTCGAGAAGACGTGGAACTTCACCAGGCTGACGCCCAGCTCGTCGGCGATATCGAGCAGGTTGAGCGCGTCGCTGCGGTTCGCTTGGTTGACCGTGCAGATGATGCGCGTGTCGAATCCGCGCTTGGTCAGTTCGGCCGTGGTGGCGAGCGCCGCATTGAAGGTGCCTGCTCCGCGGATGGTGTCATGTGATGCCGCGCTACCACCGTCGAGACTGACCTGTACGTAGGCGAAGTCAGCCGGTTCAAGCTGGCGGAACTTCTTGAGCGCTGGCACCTGGGCGTTCGTCGTAGTGATGACGTGCTCAAAGCCGAGTTGCGCGGCCGAGCGGATCGCTGCGCAGTAGTCAGGGTGCAATGTCGGCTCGCCGCCGAGGATAGTGAGCTTGCTTCCACCCAGCCGTCGCCAGGTGGTGAGTGTGTCGATGATCCGTGACAAGGGCATTTTGAGCGCTCGATCCAAGCGCTCGCCCATGTAGCAGTGTTCGCACCGCAACTGACAGGCTTCGGTGATGTAGAGGTAGACGTTGCGGAAGCGGCCGTACGCTACACGGTCGATCCGCCCGGGTTCGGGTACGGTTGCCCCTCGCGGCATTCGCGCATGCCCGTAGCCGTCGCTCCCTTCACGCACCCGAGGTAGCGGCAGCGCGGTCGTTGTCATAGCGGTGTACTCCTAGTAGCCAGTAGCAGGGACAGGTCGGAAGCGATCTCCTCCGGAGGATGGTTAGCGTCACACTGCAAGACCTCGATGCCGACGCCTTCAAATGCGGTGCGAATACCGGCGACGGCTTCGGCGTAGCGTTCCATGCGGGCGGCCAGCAGCCGGGGCGCATCGCCGCGGCGGGGATGGAGGATGCTGTTACAGCGTGCGCAGCGCTGAGCATCGGCCGGACTCGGTTCAGCGGGCAAACGTGGATCATGGATCGGGTCTTGCTCGCATCGATGACAGACGCGCCGCTCACGAACACGGCGCTGCAAGACAGCCTGATCCACGACCAGTTCGACGACGTGGATGACAGACGCCGGCGCCAGCCTACGCAGGGCGGCGATGAGCAAGTGCGCCTGCGTGCCCGAACCAGGGAAGTTGTCGAGCAGCACGGTATGCGTTGTGCTTCCGTGGATGATCGCCTCGAGGTATCCGCGTAGAGCCCTCGTCACTGTCAGGTCGTCGAGCCAGCCCAGGCGCTCCGCGCTGGTGGCTGTGGCAGCCAGCAAGGTCTCTGGTACGTGCTCGCGCAGGCGGAAGACGCAGCAGCCAGGAAATTGTCCAAGCCGCATCGTCAGCGTCGTCTTACCGGCTGCCGGTGGACCAATGATGGCAAGCGCTCGTTCCAGGATTACTGGTCCCGATTTTCTCGTTTTCATCGAACTACTGGATTGCCTCATCTGCTTGACTAACTCTATTGGCTGGCCGGAACGGAGCACCAAACCCATTTACCGCCGATGTCCTTTGCTGGATACCAGCCCCATCGCTCGCTCAAGGTCTCTACGAGCAGCAGTCCACGGCCACCCTCGGCGTCTTCGGTTATCTCAATCCGGACCGGCGGTCGCTGGTTGCCGTCCCACACCATAATGAGGATTTGGCTCTTGTCGGATAGCATCCATAGCCTGATCGGCGATTCCTGCTCCATCGCTTGCGTCACCCGCAACGCATTCGTGACCAGCTCGGAGACGAGCAATTCCGTATCCTCGCTCAGTCCGGTGAGTCCCCATTCCCAGAGCATCTGCCGCACATGGAGTCGGGCGCAGGGCACTGCACCCGGAAGGGCGCCAAGGACGAGGGAACTGCGAAGCGGCCAAGGGTCCGCCATGCTCACTCCTCGTCGCTGATGGGAAGGCGAGACCGGTACCGGAGCATCGCTCTGCCAGAGACCGCGGACAAACCCAGACGCCGTCCCGTCAGCAGCACCGGCCCCGCCTCCAGCAGCGTGAGCCACGGTGCTGGATGCTGGTAGCGCCGACGTACTCTTGCTGCCGCTCATAACGCCCGACCTAGAACGCACTTAGTACGAGTTCGGCTTGCCGCCGAACCTGCTCAGTTCCAGCGTCAGCGAGAAGCGCGAAAACGATCATGAAGGTTCGGTATGCGCGTCATGTATGAGGCGTATGCAGGTCACTACCGACCGCGTATGCTCGTTACACTCCAGGCAGGAGTCAGGTCCGAGACATTCCCGCAGCAAATCGGAGCCCCGAGTGGCGATCGTGCAACCAGCGCGTTACTGCGACCGCTGTGGCAGTCGTCTCGCTCGTGACAATCGTGACAATCGGTGCAGCGCCTGCCGTCATCCGGCGCGTGACACGCTGCTCGGGCCACCGGACGTGTCACGTGAATTCTGGGATACCGACCAGATGCGAGATGCGCTGGCCACCTGGCATATGGGCCGCGTTATCTACGCTTATCGCACGCATCCCTGGCACGCGCGGCCGCTGTCACAAGAGATAGTCGGCAACTGGCTCGGACTAACCCAAGCGCAGCTCAGCCGGATCGAGAACGGCCGGGCGCCCGAAGAGCTGAGCAAGCTGATCCGCTATGCTCAGATTCTTGGCATTCCTGGCGATTCGTTGTGGTTCAAGCTTCCCGACGATGGAGTGAGCGAACCGGTATCTCCGGCATCAGCAGGGTTCAGGCTGCCGGTGATGGTCAACGGTCGGCCAGTATTGCTTCCCATCGATATCGAAGCGGCAAAGGCCAGCGGTCTTGATCGTCTCCTCGATGGGCTCATTGCTGGCGGGAAGACCGCCCAGTACGCCGATGCCATGGCGCTCTCCTTGCCCGTGCCGGCGAGTACGCAGGCCTGGGCAGTAAGCGACCTAGATGAACTTGAGCATGTCGCCGCAGCCCTCGATGACGCGCGTCGTTACCTCGATGGCTCCGTCGTTGAGTATTTCCGTGGGCAGCTCGACCGCAGCAAAACCGATGACGGCGACCTTGGTTCAGCCAAAGCGCTTCCCCTCGTGCTCGGCATCCTAGGTGCCATTTCGCAGCATGTCCGCGAAGTGAGAACCGATGTCCGCTGTGGCCTGCTGTCGGTTGGTGCGGACGGCGCCGAGTTCGCCGGCTGGCTCTACCGTGACCTGCAAGACGTGCCCAGCGCCACATACTGGTATGACCGGGCGATGGAGTGGGCGCAGGAAGCCCACGACACCGCGATGCAAGGCTACGTGCTGCTCCGGAAGTCGCAGATGGCCTACGACCTCCGCGACGCCCACCGGGTGGTGACATTCGCAGAGGCCGCCCAGCATGGTCCTTGGCACTTCCCGCTCAAGGTACTCGCCGAGGTCACCCAGCAAGCCGCGCTCGGTATGGCCATGATCGGGGAGCCGCTGAGCGCAGTTGAGGACCAGATGACGACCGCCCGCGAGCTCCTGGCGGATGCAACCCCAAAGGATGAGCATGTCGGGCCCGGGAGCGCCTACTTCACCCTCGATACGCTCATGCTGCGCCAAGCAACGTGTTACACCGAAGCGGGCAAACCCGCGCAGGGCGCGGCCCTTTTCGCCAACGTGCTCGGCACCGGCAAGCTGTCACGCCGAGATGCCGGATTCTTCGGAGCCCGGAGGGCGACCGCACTTGCGCTCTCCGGAGAACCTGACGAGGCTGCTCAGGTCGGGTTGAAGGCGGCTGGAATCGCCAAGGAAACGCACTCGGAGCGGACGACGCGACTCCTTGGCGATGTCGTTCGGACGCTTACGCCTTGGAGCAGCCGGCCAGGACCGCGCACGCTACGGGAAGCGGTATCGAGCCTGACAATATCTACCCGGCCGTGATCCAATCCGCCACGCTGCGGATCACGAACGCCTGCCACTCCTGACTCTGCGGGTTCAGGTACTGCGGGTCGTCATGCATCGCGAACCCGTGCTGTGCACCTTCAATCTCCACCAGCTTGTGCTTAGCCGTGAACCGTTCCATGGCCGAGCGCGAGGCCTCGACAGGCACGAACGTGTCCTTGGTGCCGTGGACCACCAGCGTCGGCGCGGTGACCTCCGGCAGCACAGCGAGCACATCGAACCAGAACGCTTCATTGAGAATCGGGCGGCCGTGCCTGAGCGTCGGCGTGAACTGGATGAACCCATCCCGCTCAAGTTGCCGCGCCGTCTCCTCATCGAGCTGGTCATCGGTCCAGTAGGGACGGCTGTCAATGGTTCGCTGCTTGTAGTCGAGCTGCGGGTTAAGTAGCACTAGGCGGTCAAGCTCGCCCGGCCGCCTAGCTGCGTAGTATGCGCAAACGCCGCCAGCAAAGCTCGCGCCGAGCAAACTCAGCCGACGAGCACTTGTCGCTTCGCCGACGTACTCAAGCGCCACCCTGATGTCGTTGAGGATGGTGGCTAGCGTCAGGTCCTCCTGACGTCCTTCGCTCTCGCCGTGGCCGCGGAGGTCGAAACGCAAGCTCGCGACGCCGACTTCGCCAAGCCCACCCGCGAGCCGAGTGAAGAAGCCGCCCTCCTCGCGGGTGACACCGCCGCCGTGGACCATGACCACACCACCGTGAGGTTGGCCGTCAGGGATAGCAAGCGTGGCGGCCAGGCGCAGGCCATCGAGAGTGCGGAAGGTAACGAGCTTGCTCGACACGCGGGGCTCCCATCACTTGAGATGCTCTCACCCATCCTCGCATTAGCGAGAAGCGAGGCGGGACGGGGCCAGCCCTGGTTAGTCCGCTTGGGCGTCTAAGTCTGCGCATTGGATGCAGGAATGCCAGCTACAGGCCATTAATCGTGTCACGCAGCATGTCCTCCTCGAAGCTACTCAGTCCCGAGATTGGAGGCAGGTCGCGAAGGCGCTGGAGTACAGCATCGATCTGATCTAGCGGCTGATCGATCGGAAGGAATCGCTGGAGCTGCGCAGTCAGGGGTGCGGGCAACCCATACTCTTCGAGCGTTGTGAGCATAGGAGGCCGGAACTGCGCCTCAACCGATGCCGCGTAATGCTTGTAGTCCCCTGCGGGCAGGCCATGGCGATGGAGTACATCCTCAGAGATGGATTGCACCACCATCAGAAGGCGCGGGAAGAGGTGGGAGCACCATTCACGGATAAAGTCCAGCACGTCCTCCACTGCCTCATCTGCTTTAGTTCTCGCGAACTGCATCTGTGCATCGGCCAGCTGGCGGATCGCACCGTGGTGCCTACGGATAAGATCGATCCGCATCGCGAGTTGCTCCGGGGAAGCCGCACCGCCCCGGTATTTAGCCCCCGCGAGCCGGTATATCAATGCACAGACGCTCTTGAGCTGCTCGTAGGTAGGCCTGCCGCTCCACGCCAGACGCGCAGACCAACCCCGCGGATCCTGGTGAAACTGGCGCGCAATATTCAGGATCGCCTCCGGATCGATCCCGGCAGCTTCGCGGATTGTGCTGACGTTGATAAGCTGCTGTTCAAAGTAGGGCCGGAGGCGTTCACGGGAAGCTGGCGTCAGCTCGTTCCAGGGCAACTGGATGAGCAGGCTTAGGGGAGCATCTCTTCCCTGGCTGTAGGCTGGGATATCCACTGTCGTCGCCTGCGGCTCCGGCGGTTGACCGTAGACCACGACCTTTCCGACGAAATGCTTGAACATCCGCCCGCTGCGCCCGCAGATGTTGCTGTAGGTGAAAAAGTCGAGGTTCCTCTTCGCGATCTTGTTGTCCACGATGATGACGTTCTTCGCGGCTGTGTTGACTCCTTCGATGAGTGTCGATGTCACGATGAGCCATGGGAGCTTGCCTTCGTTGAACAGCCGGACCATGTGGTGGGCCAGGGCGCGCGGGATCTTCCCGTGATGGACGCCGATGCCGTTCCGCAGGGCACGTGGGACGAGCCACTGAGGGTGGTACGCGCGTGCTACCCAGTTGGCGGCGTCGTCGAGGTCACGTTCGGTGCGGCCGAGCCCGGCGTCTAGCAGCCATCTGGCTACCTCGCGGGCACGGGCGGGTGAGCGCACATAGAGCAACGTGGGGCCAAGGAGCGTACGGCACTTGGTGATGACCGCTTCGCGGAGTTCCTTCTGCCTGGCGGGATGCCATTCGATATCAAGCGAGACGGTCTGATAGTCGGTGCTGACGAACTGGAACTCAAGCCGTTCGTGCACCTGACGGGAAAGGCTGTCGATGTTGGGACCGAGCAGGTAGAACTGGGCGCCGGTAGCATGCAGTCGGTGGAACGTTTGGTTCAGGAGCACCGAGCGCTCGTCATCCTTCGGAGAACCGAGCTTATAGAACTCGTCGATAGCGAAGAAGCCGAGTTCCGAGAACCGCTCGGCAGGGATATCGAGAAATCGCTCCTGCGTAAGGATATAAAGTGTCCGCTCACCAGGCGGCTGCGATGGCTGCGTGACGATCTTGTACTGGTCGCGGAACCGGCGGGTAAGCCGACGCCGCGTCTCGTCTATCAGCGCGATCGTGGGCACGATGATGACGATCGTCGTGTACCTGCCCGTCGCGATGATCCCGTCGATGATCAGGGATTTCCCGAAACTCGTCGGCGCGCTGAGCACGACGTTATGGCCGTCGGCCAGCAGTCGGTACACCTCCGCCTGCTTGGCGTGGAACACCAGGTCATCCGCCCCGGGCGGGCGGTGCGCCTCGTAGGCGAGCCTGTCCGCGGCGCCCAGCATCTCGGGCTCGTCCAGGTAAGGGAAGAGCCCATGCTGGCGGATCAGGGCATCCACCACGGGTTTAACGCTGCCCAGGTCTGCCCGTCGGTCGAGGGCGCGCAGCAGCAGGTTCCGCGACTGGGCAGTATCCCCTCCGGAGCCGAGAACGGCGATTCCTGAGAGGACACCGAAGGCGTTCTCCCGCATCTGCTCAGGCGATCCGGCGATGACGTTGCCGATCGCGGCCGCGCTCAGCGCCATCCCGGAAGCATCCTGTCAATCTCGTCGACGAGCGCGCGCTTTGAGCCCAGAGGAGCGAGAAAAAGCCTCACTCGCACGGGCACGGCTACGTTGGTGGCCTGGCCCGCGAAGCGCTGCCACCCTTCGAGCATTTCCTTTTCGAAGGCGGCGATGAATTCCGCGCACTCTTCGCTGTGCCCGCGCACGGCCGGGCTGTCGTACGCCAGCAGCACAGGGATCGTCACGCGCCGAAACACATGATCGAGGGAGACGTTCTCGTGGATAAGTTGACGGACTTGCCCGGCATGCGGCCAGGAGTCATCGATCTTGTCGGTAATAAGGCAGAACTCCCCACGCAGGTAGTCGGTCTCCAAGTGCGCGCGAATGGAAGCGATCGCATCCCGGATCGCGGCGTTCCGCTCCTCGTAGAACTTGGCTTCGCCTAGCCACAACTCCAGGCCATCCGGCATGTGGACGATGTGCACGGCGTCGAACCCTTTCACCGTGTCGTTGCCGGCCGTCTTGAAGAAGACCTTGTTAAGGACGGTGTCGCTGCCGAATACCTCCCTGCACACGATGTGCAGCAAGATCTCTCCGGGTTCGCCTCGGCGAATGGCCGATCCGCTGCCGAAGACCATCCGCATCGCACGGCACATCTGCTCAGGTCCGGCCCCGCTGTTGAAGCCGCGACGCTCACTCTGGCGAAGCGCGAAATCGGGAACCCAGTACAGCATGTGGCGGGCCAGTCCGGCTGCTCGCCACTGACCGCTCTCGTATCCGGCGCAGACAGCGGTCAGCGACGGCGTCATGTCGAGCCTGTGGACCCGGACCGTCAAGAACGGGGTCGGAAGAGGGTCTTGAGGCGGCCGTCCATACGGCTCGATCGGCGCGACCGTCACCGGACCACCCCCAGCACCAGTCCCAACCCGACGGTGTGGCGGGGTGCGCAGGAATTCGCCTGGTCATCGCCCACAGTCAACGGCTCCCTTCTGGACGCGCGCCTGGCAAGCCGTCGAGGAGCCGTGGACACGCCCGGGAATGGGCTTGACCGGAACCAGTGATCAAGGGCATGATCAGTGACGAGTGTTGTAACGCCGATCGAGGTCCTTGATCTCCGACGGCTACTAGCCCTTTGGACTGCCAGATCCAAAGGGCTAGCCGTAGTGTTATGAAGACTACACCGTTCAGCCGTCAAGGTGTTGCGTGCCCAATCCTGCGGCGTGTCGCCCGTGTTTGCGCCATTCGGGGTATTTTTATGCATTTGGGCGAGATATCCGGTTCGTGGTGTCCTATAGCTGCTGATAGTTCCGGATGTGCGCTCCTGGGCTACATGCCACATTCAGGGGATCAATTCGAAACGTTGTCCATAGATATCTGTTAGTACTTTCGAATGTGCGAATTAGGAGTGTAGGCGCGGTCGGCTCGGCGAGCTGCTCGGCCCACCGGGCCGGGTAGCTCGCACGGCATAGTTTCGTCAGTAGCGGTCGGCGGCCGGCGGTGACGACGTCTGCGGCATTCCGCACCCGCCGGTGGTGCGATCGCTTATCTTTCGGGCATGCCTGAACATGACACCCCCGCTGAGTGGGTCGAAGCCGAGATCCAACCAGCCGACTACGGGCGGCGCGAGCGACTGCTCGTGGACGTGATCGATCCGCTCATACACGAGACGCTGAGCGGGCGCATCGACGCCTGGCACTACTTCTGGGAGCCGACCCTCCGGTTCCGAGTCCACTGGCAGCAGCCGATTCAGGCCGGCAGCTATGCCCTTCTGGCCAGCGCGCTGGACGATGCGCGAGATGGGGGCAAGCTTGCCGACTGGACGGTGGCAAGCCATGGGAGGGTCGGGCAGGTCTACCAGGGCGAGGCGGAGAAGTTCGGGGACGATATCTGGCCCTACATGTACCAGCACTGGACAACCGGGTGCGAGCTGGCTCTCGCGCTCTTGAAGCGTGACCCGGACAACGTGCTCACGGAGTTCTCCACAGATCATGAGGACAATGTTCTGCGCGAGTTTCACTGGGTCCATGTCGTCCACCTGTTCTCGAACCCGCTCGGGCTGTTCCACCTGGACGAGGGGCGCTGGTCCCTCCGGCATGCCTCACGGGTACTCGCGATCGCGAACAACCAGGGTGACCCCATCGCGCGAGACCAGCAGGTCGTAGGTGTGCTCCAGGCGATAGCTGCCGCAAGCGGCGAGCTAGACGCCAAGGTGCGTAGCCTGCGCGAGGGTTCCAGGGAAGGCTGACCGGTTCAGTAACACAGCAAGAAGCGGACCGGAGCCCCTGCCTGGGCGGCAGGGATGGTAGCGGGGTCCGGGACGGGCCCCCGCCTCGTCTTCCGGTCCGGTTCGTTCCGGAACCTGGGAGGGGACGGCTGAACCTGGCGTGACGAAAATCATCTTGATGGATATGGTATACTAGTGTTAATAGAGTCGATTTCTTATATGTTAGAGTCGAACGATAATTCTGTAGACTTTAGGAGTCTATTATGCACTTATACCTATTATCGATAATATCGTTAGCTATCGGTCTTGTGGGAAAGTTCGAGCCCGCGCGGTTATTCCTCGGATGGCAGGCCCTCAAGAAGGCTCGCCCGGAGGATGTGCCGGCCGTGCTGGAGGCGTCAGCGAGATGGCAGCACCCTCGGCGGACGAAGCAAAGGTAGATAGAGCCCGGGCGGAATCCGCCAGGGCTTTTTGCTTAACCCCCGACCGGCGGTCCACTGGAGGCCCTCCTGGGCATGCTTCATCCGACGCGCCAGCCGTCCCGGAGGAGTGCAAGCGTTAACGGATCGTGGTATGTCGGAATGACTTTGTTACCGCCCGCCTTGCACGTGCCCACGTAATCTCTGGACGATTGACTGATGCTGGTCGCGGGAATGCAAACCGGAGTCCCGGAAGGTGACGGGACTCCGGCCGAGGTGGCACGGTGCTACCAAGGTTCTTTGCGCGGCATCATGCAGGCGAGGAGCAGCACGGCTGGCCAGGCAATCGGGAAGCAGTTCAAGAACATCACCAGCGGGATGTTCTCGACCTGCTGATCACGGCGATCAGGGTGGGCAGGACGTACAAGGCCGCCAGGCTGGCCAGCAGCCCGATCCCAGAACACTGAGCTGTTCGCGAGCGCGGTCATGACCGGCCCTCCTCGGCGGCCGGATCACCGACCCGTTCGCGCTGTTCGGCATCTACCTCCGCCCACGATGGGTGGTCGCGGTCCACAGCCACCGGCCGTTCCCCGGCCGCGGTCAGCACGCTGTCCTCGTCCCCGTCGTCCTCGCCGTCTGGCGGGAGCAGGCCGTAGTCGTGCATGACCATTTCTTCGGCCCGGCAGCGGGCGGCGGTCAGCCGTCCGACCTTGGCGAGGTATCCCTCGCCGGGCATGTCGTCGCCGGCCAGCTCGTCGGCCAGTTCATCGATCCGCTGGGCGATCTGCTCGCCCAGGACGCCGAAGAAGACGCTGGGGTTCCTGATCTCCGCGTAGACCTCCGGCAGCAAACGTGCCCACTGCCGCATCACCGTCGCGCCGTACCGGTTCATGCCGCCTCCTGCCCGGCCGGGGAGTGCCCATTGCCCTCGATGGTGATGGCGGTAATGAGCTGGCTCACCTTGCGCCGGGACAGCCCGAACCGTTCGGCTATGGCCCGCTGGCTCAGCGGCCGCCCGGCCGCGACCGACGCTGCATACGCTGCCCGGACCGCCTGCTCCACATTCCCTGGCACCTGTGGCACCTCCGGCACTGTGGTGGCCCCGCGTGGCGCGCGGGCTCGCCTCACCTGCTGCGTCGCGATCTCCACCGAGCCGATGAACGCCACCGCGGGCCAGGCCGAGATCAGCGCGCCGAGCAGCCCGTACTGCGCTCCGAAGGCGATGTTCGCGCCGACCGTCGCAGCGATGCCGAGCCACAGCATGAAACGGGCCAGCTCTGGCGCATCACGGTCGTTACGCGCCTCGTGCAGCAGCACGAGCGAGGCGGCCACGATCAGGCCGTCCACGCTCAGCGGCAGCAGCCGGGCCGCCGTGCCATCCTGACCATGTGCACGGCCCAGCCCGTAGATATGCGAGTAGCTGACCACCGCCGCGAAGGCGGCCACGGCACAGACTACGGCCGCTGTCGCGAAGCGGATCACCTTGTCCCCGGTCACCGGCCCGCCCCCCGCCGTGTCCCCGTGGCCGGACAGGCAGACATGGAGCGCGGACGGATCTCCGAGCTTTCGCGGTAACAGCACGGGTAATAGAGATTGCGGCTGGCGGTCCCGCGCGGTGCCCGCCGTCCGTCCCGCAGGACGGCCAGTTCGCGGACCTCCAAGCACACGTACCATTCGTCCGGGCCGCACTGCTCTAGGATTGTTCCCGGCAGCCACGGCCACTGCTCGCGGTCGCCCTGCTCCTCTTGTTTCGAACGCGGGTAGCGGACTTCGACCGGCGTCTCGTCGGGGAATTTGCCGTCGTTGTCCTGGTCGTGGTCGTGCATCTGGACTCCTTTTCGAAGGAGCCAGATGAATAACGTGTGTCGTTATGATTGGCACCGTGGAGCATGGCTGCATTTGCATATATGTCGCTGGCCTGGGAAGACCGCCGGATTGTCCTTTTTGGCTTCCAGGTATCCGCACGCCTAACCTAACCCGTGGATGTGACAACCATGGGATTGGGCACCTGTGGATGCGGCAACCACGGGGTTGGATGCATGGAGCGCGTCTGTCACGGGCCCGCAAGCCTCGGTAGGCTCGGACACCCCGCTCCTCGACACCGAAGCTGCATGGCAGCTGTGCCAGTAACATCTGGACCTTGAACTATGCGGCATCTGTGTCCACTGCTCCGGACACGGCATCACGGTGGATGAAGATCCCGGCCCAGAAGGAGCCGGATGGTATTCGGCGCCCGGACCCGACTGAAGGCGTTTGCCCAAATGCATCGGGGTAGTTCGCGGCTATGAGGAACGCCGGGCCTGCTGCGCCCGAGGGACCAGGACGGCCGAGCTCACTGCCGCGCGGTCAATACCTAGTCATCGCTGCTGGGTTCCTGGCCGGGGCCGTCGGCGGACTGCTCGGCTTCTTCAGTGGTGGTCCGGTTAGCAAGTGGTTCGGGCTCGCGGGAATGATTGCTGCGATAGCTGGAGGCATCATGTTCGTTGTCCTCCTAATTTCCCAGCGTCGCCGGTTGCAGGGCGAGGCCTCACGCGGGCGGGTTCCATTGGCCTGAGGGTGCCCCGCGGTGCGACAACCACGGGATTGCCCGCACAGGCCGCGTCTGCTCACGGGTCCCGCAAGTCACAATGGGCCCGGGCGTCTCGCCTCCGAAAACTATAGCTGCGGGCCAGCTGTGTCATTATCGTTTGCATTTTGGCTACTGGCGGCACTCGCAGATACCCATGATGACCTGGGACAATAGTCCGGGCTGTGGTATCAGTGGTCGGGCCTGTCCAGCTCTGCCAGGAGTAGTTCGCCGACTAGTTGCACGGCGTCTGCATCAACGTCTGAGCCTTCGGGGAGTTCACGGACCCGGCGGAGTGAATGGTCCTTGAGGTCAGCGAACCATCGGCTCGCGTGAAGGCGCGCATCTGCCGCAAGTTGCGGGGTGGCATTACGCAACTGCGCGAGCGCCGAGGGGCCCGCATCTCGGTCTAGGGTGAGCCGGATGATGTCCAGTAGATCCGTTCGCTCCTTGTCCGCCGGCCGGTTCATGATTGACTGGAGTTTCATGGCGATCAGCGGGCCAGGCTCGGCGATGCTTGCGAGTACCTCGGTGCTTGCCTCCGGCAGCGGAGCAGCGGCACGGATTCTCAACGGCGTGGCGGTTTCGATAGCCCAGGCATGAGAGAGCACGGCAAGCCGGTCGGTCTGGTCCTCCGGAAGCTGGCTCAGCTCGGCATCTGTGATTTCGATGATGTCAACCTGGACCATGCCTGACGGGGTGGGAATCCATACACCGGCGGGTCCGGCTCGTGACCCTCCGGACTTGAGCAGGACATCAAGCTGGGGCGGCTCTCCGGCTGCGCGGCGGCTTGCGGTGTCAAGGTCGCCGGTAGCCCGGTATGCCGTGCCGAGGCGGCACAGGACGGCTAGCCCGCCGATGACAACTGCCTTGCGGCCTGCCCTGGCCTCAAGCTCGGGAATCGCCTGGACAATGGCGAGCATCGACTTCCCGGTCAGGTCTACGACAGGTGCCTGTGTCACAGCCGCTCACCAGACTCTCCGCCACGGCCGCGGCGGCTGCCAGCCGCCGAGGATCTCGCGACCACGTCCCGGGTCACGCGCTAGGTCGAGGGCGACGAAAAGGGGGTTCGCCAGTGGCCAGTGCTCGCTGGTGAACGCCCACGCCTCTGGGTCCTGCTGCCAGGTAACGGGATCGATCCGCTGTCGGCAGACGGCCGGAACAGGGGCGACGCGAATGCTTGCTCGCCGGTGCGCAGGATCCGGTGCTACGCTCAGCAGCCGCATGGCCCGCCGGAACGTTTCCTGGCTAGGTACATAGAACTCCGGTGGATGCTCTGATCGCGCTGCGACCGGAGCTCCGTACGTCGCAGCGGCGAGCGTGCCTGTAAGCGCCCAGCCGGGCCGCGCCGCAACATCATCGAACCCGAGCTGCAGCGCAGCGTTCACCGATCCAGTGCCGGGCCGCGGCAGATCCGCTAGGGCAACTTCGCGGGAGACCCAGGCGCTAGCCGTCTCCCAGAACAAATCCGGGAGAACGGAAAGGCCGTCGGTCCCGATAAGCCCCTCCTTGCGTAGCGCGCTGAGCACCTCGGAGACCGTGCTCGGCGACCTGCCGACGGTACGGGCGAGATCCCGGACGCCGTGCCGGACGCCAGGATCCAGGAGAAGGGAGCATGCGACCTCCAATCCGGCAGGGCCGGAGAACGCACCAGTACGCTCACTCCTGTCCTTCATCGGCGGCGCATTGATGTCCACGAACAAGCCCTGCCCAGCCAGATGCAGATGCCCGCGCAAGTCAAGCCAGCCCCAGCCATGACTTGCCAGCTCCGCTCGAGCCGCCTCGGGAATCCTGTCTGCGACAAGCACATGCAGCACACCAGGTCGTCCCGGCCGATCCTGCTGCGCCAGAAGGCGAGAGACATGCGACGGTGTAGCCGCCGGTACTCTCTTAAGCTGGACAAGTATGCGTCGGCCATCATTGTCCAGCATCACCAGGTCAGGTGCATCTAGCTGGCCTTGTCGGCCTTGTCCGATGACAGGCAGGCCGATACGCTCCACCAGCCCGGTGAAGACGTCCACGAAGTCGGCCTCTTCTGGCGTCACGAGGACAGAATAACAAGTGTTCGGTGTTCGGTGCAGACCGGACGCCGAACACCTGCGACCAGCGTGACCTCCGGCCGCTACGAGCAATGGCAACCTGCGTCGTTATCGCTTGCACGGCGGCCTGAGTTCGCATTCGGATTTGCCTCTGCCGGTGACCGGCGACGCGGTGGCACATTGCCATCTCAGCTCTGCGATTCGGTGAAATGGTCGAAAACCAGGGCAGTTGCTCCGCATGCTGACGCCCACTGGCTCAGGCGGGCGATCTCAATGGACATGCTGCTAGTGACGGCCGCGAAAGCCGTCTGGTCCACGGCGGCGCGGAGCGGCTGGGACAGCAGGTCACCGGCGGCGCTGAGGCTGCCGCCGAGAACGATCAGTTCCGGGCCGCTGAGGTTGGCGAGAGTGCCGATAGCGACGCCGATCAGCGATGCGGCTTCATGGATGATACGGCGGCACGCGGCATCGCCGGAGCGTGCCCGCCAGACGAGGCTCGGGATGTCTTCGATTTCCAGGTCATCCTTGCGTGCACTCGCGAGCAGTTCCCGGCCACCGACGTAACGTTCGAGGCAGCCGCGGTTGCCGCATGGACAGCGCCGCCCCTGGTAGTCCACCGTGATATGGCCGATCTCCATCGTGGGTCCGCCGCTGCTGCGGTGCAGGCGACCGCCAAGGACCATTCCGCCGCCGATACCGGTGCCCAGCTTCACATAGGTGAGGTCCCGCTTTCCCTCCCCCCAGCCGAAGGTGTACTCGCCGAGAGCGCCCAGGGCGGCCTCATTTCCCACGTGCACGGCGAAGCCGGGCAGCAGAGCGGCCAGTTCACGCCGCGGGTTGACCTGCATCCACGCCGGTAGCAGCGTGCCGCTGGCGACTAGCCCGTCACGGGTCAGGGGCACCGGCAGCCCGAATGCGATTCCCAGCACGGATGAGACATCGGCCGCTTGCTCCAGGGCTACCTGGACCTGGTCCGCGGCCTGCTTGAGGACCGGCCACGGATCCTGATCGGCGTCCGCGCTGACCTTGCTGTCCAGCCTGATGATCTGCCGGTGGCCCGCGTCCATAATGACGATGTTGATGTGCCGGCGCCCGATGTCGACGCCGACCGCGTGGCCAGCCCGGGCGGTAAGGCGGTAGCGGTGGGCGCGGCGTCCCGTGGCAGGAGCGGCGTCATCCTGCCCAGGCATCATCTCGGCCAGGCCACAGCCGGTCAGCCTCGCCAGCGCCGCCGTGACAGTCGGCCGTGACAGCCCGGTGGCGGCCACCAGCACGGCTTGCGCAACTGGGCCACGTCGCAGCAGGCACTGTGCGACGATCCGGTCGGACTTGCCGAGCCTCCCGAGTTCTGCGGGTGTCCCCCCTTCGATACGAGCCCCTGGCCTCCCCTTAGGCCTTACCGGCAGCATACGCGTATGATCCGCCCCCAGCCCCTGTACGTCAAGTTAATCAGATATTTCGACTGCCGAAACAGATCAGAGGCTAATAATTTACAACCAAAACCCGCAATCAAGATCTTCTAATGTAATAACTTGACAAAAGTCTTCTGCGGATGGCACTCTTGAACGCGATGCGGTAAGCGCTTACCGCATGTCGGCCGGCACCGCCAGGCATGGCGGATGGCAGCGGGGCCAGCGGCCGCCGGGGGCAAGTTCATCGGGGAACTCCTTAGCCGGCGGCATTCCTGGCCGGTCCGGATTCATCCGGCCAGGTCAGCGAACGGGGAAGCGAATCGCTATTGAGCCAAGGGAGAATTAACATGCGCGGACTGCGGGAAAACATGTCCTGCGGAGTGGCGCTGACCACCGAGCGGGCGGTGGCCAGCACAGCCTCTAGTGCCATAACAAGCTCAGCTGCTAGTGCCATAACAGGCTCGGCTGCCGTCATCGAGGGCAGCCGCTCACCGGGGCTGAAAGCTCCGCCCGCGATAGTGCTGTGCGGCGGTGCCGGGCAGCGCATGGGGGAACTTACCACCGCAGTGCCGAAACCGATGCTGACGGTCGGCGGCACGCCATTGCTGACACACATCATGCGAACCATCGCGGTGGGCGGTACCGATGAGTTCGTCCTGGCTGTCGGCCATCTGGGGCAGGTGGTTAAGGATTACTTTCTCCAGTTCCAGGCGTACGCGGGGGACTTCACGATCCGGCTCGGCCGGCGTCCCTCCGTCGAGGTGCACGGTAGCTTCCCCGAGGAAGGCTGGGAAGTCACCTGCGCGGATACCGGTGAGCACGCGGGCACTGGCACCCGCCTGCGCGCCGCCGCCCGGCTGGTGCACCGCTGGCCGATCATCGTTGCTTATGGCGACGTGCTTGCCGATGTGGACGTCGCCGCGCTTCTCGCCTTCCACCAGGCTCATGGCCGCCTGGCCACGGTGACCGCCGCAGTGCCGCCCGCCAGATTCGGTCACCTCGCCATCACCGATGAGCATCGGGTGTCGCGCTTTGACGAGAAGCGGTCCGGCGAAGAGCCGCAGGCTCAGCGAGGGCTGGTCAGCATCGGCTTCTTCGTGCTTGAGAAGGCGGCCGTGGAGCGCTACATACCGGCCGACAGGGACGTGATGTTCGAAGAAGACCCGATCCGCGAGCTGGCAGCCGACGGCGAGCTTATGGCATACCGGCATGACCGTTACTGGCAGCCAGTGGACACGCCGAAGGAACTCGCGCTCGCGCGCGGCGAGTGGGATTCGGGCAAGGCTCCATGGAAAGTGCCAGCATGAGCGGTGGGCAGCCATGCCGGGTCCATTTCGAGCGACGTCGCGAGCCGCGCGTCGTCGCCCTGAGCTACTACCTGTATCTGGCCGTCCTGCTCCCGTTCATCGCATGGCGGTGCACGATCGTGAACTGGCACGCCTGGCTCGGGCCGCTGGCGCTGGCGGCGGACCTTTTCGCCGCGATGATGTTCATCTTCTTCCTGGGGTTCACCCGGTACCTCTACGTGCCGGTGCACCGGCCCACCGACCTCTCCGCACGGGTCGTCGACTGCCTCATCCCCACCCATACCGAGCCGGTCTCGGTCATCGAGCCCACGGTCGTCGCGGCGCTACAGGTGCGCGGGATCAGGAAGGTGCTCGTCCTGGGCAACTCCGACCGGTCTGAGGTCCGGGCAATGGCCACCCGGCTCGGTGCGGCTTATCACGCCCGCAACTCCAACGCGCACGGCAAGGCCGGCAACCTCAACAACGGCCTGGCCTTTACCGACGCTGATTTCGTCCTCACCATGGACGCCGACCACATGGCGCTGCCGGAGTTTCTCGAGCGCACGCTCGGCTACTTCGACGATCCATCAGTGGCGTTCGTGCAAACCCCGCAATCATTCCACAACACAAAGACGCTGCTTTTCCGGCGGGCCTATGGCAAACAGGCCAAGTGGTCGGAGAGCAACGTCTTCTATAAAACTATCCTGCCAGCCAAGAACGGATACAACGCCAGCATCTACGTTGGCACGAGCGCGGTACTGCGGCGTGCCGCCCTCGACGACGTCGGGGGATTCGCCACCGGCACCGTGACAGAGGACATCCACACGTCGCTGCGCATGCACGCGAAGGGCTGGCGCTCAGTATTCCTGCCCGAGCCGCTGGCCTTCGGCCTGGAGGCGCAGAGCCTGAAGGAGTTCTACCAGCAGCGCCGGCGCTGGGCCCTCGGCGCTCTCACCCTGCTGCTGCGCAGCTCCGATTCGCCGGTGCGGCGCCGGGGCCTGACGCTGAGCCAGCGGCTGAGCTACCTCGATTCGACGTTGTCGCATCTAGGGGGCGTGCAGCGGCTGATCCATTTCCTGCTGCCAGCCCTCACGATCTTCGCGATGGCCTCCCCGGTGAAGGTGCCGTTCGCCATCTACGGGCTGGCCTTCGTCGGCTACTTCGTGGTCTCGTTCACGATGGTCGCCGTCTACAGCAGGGGCACTTATCACTTCCTGCACAGTGACGCGTACAGCCTCGCCAATCTGGTCGCGCAGGTCAGCGCGCTGCCCGGCCTGCTGCGCAGGGCTCGTCGGCACAGCGCGGCCCGCAAGGACGCGCCGCATCGCGAACGGACCCTGGTGAAGGCCGTGTTGTGGCTGCTCGGGCTCACGTCTCTGGCGGGGGTGGGGGATGGCCTGGACCTGTTCGCCTCGGGAAACCACTCCTGGCTGGTCATCATGGCGTCCTTGTGGGGCGCGGTGAACTCGGTCTGGATGTGGTGGATCCTCGGCTACCTGGAGCTTTACGAACGCAGGCCGACGGACGCGGAAATGGACGAGCTGACGGCACCTGACCGGTACCAGCTGATCGTGGACCTGTTCGGCAGCAAGGCCGGACTGCCCGCCGCCACGGCAACTCCCGCAACGGCACCTTGACGATCGGAGGAGACGAAATGAGCCAGTTCCACATCAGCGGCACCGACGTGCCAGGACTGCTGACCATACGCCCGCATCCGGTGGCGGATGACCGGGGATGGTTCATGCGGTCCTTTTCCGCCGACGAATACATGACCGCGGGCATCCACCAGACTGCCCTGGTCCAGGAGAATCACTCCCGCTCCCGCCATGGTGTGCTGCGCGGCCTGCACACACGCGCCGAGCTCAGCGAGGCCAAGCTGGTCCGGGTGGCCCACGGCCGGGTCTTCGACGTCGTGGTCGACCTGCGGCCCGGTTCGCCCACCTTCCTTCAGTGGCGCAGCTTCGTGCTCGACGACGAGGAGCACCTCCAGGTCCGGATTCCGGCGGGTTGCGCGCACGGCTTCCAGGTGCTCAGCGAGACCGCGGACGTCTGCTACAAGGTGGACGCTCCCTACGACAAGTCGCTGGATGTGACCATCGCCTGGGACGACCCCTTGCTCGGCATCACCTGGCCGCTCGGCAATCCGGTGCTATCGGAGCGGGACAGGAAGGCGCCGCCGTTGAGCGCCGTCCGCGATTACCTGCCAGAGTGGTTCGGGACCAGCGTTGGCTGATGAGCTATTCGGCGGCGGCTACGCCGGCCGCCGGGTTCTAGTGACCGGCCATACCGGGTTCCTCGGAAGCTGGGCGGTGCGCTGGCTCCGTGCGCTCGGCGCGGAGGTGGCCGGTTTCAGCCGGGGGCAGCGGACGGCGGCGCCATCGCTGGACGGGCGGATCCGGGCCTTCGCGGGGGACGTCGCCGACGCGGGGCCGGTGGCGGCGGCGATGGCCGCCTTCCGGCCGGAGATCGTCCTGCACCTGGCCGGGAGCACGGTCGTGGCGGCCGGATTCCGCTCCCCGGCCGCCACGTTCCGCAGCAACGTCGCTGGCACCGTCTCGGTGCTCGACGCGGCGACCCGGCAGGCATCGGTCCGGTGCGCCGTCGTCACCGGCACGCCTGCCGTCGCACACCTGGATGACGACCTCGACCTCGGGCCGTACCCGGCGTCCAAGCTCGCGATGGAAGCCTGTGTGGCCGCCTACGCGCATGGCCGCACCCAGCAGGCCGCCGGACGCGCCGAGCCGCTGCGGCTCGGCCTGGCCCGCCCGGGTGTGATGATCGGCGGGGACTGGGCAGAGGGGCGGCTGCTCGCGGACGTGGTTCGAGCCATCCAGGACGAGCAGCCGGTGGTCCTGGCCGCGCCCGAGGCCGTGCGTCCCTGGCAGCACGTCTTGGACGGGGTGAGCGGTGTGCTCACCCTGGCCGCCCGCCTGTGGGCCGGACCCGTCCCGCGCCGCCGGTATGAGTTCGGTTGCGGCCAGCCCGCCACCGGCATGTCGGTGCGGGACCTCGTCGGCGGCTTCCTCGCCGCTTATGGCCTACCCGGCTGGCCCGTCCGTACCGGCGGCGGGGGTGCGGGTGACCGGCTGGAACTCGGCTACGCCGCCGCGCAGGCCGACCTTGGCTGGCGCCCCGTCTGGGACCTGTCTCGCGCGCTGCGGGCGTGTGCCGGCTGGTACCGGGCGGAACCGGACGGCCCAGACGCGCTCGCCGCCACCATGGATGACCAGATCACCGCTTACGCCAGCCTGGCCAGCCACGTCTGGGCCGCCGCGGCCGCTGGCTCAGGCCAATCCGGCGCGGCACTGACCAGCTGATCGACCAATCGGAGGAGAGTTCAATGCGTGTTCTCGTCACCGGCCACGAAGGGTACATCGGCACGGTCCTGGTACCGCTGCTACAGGAGGCGGGCCACGAAGTGACCGGGCTCGACACCGGCCTGTTCGCCCCGTGCCTGCTGGGCCCGGCACCCGCGCCGGTGCCCACTGCGCGCACCGACCTGCGCGACGTCCAAGCCATGGACTGCCAGGGTCATGACGCCGTGATACACCTGGCTGCCCTCAGCAATGACCCAGTAGGAAATCTCGACCCCGAGCTGACCTACGACATCAACTACCGGTCAACGGTGGCGCTGGCGCGGGCCGCCCGGCAGGCTGGCGTCGCGCGCTTTCTGTTCTCCTCATCATGCTCGCTGTATGGCGCGGGCCCTGACGATAAGCCGCTTACCGAAAGCGCCGGTTTCGCGCCGGTCACTGCCTATGGCGAATCGAAGATACGAGCAGAACGCGCTTTGCTGGAACTCGCGGAGGAGGGTTTCTCGCCGGTGTTCCTGCGCAACGCCACGGCCTACGGCTACTCGCCGCGCCTGCGCGGTGACCTGGTCGTGAACGACCTGGTCGCGAACGCGCTGCTGTCCGGCCAGGTGCGGCTGCGGTCCGACGGCCAGGCCTGGCGGCCATTGGTGCACGTGGCCGACATCGCAGCCGCCTTCGTCGCGCTGCTGGAAGTCCCACGGGAGCGCATGCATGCGACGGCATACAACGTCGGGCAGACCACGGAGAATTACCGGATCATCGAGGTGGCGCAGATCGTGACGGACCTGGTGCCGGGCAGCGAGATCGTCTTCTCCGGCGACTCGGCCGCGGACAAGCGCAACTACCGGGTCTCCTGCGACCTGATCGCGGCGCAGGTCCCGGAGTTCTCGCCCCGGTGGACGCTGCGGGACGGGGTAGGCCAGCTCGTGGACGCCTACCGCAGCCACGGGCTGACCCGGGAGGCCTTCGACAGCGAGCGCTACCAGCGGCTGCGGCGGATCGAGGCGCTGCGGCAGGCCGGGCAGCTCGACAGCCGCCTGCGCTGGGTCGGCAACTCCGAACCCGCAGCAGCATGAGGCGGCATGTCATCGTGATCGGCGGCGGGATAGTCGGCCTGGCGGTAGCACGCGAGCTGGCGATGCGCCGCGGCCATTCCGTGACGGTGCTCGAGAAGGAAGCCGCATGGGCATCGCAGCAGACGGGCCACAACAGCGGGGTGATCCATTCCGGGCTGTACTACAAGCCCGGTAGCCTGAAAGCGCGGATGTGCGTAGCGGGCAACCGGTCCATGATCGAGTTCGCCAAGGACCGCGGCATACCCGTCGATATCTGCGGCAAGCTGGTCGTGGCCACCGACGATGCCGAGCGTCCTGCGCTCCGCGCTCTCCTGGACCGTGCGCAAGCCAACGGCGTCCCGGCGCGCATGGTGACTCCAGCGGAAGCAAGGGAGTACGAGCCCGAGGTGGCCCCAGCGGCTGCGCTGCGCGTCGAATCGACCGCGATCATCAGCTACCGCGCGGTATGCGAGAGCCTTGCCGCTGATCTCGCGGCATCGGGGGTCACGCTGCACACCGGGCAGCGGGTGACCGGGATTACCAGCACGGCGGGCAGGCCCCGTCCGGAGATCGTCGTCCAGGCCAGCTCGCTGGAGGTTCGTGGTGACGCCCTGGTCAACTGCGCCGGCCTGCACAGTGACAGGATCGCCAGGCTCGCCGGAGTGAATCCCGGCGTCAAGATCGTGCCGTTCCGCGGCGAGTACTACGAGCTCCGGGCGGCCAGGACAGCGCTGGTCACGGGGCTGATCTATCCGGTTCCCGATCCGGCATTCCCGTTCCTGGGCGTCCACCTGACCAGGATGATCGACGGCTCGGTACACGCCGGGCCCAATGCCGTCCTGGCCATGCGCCGCGAAGGCTACCGATGGCGCGACGTATCGGCCCGCGACATGGCCGATACGCTTTCTTATCCGGGTTTCTGGCGTTTCGCGCGGCGCCATTACCGGGCTGGCGTATCGGAGGTGGTGAGATCGCTCTCCGCTGCCAGGTTCGCTGCCAGCGTTGCCCGGCTCGTCCCCGCTGTCACCGAAGCCGACATCGTCCGGACCGGCGCAGGCGTGCGCGCGCAGGTCCTCAGCCGCTCCGGCGCGCTCGCCGACGATTTCGTCATCCGGACCGCACCGCGCCAGGTGCACGTCCTCAACGCCCCCTCGCCGGCCGCGACCGCGGCATTCGAAATCGCCCGTCACGTCGCCGGCCAGCTCACGGACTAGGTGACGTCTGGCCCGTGGTCGGGGCAGGGGTCCCGGGTCATGCACCACCGTCCGTTCGTTCAAATGGTCCTTTCGAGGCGCCCGGGTGGCAGCTGCCTCGCTAGGCGGTAAGGCCGGCGTCGACGGGGATGACGGCGCCGGTGATCGCGGCGGCGTCGGGGCCGCACAGCCAGGTGATCGCGGCGGCGACCTCGTCGGGGGAGAGCAGCCTGCGCAGCAGCGCCTGGGCCGCGAACGTCTCCTGGCCGGGCAGGCCGTAGACGGCCGCGCTGGCCTCCAGCATCGCACCGCGGGTGGAGCCCGGGCAGACCACGTTGGCCGTCACTCCCGTGCCGGCGAGGTCGGCGGCCAGGGCGCGGACGTAGCCGACCACCGCTCCCTTGGCCGCCGAGTAGGCGGCCAGCTGGGGCATGGCTCGCAGCGCCGCCGCCGACGAAACAGCTATGAAGCGGCCGGTCCCCGCCTCGATCATCGCGGGCACGCAGGCGTCGGCCAGGTGCCGGACGCCGGACAGGTTCACCCGGATCAGCAACTCGAAGGCATCGTCAGGCACCCCCCACGCCGGAGCCCCGTGGATCACCCCGGCCGCGGTCACCACCGCCGATGGCACGCGCCCGCCGAGCGCGTGAGCGACCTTGTCGCGCACCGCCCCGTCTCCCACGTCCGCCACCAGCTCGCCCACCCAGGCGGCGCCCGCGGCGCGGCAGTCAGCGGTCACCGCGGACAGATCCTCCGGCGACGGCATCGGATACCGCACCGGCGGCTGCGGCGCACACGCGTCTACCAGCAGCAGCGACCAGCCATCGCCGGCCAGCCGGCGGGCAACCGCGGCGCCCATGCCGCGCGCGGCGCCGGTCACCACAGCCAGTCGTCCGGTCATATCATCGTGAGTTCTCTGGGTTTCCCGCTCGTCGGCCGAAAGCCGACGACAGCTCGCGCATGGCGGTGCCGAGCAGGGTGCCCAGGTCGGCGTTCTCGTCGTCCAGCCACTGCTCATAGGCCGCCACCGCTACGCCCAGGACGGCGTGCGCGACGGCCTGCGGCGCCAGCGCGTCCGGCCGCTGCCCGGTGCGGTCGCCGACGAATTCCGCCACCACGTCCCGCCAGGCGGCGAACCGCAGCGTGGAGTGGGCGAGCAGCGCCGGGACCCGCAGGATGAGCGTCATCCGCCTGCGGTGCCAGGGGATCTGCGCTGGCTCGACCCGGTTGAAGTCGACCAGTGCCTCGCGGATGGCGTCCATCAGCGGGACCTCGGGCGGGCAGGCCTTGAGCCGGACCCGCATCCGTTCCAGCTCGCGTTCGAACATGCCCCACGGGATGTCGTTCTTAGAAGAGAAATAGCGGAAGAACGTGCGCCGTCCGATACCGGCGGCGGCTGCGATGTCATCGACCGTGGTCTGCTCGAAGCCGTTGCGGTCGAACAGCCCGAACGCGATCTGTTCCAGCTCCACGCGGGAAGTGACGCGCCTGCGCCCCGCTGGATGGGCCTGGGCCTCGGGCCGCGGCTCCACCGCCCACCACCACCTCGGGATCCCTTGATCCGTGGCACTGAGTGCCGTTAAACTGCCACTATACACAGTGGCACTCAGTGCCAATACGTGGGAGGTGCAGGTGGAGAAGCAGGCACTGGTTCAGGACCACGAGGATGAGGAGACGCTCGCCGACGACGAGCTGCTGGTCGAGGAGGTCTCGATCGACGGCATGTGCGGTGTCTACTGAGTTCGACCTGGATCGTCCGTGGCGGCTCGATGAGCGCGTGGCGATCCGGCCCGAGCCGTTCGGCGCCCTGCTCTATCACTTCGGCACCAGACGGCTGTCCTTCCTCAAAAACCACACGGTGCTGACCGTGGTCCGCGCGCTCGCCGACCAGCCGAGCGCCCGCGCCGCCTGCCGGCACGCGGGGGTGGGTGAGGGCGAGCTTCCCGCCTATGCCAACGCTCTCGCCGCGCTCGCTGATTCAAACATGATCCACGAACGGACGGTGGCGTGACGAGCCGGCTGATCCAGCAGTTCGAGCGTGGTCTCGCCGCACCGATCTGCCTCACCTGGGAACTTACCTACGCCTGCAACCTGGCCTGCGTGCACTGCCTGTCCAGTTCGGGCCGCCGTGATCCGGGCGAGCTGACCACCATGGAGTGCGAGGCGGTCATCGGCACCTTGCAGCGGATGCAGGTGTTCTACGTCAACATCGGCGGCGGGGAGCCGACGGTGCGCCCCGACTTCTGGCACCTGGTTGACTACTCGACCGCGCACCGGGTCGGCGTCAAATTCTCCACCAACGGCGTGCGGATAGACGCGGCGGTGGCGCGCAGGCTGGCGGCCAGCAACTATGTCGACGTGCAGATCTCCCTGGACGGAGCCACCGCTGACGTCAACGACGCGGTCCGCGGGCCGGGGTCGCACGAGATGGCGCTGCGGGCGATGGCGCACCTGAAGGCGGCCGGATTCCGCGGCTTCAAGCTGTCGGTGGTCGTCACCCGGCATAACGTTGCCCAGTTGAACATGTTCAAAAAGCTGGCCGACGACCATGACGCGCAGCTCCGGCTGACCAGGCTGCGCCCGTCGGGACGCGGCGCCGACGTCTGGCACGAGCTGCATCCCACGGCCGAGCAGCAGCGAGAGCTCTACGACTGGCTCTGTACTCAGGGTGAGCAGGTGCTGACCGGGGACTCGTTCTTCCACCTGTCGCCGTACGGCGGCCCGCTGCCGGGCCTGAACCTGTGCGGTGCCGGGCGGGTCGTGTGCCTCATCGACCCGGTGGGGGACGTGTACGCCTGTCCCTTCGCCATTCACGAGAACTTCCTGGCCGGCAGCGTCCGGCAGCCCGGCGGGTTCGAGGCGGTCTGGCGCGACGCGCCGCTGTTCGCTTCGCTGCGCCAGCCGCAGACGGGGGGAGCGTGCCGGTCCTGCGGGTTCTACGACTCCTGCCGGGGCGGGTGCATGGCGGCGAAGTTCTTCACCGGCCTGCCGCTCGACGGCCCGGACCCGGAATGCGCTCAGGGCCACGGCGAAGCCGCGCTGGCGGCCGTGGATACGAGTTCCCGGCCGCGTCCTGAGGGAGATCATTCGCACCGCCGGGTACCGGTGACGATCGGCCGTCGCCCTCCTCAGCGGGCCTGTGACGAGAATCCCCTTGCCTGAGCTGGTCCCCGCGGGGTTCCGGCTGCGGTCCGATTCCGCCGCGCGCCTGGTGAATGGAGGCTCGGTGCTGGTGGGGGGCTCGCCGGTGCGCATGTTCCGGCTCACGCCGGCCGGCGCGAAGCTGGTCGCCGCGTGGTGGGCCGGTGAACCGGTATCCGGTTCACGCAACGCTCGCGCGCTCGCGCGCCGCCTGCTCGACGCGGGAATCGCGCACCCCGTCCGGGATGGGATTGCCGGCCTCGGCACGGCCGATGTCACGGTGGTCATCCCGGTCCGGGACCGGGCCGCGCAGCTCGCCACCTGCCTGGAGGCGTTGTCCGGCCCAGGGCAGCCGCCGGTGGTCGTGGTGGACGACGGCTCGGACGACCCGGCCGCGATCGCGGCCGTGGCTGAGGCGGCGGGCGCGCGCGTGATGCGCCGGCCGGTGAACGGCGGGCCGGGGGCGGCGCGGAACACGGGCGCCGAGGCCACCGACACCGCGCTGGTCGCGTTCGTCGATTCCGACTGCGCACCGCGCCCGGGCTGGCTGGAGACGCTGCTGCCGCACTTCGCCGACCCGGCGGTCGGCGCGGTCGCGCCGCGGATCGTGCCGCACGCGCAGAGCCGGACGTGGCTTGGCCGGTACGAAGGGGCCGCTTCCACCCTGGACATGGGACCGCGGGCCGGCCTGGTCAGCCAGCGGAGCCGGATCTCCTACGTGCCGACCGCGGCGCTGGTGGTCAGGAAGGCGGCACTCGGCGCGGGCTTCGCCGAAGACATCCGCGCGGGGGAGGACGTGGACTTCGTCTGGCGGATCGCCGTGTCGGGGTGGCGCACACGGTACGAGCCGGCCGCCGCGGTCGGGCACCAGCACCGCACCCGGCTGCGGCCCTGGTTCATCAGGCGCATGCACTACGGGACATCCGCCGCGGTGCTGGAGCAGCGGCATCCTGGCGCGGTCCGGCCGCTGTACGTATCGGGCTGGACGGCGCTGGCCTGGCTCGCGGTCGCCGCCGGCCGTCCGGCCGCGGGGGCGGCAGTCACCGGCGCGGCGACCGCCCTGCTGGCCCGCCGCCTGCGACAGAGCCGTCTGGGACAGGGGGATGCCATCCCGCCGCGGACCGCGTGGCGGCTCGCGGCCCGGCTGGCGGGCGGGGGAACCGTGGCGTCAGCCAGGCCGCTGGGCAGCGCGATCTCCCGCACCTGGTGGCCGGCCGCGCTGCCCGCGGCGATCGCGGTGCGGCGGCTGCGCGTACCCCTCGCGGCGCTGGTGCTGGCCCCGCCGCTGCTCGACTGGCTCGACCGGCGTCCGCCGCTCGACCCGGCCCGCTACGTGGCCGGCCGGCTGCTCGGCGATCTGGCCTACAGCATCGGTGTCTGGCGCGGCTGCGTCCAGCGTGGCACCATCCAGCCGCTACTGCCGTCCATCGGCCATAGGAACCGGTTACCCGTCCTTTATCCGGGGGGTGAAGCGGGAAGTGTCTCAAGATGTTGCTGGAGGCGTTCGGCGTCGCTGTCGCGTTGTTGCGCCCGGTACAGCTCCTGTGCTTCTTGCCAGGCGGTGCGCGCCCGGTCGTACTGGCCGAGGGCGACGTGGGGATCGCCGAGGTGATCGAGAACACCGGCGGCTTCGTAGGTATCGCCGAGGCCGCGGAGCACGGTGAGGGCCTGCTGGTAGAGGCGGATGGCCTGGCGGTGGTGGCCGGTGTGGTGCTCGACGTAGCCCAGGCTGTCGAGGGCAGCCGCCTCTCCGTCGGGGCTGTGATGGCGGCGGTGCAGGGTCAGCGCGGTCTGGCAGTTGGCGCGCGCGGTGTCGTAGTCGCCCAGGCGGGCGGCGAGCCAGCCCACCGCATTGAGTGCGTGGGCTTCCCCGACCGGCTGGTCGAGGGCCTGATATAGCTCGAGACCACGGATGGCGTGATGCAGAGCCTGCCGGTCGTCGCCCAGCCGCTCCCAGGCCCACGCGAGCGCTCGGTGGGTTATGGCCTGGTCAGTGGGGTCGTGGTGATCGTCGGCCAGAGCGAGCGCCTGGTACAGGTGCTCGATCGCCTCGTTGAGGCGATCGACGTCGATGAGGGCAGAGGCGAGGCGGCGATGGGCTACGGCTCGGGTGGTGGGGTCTGGCAGGTGGGCGGCCGCGTTCAGCGCGGCCTGCCATGCCGCGAGCGCGTCGTGGTGGTGGGCCCGCCGGCGGTGAAAGGTATCCAGAGTCCAGGCCAGCTGCCACACGACGGGGTGCCAGTGGCGGGTGGCGGCGGTGCTCTGGGCAGCCAGCAGGCTGGGTTGCTCGTCCTCGAGCCAGGCCAGCGCAGCCTGTTCGCCGGGCAGTTCGAGTGGGCAGGTGCCGGTTGCCGCCGGATCGAGCCTGATAGGCGGGCGGTGGGGGTCCAGGAGGCGGTCGGCGGTATAGGCAGTGTGGGTGTAAAAGTCGCATACCCGCCGCAACGCGGCCTCCCATTCGGCCGGGGTGTGGTCGTGACTGGCGCGTTCGGTGGCGTAGAGGCGGATCAGGTCGTGCATGCGGTAGCGGCCGGAGATGTGCTGCTGGAGCAGGTAGGCGTCTTCTAGCTCGCGCAGGACGGTGCGCACGCGTCCGCTGGGCATGGCGGTGAGGCTGGCGGCGGCCGGGAGGCCGATGTCCGGTCCCGGGCTCAGCGCGAGCAGTCCGAGCGTACTGGCCGCCTCGAGGTCCAGGGCGTCGTAGGACCAGGACAGGACGGCTCGGGTGTTGGCGGCTAGGTCGCCGGCAGCCAACGCATCGAGCCGTGCGGTGGTGTCGCGCAGCTCGTCAGCCAGTGTCGCCAGGGGCAGGCTGGGCCGGGCCAGGGCGCGAGCGGCCACGATGCCTAGAGCCAGTGGCAGGCCCCCGCAGCAGGCCAGCAGCTCCGCCACTGCGTCGGGTTCGGCGGCGACGCGGGCTTGGCCGAGATGGCGGACTAGTACCTGGCGGGCCTCGTCCTCTCCCAGCATGTTCACGTCCACCGGGATCGCGCCGTGTGCGGCGATCAGGCCGGTGAGCCGCCGGCGGCTGGTGACTAGCACGGCGCAGCCGGGGCTGCCAGGCAGCAGCGGGATCACCTGGTCCGCCTCGCGAGCGTTATCGGCCACGATCAGCATCCGCTTGCCGGCGACGATGCTGCGATACAGCCCGGCCTGGGCCGCCGTGTCGGCGGGGACGGCGGCCGGGTCGACGCCCAGGGCATCGAGGAATCCCCGTATCGCCGTCTGGGCAGGCATGGGTTGTCCGGAGGGGTCGAAGCCGCGCAGGTTGACATAAAGCTGCCCGTCGGGAAAACGGTCCAGGTTCTGATGCGCCCAGTGCAGGGCCAGCCAGGTCTTCCCGATGCCGCTGGCCCCGCCGATCGCGGAGATCACAGGCGTGGCGCTGGACGCGGCCCGGCCGTCCAGCGCGACAGTAAGGAGGGCCAGCTCACTGGCGCGGCCGGTGAACAACCGGGGCGCGGCCGGAAGCTGGTGGGGAACAGCTGCGGCGGCCGGTACGGGCCCGGGTAGCGTACCGTCGCGTGGTGATGCGAGCAGGCCGGCGTCCCCGGCCAGGATGCGTTCCTGAAGATTCCGTAGTTCGGGTCCGGGTTCGATGCCCACCTGATCGACCAGTACCTGGCGGGCGTTCTGGTAGGCGGCCAGGGCCTCGGCCTGGCGGCCGGAACAGGCCAGCGCGAGCATGAGCTGAGCGTGAAAGCGTTCACGCAGCGGATGCTGCGTGATCAGGTCTCGTAGCTGTGATACCAGATGCTCAGGACGATCGAGGTGGAGTTCCGCCTCGATATGCCATTCGACGGCTTGGAGACGGTGCTGATCCAGGTGCGGTGTCCAGGAGTCTCGCAGCCTCTGGCTGAGCACGTCGACCAGGGGTGTACCGCGCCACAGAGCCAGGGCCCGGGCCGCTGTGACCGCCGCTTCGGACCAGGCATGGGCACGGATGGCGGTACCGGTGTCGTGACACAGCGTCTCGAAGACCCGGGCGTCTAGCTCGTCATCGCTGATCTCAACGAGGTAGCCCGCATCCCGGGTCACGATACGCGATGCCCCCTGTGACCCGAGGCCGCGGCGCAACCGCATCACGTAGGTGCGCAGCGTCGCCACGGCGCCGGGAGGCGGTCCGCCATCCCACACGATCTCGGCCAGCTGCTCGCCCGGCACCGGCCGGTTGGCGTGCGCCAGCAACGCACCGAGCACAGTCCGCTGGCGTACCCCCGATACCGACAGCGTCATGTCCTGGTCGGTGACGCGCATCGGCCCGAGGATCTCAAACCACATCCGCTGCTCCCCGAGGCGCACATCCCATATCCGCCGTCCGGCTTTGCCAGCACTGCTAGGGCATTGTGACGTGATTGTGACGCCTCGATCCGACTCTGGCAATGGGCACATCCGAGGAGGTAATGGTGCGTAATCGGACTCGTAGCAGAGCCGTGGTCGTTGTTGCCGTGGTCGTCGCTTGTCTTCTGGTTGACGTTGTCGGCGCGGCTGGCGCCACCACGCGGGCGGGCAGCTCCAGTCACCCGGCTCAGGTTCACCGAGTGGCCCCGCATCGCCGGGCGGGCGTTCATTTCGCGCCGCCCGCACTGGCGAAAGGCAAGCCCAAGGCACCGCTGCCGGCGCGGAGCCGGGCGATCAGCCGGGAGCGGGCGAAGACAGCCACGGTCACGGTGCCGATGCGCGTCACGCCCGGTACCGCCAGGACGGTCACACGTGGCTTGCAGGCGCTATTCCAGCCGGGGCCGGGCGGGAACGAAGCGGGCTGCGCGGTCGGTGTCGGATCGCCGGCCAGCACGGTCGGCCAGGACGATTACCTGGAACAGCTCGTCGATGTAAGCTACCAGAGCAGTGTGTCCTGCGATGCGTCGGTAGCCTTCGAGGCAGAGGCCTTCCTGATCGATCGCAGCCCTGACTTCAACGGGCAGATCTTCGACGGCAACGACATCAGCGACGGGACGTTGATCAGCGCCGACGGGGACACCAGCACCGGCACGTTCAACAGCGGCGTCCGCTTCTACGATGGCGCGCGGGCAGTAGAATCCGCAGTCGAGGTGGCGGCGGTGCTGACCGACGGCAGTGTCTGGGGTGACTGCGCTACCGACGGGACTGTGGAAGTCCTGCTCTGCGACGGTGTGGGCACCGATACGCTCGATGTCGTCTATGGCAGCGGCGCTTTTGATTCCGGGCTGACTGCTGCCTGCCGCGACTTCGCCATCCCCGGCAATCCGGAACAGGCCCGGCTCAATTCCCATGACTCGGACGGCGTCCCGTTCTCCACCACCATCATGAACGGTGTTCCCGAGGTGGAGGATCAGCTGGTTTCGTTCCGCCAGGGCCTGTGTACCCTGACCGGGCCGGCCGCTGACTTTGCCCGGCAGCGCGGACTGGCCTTGTGGAACGCCGCCGTGACCGCGGCCAAAAAAGGCGAAGCCAACGGGGATGACCGTCCCCTGTACTGGGCCCGGCTCGGCATGAGCCTTGCGCTGACGCAGTGGCTGCCGTCCTTCACTCCCGACACGGCGGCGGCCCAGCAGCAGCTGGAGCTGGCCTCGCGCGGGATGCTCAGCGCGAACTTCACGTCGTCCGGCCCCCGGGTGCTGATCTCTGGTTTCGACCCGTTCGGGCTCGACCTCGGCTGCAACGGAGGAGGCAGCGACATCATGAACGCCAACCCCTCCGGCCAGTCGGTGCTGCGGCTGGACGGCACCAGCACCTTGGCCGGACCAAACGGCGTGGTCACCGCCGAGGTCCACGCCGTCATCTTCCCGGTCCGCTATTCCGATTTCGATAGCGGCCTGGTGGAGAACTTCTTCCGGCCCTACCTGGATCCAGCCAGTGGGCAGCTGGTGAATCTCATCACCACCGTGAGCCAGGGAGGCGACAGCATCTTCGATCTCGAGTTCTACAACGGCCGCAACCGCGACGCGACAGGCACCGGCGATAACGTATGCGAGACGACGACCGGCACTCCAGCACACCCGGAGGAGCCGCCGGGCCTTGCTCCGGGCCCGCAGTTCACTGAGAGCACCCTGCCGGTCGACGCCATCGCCAGCGCCAACCCGGGGATAGCCATGGTCCACTACCCGGTTATGGAGATCCGGCACCAGGCACAGGGGGATAGCGGACCGGTTTCCAGCGACACCCCGACCGTCGCGGCCACGGCGGTCGAGGGCAGCGGCGGCGGGTTCTTGTCCAACGAGATCGCCTACCGGGTCACTCGGCTGCGCGACGAGCTGAACTCCCCGGTCCTGACCGGGCACATCCACACACCGTTCACCACCAGCGTCGACCCGGCGCTCGCCCAGGAATTCGAGAACATCCTGGCGAGCGCCGCGCAGGCACCTCCGCCGGTGCGGGTGCGCGTCAGCACAGACAGGTCCATCTACTACGTGTTCAATCCCCTCCCCGCCGGCGCCCCGCCCGCCCTCAACCCGAATGCCATCCCCATCCCCTCATGCACCAGCTGTCCCGTCTACACCATCACCGGACCGCCCAACACCGAGGTTAAGTGGTCAACCAGCATCAACGGCATCGAAACCGGGGAGATCGACGCCGACTACGGACAGCACACCGACGCGAATGGCAACCTCACCGTCAAAAACTTCATAGTCAAGCTCAAGAGCACCGAAAGAGGCACCTGGGTAAGACAGGTTCGCCTGGGTAACGTCATCGCCACCGTCACCTTCCAGGTCTTCTAGCGCATCAGCACGCGCAGCACTTCTTTCGAGGTCCTTACCGGGGTGCCCGGGTGGCGAACCGGCGCGCGCCGCCAGCCGTCACCACTACTGACGGAACATCCGCGTTCACTGGTTAAGGAACTTGGCATGAGAAACACGAAGTTGCTGGGCGGCGCACTCGCCATAGTGGCCATTGGTTCAGGGATCTCAGCGTGCGGTCCCAGCAATACGCCGGCGGCGGGCAGCAAGCCCGGCGACGCCGGCACGACCTCATCGGCCTCCGCCGCCGCGGTGCTGGGCGGTTCCGGTTCTATGGGTTCTTCTATGGGTTCTTCGGTGGCTTCGGGATCCGGCGGAGGGATCAGCACCGGGCCGGGCCGGTACATCCTTTCGCCGATGCCGGCCGGTACGGTCTGGCTCCAGCGTGACGCCGGCCAGCTTCAGGCGCAGGTTGACGTGTTCGGGCTGACCCCAGGCTCCTCGCACCAGGTGTCGATCGAAGCCCCGGGGGGACGCGCGGTACAGTTCCCGGCCCTGAACGCTGACTCGGCCGGCCGGGCCGACGCCACCCTTAGTCCGGTGGACCGCGGCGCGTCGCTGCCGTCCTTCGGCCGGTTCGTCATCCGGCTCGGCGACTCCGCCACCGACCCGCTGGCCCAGGAGGAGATCGCCGAGTCCAGCGTGCTGCCCACCCATCCCCTGGGCCGTTCGGCGTACGCCCTTCACCCGGTCACGGCCGAGGCGAACGGCGTCAATCTCGGCCAGCCGGCCGGACAGGCGGCCCTCACCTACAACGCCTCCGCTCAGACCGTGACCGTCACCGTCACGGCGTCCGGGCTGAACCCGGGACCGCACGCGGCACACATCCACCTGGGCAGCTGCCGGAACCAGGGGCCGGTCAAGTACATGCTGGCCGACTTCGTCGCGGACGCCAGCGGCAACATCGTCAACCAGACCCGTGTCGTCACCGGCGTCACGAGCGTCCCCGGACCCGGCAACTGGTATCTCAACCTGCATCAGGGCGGGATGAACCAGATCCTCGCGGGCGGCGCGCCGACGCTGGACTTCCGGCCCATGCTCTGCGCCGACATCGTCAGCTTCGCCACGGCTGGCGGCACCCCGCCCGTCTCGCCATCGGCCGCGCCGCCCACCTCTGCCTCTCCCAGCGGCATGGCGAGCACGCCCGGTATGACGATGCCGTCGAGCACCCCGTCCATGACGATGCCCACCACCCCGGCTCCCACCGCAACCGTCACCAGCAGCCCGTCCGGCGTGCCTACCACCTCGCCGACCAGCCAGCCGACGCACTGGTGATCACGGCCGGTAAAGCACGGCCGATGACCGTGACCGTCGAGCAGTTCTCGGCCGCCAGCGGTGCGCCGCCGCGGGTGCTGTACCGGCATGCCGGCGCTTTAATTACCGGGCACGCCGGTGAGATGGTGGCGGAATGAGCACCGGGAACATCCGCATCCGGCCCGCGGCGGATACTGACAGGACGGGAATCCTCGCCCTCGCGCCGAGGCTCGCCGAAGGGGTCGCGCCGTGGCGGGATCACGGGGAGGCGCTTGCGGCGGGCCGCCGCTGGCTGGAAGACTCGCTCGCCGCCGCGGCGAACGGAGAGGGGGCCGTCCTGGTCGCCGCTGACGGGGATGAGGTCGCCGGCGTCATCAGCATCCGGGCGGCCCGCCACTTCACCGGGGGGCGTGATGGCTATATCGGCGAACTCGCCGTCGCCGGGCAGGTGTCCCGGCGGGGGACCGGCCGGGCTCTGATCGGCGCGGCCGAGGCGTGGGCACGCGATCATGGCCTGGCGAACCTTACCCTGCACACCGGGGCGTTCAATGCCGGCGCCCGCGCTTTCTACGCGGCCCTCGGTTTCGCGGAAGAAGAGGTCCGCCTCACCCGCCCGGTGGGAGGCGGTTTACGCAGGGACCGCGATTATGACCATCGCCTCCGATTGCTCGTTATCGAATGGCTCACCAGTGACGCGGCCGCCCTTTGCGTCATAAACTGCCACGGGCCGGAGCCCTGCGTCCTCCATCATCGCTGTGACCTCGTTCACGCGATAGTAGTGCATGAAGTGGCGGAACCAGCCTGCGGTGCCGTCTGGGCGTCGCAGGCTGATCATGGTCACTGACGTCCGGGCCTCCGGGTTATCGATGGATACCTCGGTCCGAGTGAATCCGGTGGGGAGTTCCGTGACATCTACCTGGCGCTGCACCCTTTTGTTCTGCCAGTGCGGGCCATTGACATATTCGAATACAAAAGGTGCTCCCTCCCGGAGGGCGAGGGCCGCAGAACGGAAAACCATTGCGTTTTCGCTATCCGTCTCTTCGTAACCGAAGGAAGATCCGATATTAAAGACGGCGTCCATCGAGCCGGGAATGATTTCGGCTGGAAGCTGTTTAGTCATGTCGGCAACTACGTACCTGATCTCCGCAGGAAGCGCGGCGGCCTTGCGCCTGCCGAGTTCGGCAATCTCCGGCTGGATCTCGAGGTTCGTCACATCCAGGCCATGCTTCGCGAATCCTGGGTCATGGGTTCCGTCACCTGATCCGAGGACCAGGATCTTGTCTCCCCGGGCAAGCGGGTAGCTGTTGTCGGCGAGGCGTTCAAGGAGATCATCCACGAGCCGTATATGCCGGTCGGTCGCATTGAAATAGTCCGGGAAGGATTCTAGGTACAAAAGGCCGTACGATGGCTCATCGTTGCCGAGACCTTCGAGGAACACAGACCGAGCCTGCGCCTGGTAATAGCCAGTGAACCGGGATGCCAGGTCGTCTTGCTCGGCTTCGCTGGTACGTGCGGCGATGTATTGGCTCACCGCGTTATGCATCTCGAACCGGCCCGCGATCTGCCTGATCAGGAACCGGGACTCGAGTTCGGTAAGCGGCCCATCCACGGACAGCGGCTCTGCGACGGCCTGCACCACACCGCGCGACACCGGTTCGTAAGCGAAGGCGATGATCGTGGCGACCCGCTGGGTCTCGGCCGGCAGATCTTCATAGGCCAGCGCGATCCACGCCGACATGTCCCCGGCATCTTCCGGCAGGCTCAACGCAACCTCCTCAGGATCGTCGCCGCGGGCACGTCCGGCGAACAAGATGAGCGCCAGCGGGTTACCGTCCCCCGCCCGCTCCCAGACGCTTCTGGCCGTCTCGTACGGCAACGATATATTCCGGTGCCGGAGCAATACCCGCGAGTCATCCAACCCTAGGCCCGGCACCTCTAGCCGCTCCGTCAGCGGAAGGGCGCGCAGGAACCCAAGACGCGTCCGGCTGGTGAGGATAACCGCCGATGCGATCTCGCTATGTTCCAGGCGTTCGAGCATCTGGCGCAGGCCTGCGTCGCTCACCACATGAAAGTTGTCCAGGACCAGGAGCGTGCGCCGCCGGTCGAGAAGACCGATGACGGCATCCGCTGTTTCCGCGGGATCGGACCCGCGCGCCACGGCGGCAAGCACCGCCGCCGCAGCAGGCGAATCCACCCCGGAAGCGAGCGTCCTGGCCAGCACGGCCAGGGTCAGTGCATCGGACCGCTCGTCACAGAACACCCAGCGGATATCCCACCCTCTGCCGATGTGACGGCACAGATGAGCGGCCAGCGAAGTCTTCCCGCATCCGGCGATTCCCTCGATCCCGATAACGGACTTCGCGTGCGCGAGCCCTAGCAGCACGTCGATTTCCGCACGACGATCGATGAGGTCCACGTCAAAGCCAAGGTAACGTGCCCGGGGGGCGAACAGAGCAGGCTTATCCAGCAGCTCAGCCAGACGATCAGCCTGTTCTTTGCCCCGGCTGCCCGCCCTCTCCACCCGCAATTGCAGGTAAGCGATCCTTGCCCCGACAACAGTCGCTACGGTACCGGCCACTCCCGCCACGGTTCCGATCAGCGCCATCATGTCCAAGGAGGCCACCTCGAAGCAGTCGGTACGGCGGCAATTTAACACGCAGCGAAATCCCATCCCGGCAGTTATCCGGAATTCAAGGCGAATTCAAGATCGTATCCCGTCAGTCGCCAGTCGTCCTGGCCGCTCGACCGTAGTCGGCAACTGTCGGTCGACCTTGCGGCCTCGCCTGGAAATTGCGCATATCACCATATAGCGGACAGCGCAGCGCTCATTTTACGGAAGATCAGAGCCTGGTGGAAAGAAAGGCACCGGAAACCGGCGCCTTTTCTTCCGCGAAGCCCTTTCCTTCCATGTCCTCCCGGCACCGGAACGGACATAGCCGGAGCACGGGCATGCCAATTCAATCAGGCCGCGCAGCTAAGCCACACTCACATGCCACCAAATCGGGCATGTCCGGCTGTTGCCGTCCGTCTTGACGACCGGGTGGCCGCGGTCAGAGTCCCGGCGGGACGTTCCGGACAATTGCAAAAAGCGTTCCCGCGTGCGGCGGGAGACCGGGGACTACTCCGATGCGGATCACGCGCTGGAAGTGGCACTTCTGCCGATTGGCTGCTGCTCAGATCGCGCGGACCTCGGCGAGCCGCTTGACGGCGAACTGGTCGTTCCCGCTGGAGTCCCAGCAGACGGCGGCTTCCCATGCGGCGTACGCCTGCGCGGCGATGTCATACGCGTCGTCGCTGAGACCGGCGGCGTTGTGCGGCAGCGCCAGGTCGAGGTCGGGGACGTCGACGTGCGACTCGTCCCCGTCAATCATCGCGACGCGATCCGCGGTCATGCGGATGTTGCCCGGATCGACGTCGTCACCCCACTGCTCGAGTGCCTCCCATCCCACCGGCCACATCTTCGCAGAGAGTCAATGAAGCGCTCAACGAGATTACGAGCCCAGCAGCACGGACCTTTGACTCTAGCTGCGCCGGGCGATGTAGCCGACCCGCATACAGGTATCTACCGGGCCTGCGGACTGCTTGTCGTCATCATCGCCGGCGACCGCATCACCGCGGTCACCGGCTTCAACGCGAGCGTGATGCCACGGTCCGGGCTGCCCCGGACGCTTCCCTGACCAATCCGTCAGCAACGTGAAGCCGCTGGGCCGGAGGCGATCTTCGTCATGACACGATGGCTGTCATGACTCATTACAGCCGGTTGCTGAAGGTCGTTATCGACGCGCCGCCCGATCTGCACGATCAGGAACTGGCGTTCTGGCAGGGCGCGCTGGGGCAGGAGCTGCCAGGGATCTACTCCGCCGAATATCACGGCGCCTTCCTGCGCGGGCACGATCTGATGTTGCTCATGCAGCGCCTGGAATCGGGCGCGCCGCGCGTCCACCTGGATATCCATACCGACGATCTGGACGCCGAAGTGGCCCGGCTCGAACGACTCGGCGCGGAGCGCGTGCAGAAGGTGCAGACCTGGTGGGTGATGCGGGACCCGGCCGGCCTGCTGTTCTGCGTGCTGCCGATGAGCCCCGGTTCGCTGAACGACGAGAACGCCCGGCGCTGGGAGGGATCATGACCGCTAAGTTCCAGCTGGTGATCGACTGCGCGGATCCGGAACCGCTCGCGCGGTTCTGGGTGGCCGCGCTTGGCTATGAATTCGAGCCACCGCCGGATGGCTATGACAACTGGGACGACTACTGGCGCGCCGTCGGCGTGAGCGAGGACGAACTCGGCCTCGGCCGTGACTGCATCATCGATCCGGCCGGGCGGGGCCCTCGGATCTGGTTCCAGGTGGTGCCGGAGAAGAAGACGCTCAAGAACCGGCTGCACCTCGACATCACCGTCAGCGGCGGGCGAGCGAATCCGATCCAGACCAGGCGCCGGCTCGTCGACGCCGAGGCTCGGCGGCTGGAAGCGCTCGGCGCCAGCCTGGTCAGGGTCATCTCGGAGGACGGTCTCGACCACTACGCGGCCGCCATGCGGGATCCCGAGGGTAACGAGTTCGACATCAACTGACAGTCGCCGGCTAGATGAGCGCGCCGCCGTGCGTGCGGAACAGTTCGTCCCGCACCTGCGCCGGGAACTCCCGCCACAGCTCGGTGCGCACCAGCCCGGGCCGCACCACGTTCACCCGGATCGGCGCCAGCTCCACGGCCAGCGCCCGGCCCAGCACCTCGATCGCGCCCAGGATGCTCGCCGACACCGTCCAGCCTGGTATCGGCCGCTGCACCGCGCCACCGCTGGACAGCACGATCGAACCACCGGCGTTGATGTGCGGCGCGTGCGGCCGGCCGGCCAGGTCGGCTGATCTCGCCCGGCTGATGCACCACCGCCGTTCGTGATAAGGGCCTTTTCAGCGAACGGCGGTGGTGCCCGGCAGCGGGAACGCGTAGACCTTGACAGCCCGCTCCGCCCGTAAAAATGCGGCTAAGCCGCTCCCGGTGCGCTCGCGGAGGAAGGCGCGGACGTCGGCGATTTCCTGGTTGCCGATGCCGTGCGCGAGACCGGGATAGACGCGCTCGGTGAGGGTCGAGTGGGCGGCCAGCCACTGGCCGGTCCGCGCGATCGCGTCGGCGTTGATCATGGGGTCTCTGGATCCTCTTCCCCAGAACACGGCCGGGCGCTCGGCGGCCAGCCGCTCGTCGGCCGGCTGCGGCGCGGCCTGGACGAAGCCGGAGAGCACGACCGTGGCCGCGACCCGCCCGGGGCGGGTCCGCAGTAGCTGGGTCGCCATGAGGCCGCCCTGGGAGAAGCCGGCGGCGACCACCTTCGCGTCCGGGGCCAGATGGGCGTCGATCCATTGCCAGGCGGCGTGGGTGGCCCCGGCCGGATCCCGGTCGCCAAGCGCGACGAGCGGGAACCATGCGTAGCCGCCGTGAGCCAGCTCGATGGGAGCGCGCAGTGCTGCCCACGGCACGGCCGGTGCGAGCACCGGCCCGAGCGGGGCGAGATCCTGCTCGTCCGCGCCGTAGCCGTGGAACAAGATCAGCGCCACCGGCGCGTCCCGCGTCCAGTCCGCGGACAACTCACCGTACAGCGCGCCCGGTCCGGCGCTGCCCGCCATGCGCCTGGACCTAATCCGGCGCGCCGCGGAAATCCCAGGCCGCGTGGGGCGGCCCGTCCCGCAGGAACGAGATGAGCAACTGGTTGACCAGATCCGGGCTCTCCATCGGGAGCGCGTGCGTTCCGGGCAGCACCGCCAGGCGGCCGCCCGGGATCGCGGCGGCCACCTCGGCGCTATGCCCGATCAGGACCTCGTCCTTGTCGCCCTGCAGGACGAGCGTCTGGGCGGTGATGGCGGCCAGCCCGGACAGCGGGATGTCCGGCTCCCGGGTCACCATGTCGAGCATCTTGCCCAGGAAGACGGGATAATGCCCGGGCCCGTCCGGCGAGACCCGGTCGTAGTGCTCGTGCAGGAACGCCGGAGGCGCCTCCCGCCACCGCGACGACATCAGTTCCACCAGGCCGTCCGGCGCCTGGCCGCTGGGGTTGAAGTACTGGCCGATAAGGACCAGCCGGTTTACCAGGTCAGGTCGCTGGGCGGCGGCCAGGGCCCCGACCACCGCGCCGTCGCTCCAGCCGACCAGGTGAGCCGGACCCGGCACCACGGCCTCGAGGAAAGCCACGGTGTCGTCGGCCATGGCCTGGTAGGTAAGCGGGCCAGGGACATCGGGCGTATGCGCGTGCCCCCGGCGCTCGGGCAGGTAGACCTCGAACTCGGCGGCCAGCGCGTCACGCTGCGCGAACCAGGACTCGGCGCCGAACAGGCCGCCGTGCAGCAGCACCACCGCGGGCCCGGACCCGGCCTGCTCATAGTAGGTATTCACGGCGGGAAGCTGCACGTAAGGCACAGCGACCGAGCCTATCTGAGGTACCCGGCACCCCGCGGCCGCTGCGGATAACACAATTGATCAGGACAGCTAGGCTCTGGCCGGAGTGCCGGAAGGGGGCAGCGGACGTGGAAGTCACCCTGCGGGAGATGCGTGACAGTGATCTGCCGGTCTTGTGGGCGCAGTTGAGTGATGAGCGGGCCCAGCACATGGCGGCGGTCACCCGCGGCTATCACTACGACCGGGCTGCCTTCGACAGGCACTGGGGCAAGGTGCGATCAGATCCGGCGGTCATCGTGCGCACGGTGCTGGCCGGCGGCGAGGTGGCCGGTCACGCGGCGGTCTTCGGCCCGCCGGGCGAGCGGGAGGTCACCTACTGGGTCGATCGCGTCTACTGGGGGCGCGGGGTCGCTACCGCGACCCTGGCGGCCTTGCTCGGCCTGGAACACACTCGCCCGCTGCACGCGCACGCGGCCGCGGACAACTCCGGCTCGATCCGGGTGCTGGAGAAGTGCGGCTTCACGATCACCGGCCGCGGCCGGGTCTTCGCCCGAGCGCGAGGCGAGGAGATCGACGAGGTCGCCCTGACCCTGTCCTAGTCCTCGGTCTCCGTACGCTGGTTGTGTGGTGACCGATTTCGATACCTACGAGCGCGAACTGTGGGCCGGCCGGGCCGGGGCGTATGAGCGGGGATTCGCCCGGCTCACGGCCGGCTCTGCCGGGCCGCTGCTGGCGGCCGCGGGGGTGAGCGGCGGGACGCGGCTACTGGATGTGGGGTGCGGGCCGGGCGTGGTCGCCAGGGAGGCCGTCCGCCGTGGGGCGGTGGTGTCGGCGGTGGACTCGGAGCCGGGGATGGCGGAGATAGCCGCGCGGAATGATCGGATGCTGCTGCCGATAGCGGCTATATGTGGACATTTGCGGATAAGGCAGGTTTTATCGGTATTCCGGCCGATGCTCCCTTGGTCCGCCTCGCCTTGGAAACTGTGCATATCACTATTTAGCGGACAGGGCCCGACGCCCATCCTGCGGAAGATCAGAGCCTGATGGAAAGAAAGGCGCCGGAAACCGGCGCCCTTTCTTCCGCGGAGCCCTCTTCTTCCGCGTCCTCCCGGCACCGGAAACCGGACATAACCGAAGCGCGGGGCAAAATGCCCATTCACTTTCATGCCGCAGTCAGGGTGTGGTCCGAATCATTGTGACGCCCCAGGAGCGTCCGTGACGTTTCCGCGGAAGCCCGGCGGCGGGGCCAGATACCGTTATCTGCGGATATTTCCCTAAAATGGATTCTCAGGCTGTTTTCCGGGCATCGATTTGCCGGCTTTCTATCGTCTAAATGAGATTAGAGCGTGCGCTTTCTGGCTCTGAATGAGATAGTGGAGCCTGATGAACTGGAGCGAATGGTGGTCCGGGGAGTCGCGGTGGGGCCGGGCGTGCCTCGCGGCGGCAGGCGCTGGATTGGTCATTTTCTGCGCTATCGTCATGATGCGCGCGATTATGGCCAGCAATGCCCAGCTTGGCCGATTGGTGTCCCAGACCCAGGTGTGGTCGGTGGTGGTTGCGGGGCTGGGCGTGTCTGCGCGGCTAGTGGCCAAGGCATTGCGCCAACCTCCAGTCACGCCCGAAATGCTGGAACAAGCCCGCGGTGAGCTGGCAAAAGCCGTGTTGCGGACGGAATCCGAGCAGCTGGCACGGCTGCTGGGCACCGGCCATCCGGACACCAGGCAGGTAGATGTCCGGTTCCATGCGGAACACGAGCTGGCGTGCTCCGCGTCTCAGGACGGGCAGAAGTCCGGCCACCTGAAAGCGGTCTTCGACTACTACCAGGACATCCCTTCCCGGCGGCTCGTGATCTTGGGGGAGCCCGGTTCGGGCAAGACTGTGCTCGCCGTCGAGTTGCTCGTCCAGCTCCTCGACATCCAGGACAGGAACCCGTCAGCCGTGGCTACCGACCTGGTGGGCCTGGTGCCGGTCCGGTTCAGCCTTTCGACGTGGCCGACGGATCTCCAGCCGTTTGAGGAATGGCTGGCCGGACAGCTGGCCACCAGATATCAGCTGCGGCTGCCGTTGGCCGGATCGCTGGTGGCCGAACGGCTCGTGCTTCCCATCCTGGACGGACTGGACGAGATGGACCCCGAGGATGGCGCTTATCCGCGGGCGACGGCAGTACTGCGGTCCCTGAACGATGACTACCTGCACGGCCGCCGTCGCGCTCCGGTCGTGGTGACCTGCCGGTCAGCCCGGTACTCCGCTCTCCGGGAACTGCCGGGCACGCTGGGTGGCGTGGATCAGGCTCAGTGCGTGTCAATCCAGCCGCTGACCGCCGATCAGATCGGTTCCTATCTGACCAGCCGGCTGCGGACCCGCAAGGAGGGGACTGCCTGGCAACCAGTGCTGCGTGAGCTAGACCAGCACCCGGACGGCGCGCTGTCCACCATGCTGGACACGCCATGGCGGCTCGCTCTCGCCTGCACCGTTTACAGCGCCCGCGGAGACCCCGGCGGCCTGCTGCGCGTCACAGGCCCCGACGCGTCCGCACGCCTGTCCGCGTTGGTGCTCAGCCGCTTCATCGAGTCGGCCATCGCGCTCCATCCCCGCAGGACCCGGCATGGCCGGCTTCATCCACGGCCGTACTCTCCCCAGCAGGTGACCAGGTGGCTGATGGTGCTGGCCGGGTACCTGGCCGCCCAGGCGGCCGCCGGCCGCTCAGGCATTGACATATCGCCGCGAGAACTGTGGCGCCTAGCCGGCCGCGACACCCGCGCTGTGCATATCGCTTACTCTGCCGCGGTCGGCTCCTTCCTCGTCTTCATGAGCATCGGCGTCATCCAGACCTCCGGGCTTGACCCGGTCGGCTGGACTGGGGCCATCCGGGCCATATTCCTCGGCGGACACGGTGAGCCCTACGGTCTGCAGATTAACGGCATCGGTGCCTGCATCGCCTTCTCTTTTCTCATCATCCCTGTCTTCTGGTCCGGCTGGGACGCATGTCCCGCACCGCACCGTCTCGTGACCCGCGTCATCCGAACCCCACGCGGGATGCTCGCCTTCGCCCGGCGCTTCTCCGCATGGCTAGGCCTGGGCCTGGCGATTGGCCTAGTCGAAGGACTCGTAGCCGGGTACGTTACGAATGGCCGGATCGGCTTGGCCTTCGGGCTCAACACCGGCCTGGCCATCTCCCTCATCGCCGGCTTCGCCGCCGGCCTGACCGCAGCCCTCAACGCGCATGCCGCAGCAGCGGCGACACCCTACGGACCGCTCCGCCAAGACCTCGCCTTCGGCGCCATCTGCGGCGTCGGCCTCGGACTGGCCGGCACGGCAGGAGACTGGACCATCAGCTGGCTTACGAAGCCACCGTCACTACCTGCTGAGACGGCACCTGGGTTCTGGCTCACCATCGGACTCGTCTACTGGCTGTCAATCGGGCTCGGATTCGGGCTCACCGTCTGGTCACGGGCATGGGTGCGCTACATCCTCGCTTCGGGCGTCTTCGCTGTCCGCAGGCAACTGCCTCTCAGTCTCGCCGGGTTCCTCACCTGGGCGTACGGCGCCGGCTTGCTTCGCGCTTCCGGAACTGCCTTCCAGTTCCGTCACCGGGAACTCCAGGACCGCCTTACGCTCGGCCCCACCGGAAGGTCCTACGGCAGCCAGCATGACTGACGCCGCTGATGGAGCTTGAGGACTTTAGCTGCTGAGTCTCCCGCTCAGTCGGCTGGGCGGACGCGGAGCCACCAGACCGAGGCGAGCACGGCGAAGGCGGCGACCGTGATGAGGATGCCGTTGCGGGCCAGCTCGAGCCAGATCAGGTGGCTGTGCGGCTGGTAGGCGACCCAGGATGTGTAGTGATGCTGCGCTATCCAGGCATTCAGATTGTTCACCACCGGCAGGCCGCTGACCCGCTGCCCGCTGGGGGCCTGAAGCCAGCTCTGCGCGACGTAGCTGGTGGTGCTGGATGGCCAGCCAGCGGTTGTGCCGAAGCCGACCTGCTTTACTGTCATTCCGATGCCGAAGAGCCAGGAGCGCAGCCAGGTCTGGGACACGTAAGCACATGCCCCGACCGCCACGATGAAGGCGATCATGGCGGGCAGCACTCGCCGGATGAGCACGCCGCAGAGCAGGGCGAGCGCCATCGCCAGCACGGTCCAGCCCGCGATGGAGAGCGGGGTCAGCTCGAACGAGCTCCACCGCCACGCCCAGATCGACGTGCCGTTCTGCCATTGCGCGATCTGATACCACCAGTACGCCGCCGCGCCGCATATCGCGGCGCTCACCGTGGCGAGCAGGGCAAGCGGGCCGAACGTGCCGAGCAGCCACTGCCGCGGACCGGTGCTCTGCATCCAGGTGAACCGGAACGCGCCGCTCTCGAACTCCCTGGCCGCCCATGGCACCCCGGCGAACAGGCCGACCAGGACGGGCAGGGCCAGAACTGCGACCGCGATGACGTTTGGCGGCCCGCTGGGGATACCGGACGGATTCCATGCCGCGCTCTGGCACCGGCTACCGCCGGTCGTGTCGTCTGCCACCAGGCAGCCGCTCAGGTGATGCACGCTGAGCCAGTGCCGCTGAACGACGCCGTCGGCGAATAGCGCCAGCGCGCCCAGCAGGAATACGGCGGGTATGCCGGCCACCGAGAACCGGTGCTTGTACCAGGCGGCCCGTGTTGCCCGCAGCACGATCACAGCGGTCATCGGACAATCTCCAGACCGGGTTCAGGTACGACGCGGGCGGCCGGTTCCCGCAGGTAGCCAACCACAAGTTCCTCCATGGTGACCCGGCGGGCCGCCCAGCCGGGCGGCGTTCCGCAGGTCCTGGCCAGCACCAGGGCCTGCCTCCCGGCGCGTTGCGCCGTGACGATCTCGACCTGGTCGTACAGCTCATCGACCTGATCGGCCGGGCCGGTCAGCGCCAGGTGCGTGTCGAGCAGGCTGTCCACGGTCGCGGCCACCTGTATCCGGCCGGCCGACAGCACGACCAGGTACGAAGCGATCCGTTCCAGTTCGGCGATGACATGTGAGGAGAACACCACGGACAGGCCGTCTTCGGCCACGCAGGTCATGAGCCAGCCGAGCACGTCCTGCCGGGCCAGCGGGTCGAGGCTGGCCAGCGGCTCGTCCAGCAGCAGGAGCCGGGGACGCCGGGCGAGCGCCATGGTGAGGGCCAGCTGGGCCTGCTGGCCGCCGGACAGCTTGCCGACCCGTGCCGATGCCGCGATGCCCAGTGCGGACAGGCGCTGCGCGGCGAGATCGGCGTCCCACTGGCGGTTGAGCGCCCGGGCGGCGGCGAGCTGGCCGCCGACGCGCAGATGACGGTACAGCGGCACCGTCTGGTCGATGGCCGAGACCGCGGCGCGGGCCTGCGAGCTGCCCGGCACGGCGCCGAGGACGGTCGCCGTGCCTGCCGTCGGGGTGGCCAGGCCGGCCAGGATGCGCAGCAGCGTGGTCTTGCCCGCGCCGTTCGGTCCGACCAGGGCGGTCACCTGGCCGGCCGGGAGGGTCAGGTCGCAGTCGCGTACCGCCCAGGTCCGCCGGTAGCGCTTGCCGAGGCCGCGGGTCTCGATGGCGTTCATGCCGCCCCGCCCGCCCGGCGAGCCTCGCGGGCGACGCCGTCCCCGTGGACGTCGCGGCTCGGCGGGCGGGCGGCGCCCCCGCTGTCGTTAAAATTCCGCAGCGCCGCGGTGAACAGCGCCTTCATGCCGACCTCGTCCACCCCGGCCGCGGCCGCCTCGCCCAGCCAGCCGGCCAGCTTCTTCTGCAGGCCCGCCATCTGCCTCAGGTCCGCGATGTCCGGCGCCTGCGTGATGAACGTCCCCACCCCGGGCCGCCCGGCCGCCACCCCGCGGAACTCCAGTTCCCGGTACGCCTTCATCACCGTGTCCGGGTTCACCGCCAGCGTCCTGGTCACGTCCTTGATCCGCGGCAGCTGGTCGCCTTCCCGCAGGAAGCCGAGCCGCAGCGCGTAGTCGACCTGGTGCACGAACTGGAGGTACGTCGGCACCCCCGACCCCCGGTCCAGGTAGAACATGATCGGCGACAAGCCGTCATCATCCGGTTTTACGGTAACCATGGTAAAACCATAAGATTCGGCGGCGCCCCGGTCAACCTCTCAGGACCGCCGCGCGATCAGGTAGCCCTGGGGGGAGCCCTCCTCGCCCTCCGCGGCGCGGCCGCCCCAGAACGTGGTCGTGAAGCCGGCCTCCGTCACCGGCCGCTCCATGTCCTGCGGGGCGAGCCAGTAGATGTCGAATTCGACGCCGAGGCCGGTGCTGCGGCCCGCCCGCCGCCGCGTGCTGTCCCCGGCCTTGAACGCCGTCACCAGGTAGCCGCCCGGCTTGACGACGCGGGCGAGCTCGCCGAAGGCGGCGGGCCGGTCGGCGGGCGCGAGGAACATGAGCGAGTACCAGCAGACCACGCCGGCCAGGGAGGCGGCGGGGAAGGGCAGGTCGCGCACGTCGGCGACGTCGAAGCCGAAGCCGGGGTAGTCGCGCCTGGCCACGCGGATCATCTCGGGTGACAGGTCGACCCCGCGCGGAGACAGGCCCCGGGCCGCCAGGTAGGGCTCGAGCCGCCCCGTTCCGCAGCCGACATCCGCTACTACGGTGCCGAGGCCCGCGGCCAGGACCGATTCGCCGAACAGGCCAAGCACGGCCCGGTCGGCGGGCATCCGGTCCAGGGCGCCGGCCAGCCGGTCGGCGTAGAACTCGGCGAGGACGTCGTGGGCGGCCCTCAGTTCGTCGGTCTTCGCGTCCATGGCCGGAACCATACGCGCCACCGACGCGGGCGTGCCGAGGACATCACCGGCGGCGGGCAGGTCGGTCACGGAACCCTCCAGGTCGGCGAGGGCTCAGGCTCAAGACAACCATCAGGAACGAACGGGGCGGCGCTCGACCCGTCGGTGACTGTTCCCGCCGCCACTGATGTCGCCCGAATATGGCTAGCTCGGGGCCAGGCTCGCGTCCCGGCCGGGCCCCGGATCAGCGTCGACTTCGCACCAGCCCGGCCCTGACCGAGTCAGGTGGCGCGCGACCAGGGCGGCGGCGGGACCGAACCGCTCCGTCGCAGGTACGCGACCGGGACCCGCCAGCACCAGACGAGGAAGACGAACACTCCGGCGGCGAAGAGCACCAGGTCGAGTACCCACTGCTTGGAGCCGGGGGCGTAGGCCTGGCCGTCGGCGTACACGGCCGGGACCTTGGTGCCGCGGACGGTGGCGTCCGGCAGGCCGTCGTTGTACAGGACGTCCTTTACCACCGGGCCGCCCGG
>JAFARZ010000219.1 GCA_019245115.1 Streptosporangiaceae bacterium | reverse complement strand
GGGGCGTTTGCCTTCGGCGCGGATGGCTTCGAGGGCGCGTTCGGTGTAGACGGTGGTCCACAGGATCGCGACGTTGGTCATGAACCCGAGGGTGTTGAGCTGGTCTTCCATGCCTTCGCGGTATTTCTGGCGCAGTTCGCCTTTCTGGGCCCACCGGTAGTTTCCAACGAAAAATCATCGATCTGCGCCGTTTGCGCTGGTCAGACGCCTCAACCATGATCATTGAGGGTGAGCACGTGAAGATCGTCAGCAAGGCTGTGACCTGCGTGAATGTAGATATTCGTTGAAAATTCGGCGCTTGCTACCGGGAGGCCGTCTTGGGGCGCGGCGACATCGAAGCGTTCCTGCGGCGGCTGGCCTTCCTGGCCGCCGAGGGCCGGATCTCCACCGACGCGCGAACCCGGATCTGCCGCGAGGTCCGCCACGTTCTGACGCGGATGCGGACACTGGGCTTGACCCGCCACGGCGGACCGGCCGCCGGGCTGGGCGAGGACTTCACCCTCGCGGTCGGCGACGTCCCTATCAAGCCCGAAGATCCCGAACCGAACCGCGACCTGCCGGGCGAGATCATGCGGCAGCTGTGTGCCCAGCTGCCGATCCTCGAGCGCGTCATCTCCTGCCGGGAGATCCGCCTCGCGGTGGAGCTACTGATCGACACCGGGCGGCGGCCGGACGAGATCTGCGCGCTGGGCTGGGACTGCCTGGACTACGACGAGGACCGAAGCCCGGTGCTGGTCTATGACAACTACAAAAACGCCCGCCTCGGTCGACGACTACCAATCTCCCAGGCCACCGCGGAGTTGATCGTCGATCAGAAAGAGCGCGTCCGAGCACGGTTCCCCGACACGTCGCTGGCGCAGCTCAAGCTGCTGCCCGCCGTCTATGCCAACCCCCACGGCCGGCGCGCGATCACCGAGAACCAGCTGGGTGCCCGGCACCGCGCCTGGATCGATGCCCTGCCGGCGCTGCTGCGCGCCGATGGAACCGAGTACGACAAAACCAAGATCGTGCCTTACGCCTACCGGCACACCTACGCCCAGCGGCACGCCGATGCCGGTGTCCCGATCGACGTATTGGGTTCCTTGATGAACCACGTCAGCCTCAATACGACCAAGCATTACTACCGAGTAGGCAACACGCGCCGCCGGGAGGCCGTCGATCGAGTCGCCGCCCTGCAGTTCGACAGACACGGCAACGGATCTGGCGGCAAGCCCAGGCGCTGCTCGACTCCGAGCATGCCCGACGCGCAATCGGTGAAATCGCCGTGCCGTTCGGGGTCTGCGCCGAGCCGTCCAACGTCGCCGCCGGCGGCAAGGCCTGCCCGTTCCGGTTCCGCTGCGCCGGCTGTGACCACTTCCGCACCGTTAGGTGGGCACTTTCGGTATGTCTCGGATAGAGACTGACCTTGGGCGCGTGCCTTGATCTATGTGTTGCGGGTGATCGTGTTGCGCGTCTATCTTCCGCCGGGTGCATTTGATCTTCTTTTCGCCTGCTGGGTGGCAGGAGTGGGACGTCGAGAGCGAGCCGCTGATCCGTTCGGGTATGCCGGTCCTGGTCGAGGACGACCTTCGGTTCGAGGATGAGGCCGGGCTGCGGGCGACCGTGCTGGTGAACCGGTGGCTGCGGGAGTTGCCGGTCAGCGGGGCGCTGTCGCCGAACACGTGGCAGGCGTACGCGCGGGCGTTGCGGGACTGGCTGACGTTTCTCGGCGAGCGTGACGTGGACGCGTTCGATTCCCGCGAGCGGCTGCGTGCGGTGTTGAGCGTGTACGCCGAGTACCGCCTGGCCGGGCCGCTGAGTATGCGGTTGGCCGAGTCGTCGTGGAACTTGCACGTGACGGCGGTGGCCCAGTTTTACGAGTGGGCGGTGAACGAAGACCATGCCACGGCGGTGCCGTTCACCTACACCTGGGCCAAGCGGTTCGTGCACGGCGAGGCCAGGACGGTGCGGCGCAACCTGGCCAAGCTGAAGGGGCCGAAGCCGCACGCCACGATCAAGTATCTGGAGTCGGACTTCGCCGAGCTGTTCGTGCGGGCGTTGGAGGGCCTGCTGCCCGATGGCGCCCCTGACCCGGATTTCCGCGGTCACGATCCTGGGCGGAACGCGGCGATGGCCCGGTTCGTGCTGGCCAGCGGGTTACGCAAGCGTGAGTTCACCTATCTGCTGGCGCCGGAGGTGCCGCCGCTGCCACCTGAGCCGACCGTGTTGCCGATCCTGCTGCCGGTGGCGGGGAAGATCGCTAAAGGTGGCAAGCAGCGCACCACCTGGGTCTCCTACGACGCGCTCGCCGCGGTGCACCGCTACCGGAAGCTGGAGCGGCCGCTGGCCACCATCGGTTCGTCGTGGCGGCCGGACCCGAGTGGCGGTGAGCCGCTGGTGGTGACGCACGCGAACTGGCACGGCGGGCTGATCAACGGACGCCGGCGGGCCTGGTCGCGGTTGAGCCCGGCGGAGCGGCTGCGCCTGGTCGACGAGCGGGGCGGGTCTCTACTGGTAGCAGTGCAGCGCGACGGGTCACCCTTCGTGGACTGGGCCACGGTGTTCCGCCGGGTCTCGGACCGGATTCGCGACCGGTTCGAGCCACGGTTTCCGCACGTACATCCGCACCGGTTGCGGCATTCGTTCGCGCTGGCCACCCTGGAGGACCTGGTCGCCGGCTACTACGCTCAGGCCGCGAGACTGGTCGCCGACACCGACACCAACGCGGCGCTGGCGTTGTATCTGACCAAGTCCGACCCGATCCAGGTGCTGCGGGACCTGCTTGGCCACTCCTCGGTCCTCACCACGCAGGTTTATCTGTCCCGGATCGACCTCAACCGGGTGTTCCGGGAGGTCTACGAGGACATCGGCCAACGGGCGGGACTGTCCGCTGCGGTGCTGGCCGAGGTGAACGACGAGTTCACCGACGATGAACTGGTGGGGGCACGGTGAGCGCCCGCGTGATCGACGAGCCGCTGGCGGTCGCGTTTGTGTTCAGCAACGGCACCCGCTACACCCTCAACCTGCACCACCTGCCGTGTCCGACATTGGTGCGTGATCTCGCGCGGGGCTTGGCTGCGATGGCACACCCGCACGGCGACCTCGACGCCAGAAACACGGCTGAGCAATACCGGACAGCGATCGGCCAGCTGAGCCGATCGCTGGACGAGGCCGGGTTCGCCGGCGGCGCTGGTGACCTGACCAAGGCGCGGCTGATCCAGTTTTGGCTGGTCCACCAGCCCCAGATCGAACAGCGGACTCGGCTTCTGCTGCGCAGCCTCGATGATCGCCAAGAAGGTTTGCTGCGGCCGGAGGTGAGCCAGTACCTGGCCGGACCACCATTGCGCACCCGACCGACACCGAAGCCGTTCACGCCCTACGGCCCGACCGAGTGGGACCGGTTGCGGGATTGCTGCGAGGCGATCATCGCCGAGGCCGTGGCTGATCAGCGGGCCGCGCTCGCGGCGGCAGAGATCGGGCAGGACCCGCGGTCCGGGGGCTGGCGGCCAGCAGCGAACCAGATGTGGCTGCTGCGGCGACACGGTCCGATGACCTGCGCGGAGGTCGCGGCCTGTCTCGGCTGTTCACCCAAGGCCGTGAGGAAGTTGGGCTCGCCCCGCGACGCCAGCCGGCGGCTGTTCCCGACGATGCGGGCGGTGGTGGCGTTTCGGCTGATGTTGGGGATGACCAGCGGCATCGTCCCCGACGGCCTGGAGGACCTGGGGCTGGAGGATGTCGACTGGGCCGGGAACGCCACCGTGCTGCTGGACTATGTCAAGGGCCGGACCCGGCGAGAGAGCCTGAACCTGCCCGCCGAGGCAGTTCGGGTGCTGCGCCGATGGCTGGAGCACTCTGCCGTGCTGCGCCCATTCGCTGCTCAACCCGCGCGTTCGGCGCTCTGGCTCGCTTACCTCAGCAGCGGCGAGGAGCGAGTGTCGATCGCCCGCTTCAACGACGAGACCATGCGCCGCTGGGTTCGAGCACAGAAACTGATCGATGAGGATGGCCGACCGCTGATCCTGAATCGGTCTCGCATCCGAACCACGTTCGAGCACCGGAGGGACAAGAGTGCCTGGACCGGGCGGGCCACGATCGACCCGAACCACAGCGCGCGGGTGGAAGGCGATCACTACCTGACACCGGTCACGCC
>JAFARZ010000159.1 GCA_019245115.1 Streptosporangiaceae bacterium | reverse complement strand
GGCCGCGGCCCGCTCTGCCCGATCGAACCCGGACGCGGTCCCTGCCTTCTTGAACAGGATCTCGGCCGCGAGCCGGCAGGCGCTCGCCGAGATGCGCGGCGTACTGGCCGTGCTGCGTCCGGACGCCACAGTGCTCCCAACCACGGGGGAGCTGAGCCCGCAGCCCGGGCTCGAGCATGTGGACGAGCTCGTCGCGAGCCTGCGCGAGGGCGGCCTGGAGACGCGGCTCGAGGTGGAGCAGATGCAACTGCCGCCCGGAATAGCACTGGCGGTCTACCGGATCGTGCAGGAGTCGCTGACCAACGCCCTCAAGCACGCCGGGGCCGGCGCGAAGGCCGGCGTCGCCATCATCTTGAGCGGAGGAACGGTGCGGGTCTCGGTACACGACGACGGCGCGGGACCCAGCGGCCCGGCCTCGAGCACGGCACACGGGATCGTCGGGATGCGCGAGCGGGTCGCCGCATATGGCGGGACCCTGCGCACCGGCGCCCGGCCGGGCGGCGGGTTCGAGGTCGAGGCATCGATCCCCCTGCCCGGGCAGGAGGCGCCATGAACATCAGAGTCCTGATCGCCGACGACCAGGCGCTGATCCGCTCGGGCCTGCGCGCCATCATCGAGTCCGAGCCGGGTATGGAGGTCGCCGGCGAGGCCGCCGACGGCGCTGAAGCGGTCGAGGCCGTGCGGCGGCTGCGCCCGCACGTGGCGTTGATGGACATCAGGATGCCGCGCCTGGACGGCGTCGCGGCCACCAGGGCGCTGCTGCGCGGCGCCGCCCCGGTGCCCACCAGAATCCTGATCCTGACCACCTTCCACCTCGACGCGTACATCACCGAAGCCCTGAGAGCCGGCGCGTCCGGCTTCCTGCTGAAAGAGGCAACCGCCGGCCAGCTGATCGAGGCGGTGCGGGTGATCGCCTCGGGCGAGGCCATCCTCGCGCCGTCGGTCACCCGGCGACTGCTGGAGAAGATGGCCGAGGACCCGGCCTCGGCCGGGGACGGCGGACAGCGGATCAGGGACCTGCTGTCCGCGCGGGAGGCCGACGTGCTGCTGCTGGTCGCCCGCGGACTGTCAAACGCCGAGATCGGCGCGAAGCTCCACCTGGCGGAGACCACAGTGAAAAGCCACGTGCAGAGCATGCTGGGCAAGCTCGGCGTGCGTGATCGCCTCCAGGCGGCGGTTGTCGCGTACGACTCCGGGCTGGTGCGGCCGCGCGGGTCCTGACCATCGCGTGGACCTTCGGAGGCCGGATCAGGGCGGAGTGTGGTACGGCAGCACCAGCATGACCGCGGCGATCAGCGTGCCCACCGCTACCAGCCGCAGCAGCGCCGAGCCGGCGCCGGTGCCAGGGCCGGTCACCATCCCGGCCCCCGCCGCGGCGCCGAGCGCGAGCAGACCCGCGCCGATGGCCAGGAACCGGAGCTGGGGCCGGAGCACGCCGGGGGAGGCGCCCGACTCGGCCAGGTGGGTGGCCAGCAGGTAGGCGATCAGCGCGGCGCCCAGCACCGCCGTGTGCCACGGCCGGGCCGGATGCTGTTCTTCCAGCCACAAGACGGCGATGAGGGCGCCCTCCTCCCAGGGCGCCAGCCGCAGGATCTTCACGAACCTGAGCCAGAAGTGCATCGCGGCCGTCAGCAGCTGGGTGTCCGCTGGCACCGGGGTCGCGGCCAGGGCAAGCCGCAGCGCGCCCGCGGCCACGCCCAGGCTGGCCAGGAGCAGCGCGATGTCCGAGTAGCCCGTGTGGCCCGGCGGCACGGCAGCCCATGCCACGCAGGCCGCCCCGACCAGGACCGCTGCCCTGCGGTCGCCCGCCGCTTTCATCGGCGGGCTGCCAGCGGGCGGCGGGCGTACGCGGCCAGCGGCAGGTCCAGGGACTGAACGCCGTCCCACCGCACGACGGGGACGCCAAGCTCGTGCAGCGAGGACCTGATCGCCTCCTGCTCCATCTGCCAGATCTGCCTGGCCATCCGGTCGGTGCTGACTCGGGAGGACGAGCCCCTCCGGCCCCTCCGCCGGGACATGCGCGGCTGGACCGGTGACCCGGCATTGAGCACGTCGACCACCAGCATGGTGAAGCCGCGCTCTCGTATGCTGAGTAGCGTCTCGACGAAGAGCCGGTCAAGCAGCGGGCTGAACACCACGATCAGCGCGCCGGGCGGCAGCGCGGCACGCGGCAGCCGGCCGAGGCTCGCACCGTGGGCCCAGCTCGCCCTGGTGGTGAGCGGACGGCTGATCATCATCGAGACGATGATCCGGTCCAGCTGCCGTCGGCCGAGTCTGGGCGGGAGCCAGCTGACCCCGCCCCACCCGTAGCTGATCACGCCCACCCGGTCCCGGCTCTCCAGGTAGGCGCGGGCCGCGGCGGCGGCGCCTCGCAGCGCCAGGTCCTGGGCGGATGACCCCGGCTCGCCCGCGTCCGATGTGGCATCGGCAAGCAGCACCACGTCTTGCGCGCGCTCGGCGGCGAAGGTATTCACCTGCAGCCGCCCGCGCCTGGTGCTGGCCGGCCAGTTGATGCTGCGCTGCCGGTCGCCCGGCAGGTACTCGCGCACGCCGAAGAACTCGATGCCCTTGCCCGCTATCCGGGCCGGATGCTCGCCGAGCCAGTTGGGGAACCGCCTGAGCAGCACCGTGATCCGCTGGTCCGCTGGTGCGGGGTAGCAGTCAAGCACGGGAAGGATCACGCTCAGGTGCCCCTCGGCCAGCCGCCAGCGGTCGTACACCACCACGCCCATGGTGCCGAGCCGCCGGGACCCCCAGCGTTCGGCCACGAGCGTGAAGCGTGCCCGCGGCCCGTCGGCGGCGATGGCGTCGCCCGGGTCGATCTCCGCCGCCGGGTACAACATCCACCGCAGGTGCCTGTCACCGTGCCCTTCCGCCTGAACATCCAGGGTGACCGGCTCGCCTTCGCAGGTCCGGCCGGCGCTCAGCCGCATCCGCACGACGATCCGGGCCGGCTGCCGTCGCGCCCGTCCGGCGAGCAACAGCAGCAGTGCGGGAGCCGCCACGCCCGCGAACTCGGGGCGCCGGGCGGCCAAGGCGATCAGTACCCCGGCGATGCTCAGCGTGAGCAGCCGGCGCGCGTGCCGCGACGTTCTCCAGTGCAGCTCGAATTCGCGGCCGGGCACAGTCACAGGATCTCCAATCGGTCGATCAGGCGCGCCAGCGTGTGCCGGGGGATGCCTGGCTGCTCCGCATGACCTCGCGGGGACTTCTCCGGCCTGGTCGCAGGGTCGATCCAGGGCCACAGATCGGCGTCGCGAGGGTCCCGGCACAGCAGGGCACGGGCGGCAGCCGGGTTCTGGTAAAGGTGAACGCCGTGTCGCTGGGCCAGCCGGGCGGCCAGCAGGTGCTCGAGCACCGGCCTTAGCTCGTCGTTGTAGGAAGCCAGGCTGCTGGTCGCGGTCTGCACCAGGAACGGAAGCTGGCCGTAGCCGTTCAGCGTCCGGGTTACCGGCTTTTTCCTGGCCGTCCTGACCGGGTCCGGCGCCAGCCTCGGCGCCACGACGCGCGGCACGGCCAGCGTGATCGCCGCGGCCACGGTAACCACCGCGGAAAGCCCTGCCCAGCTGGCCATGACGTAGCCCGCCGCGGCCACCACGACGGTCAGCAGCGCCGCGATGACGAGTTCCGGCCTGGTTCCGCGCCAGGGACTCACGCGTGCGCTCCGCTCCGGTTCGCCCGCCTCCGGTTCGCCTGCCTCCGGCGGCCCGGGATCCGGGCCACCTCGCCTTCGGCGAGCGTGGCGAGGAGTTCGCTGAGAGCCTGCCCGGCCGCACCACGCTGGCCGCGGTCCAGCGGGTGACTGGAGAACCTGGCCTCGTAGAACAGCGCGGTCAGCCGCCCCGCGGCGGTGCCGTGCACGATCCCGGTGGCCGTGGCCCGCCTCAGCAGCTCGCTGGGCGTGTCGGCGCTGGCTCTGGCCGCGCCGCGTTCGGCCAGGCTGGCTTCCATCGCCAGGTAGCAGGCGATGATGGCGGCCCGGGCGTCGTCGATGGCGCGCAGCGCCGACCGGCCCGCCTGCACCGCCTCCCGCAGGTCTTGCGGGTCGTTGGCGGTGTAGTCGTACGCCCTGAACCGGCCGGCCGGCCGGAACCGCCGGACCCACCAGACGCGGAGCGCCACCCCGCCCAGGAACGTCAGGCCGACCAGCCCGTACAGCACGGCGGCGGGCACATGGACATGGAGGGTGAAAAGGAAGTGCCGTCCTGGCCGTCCAGCCAGCGAAGAGGGCGCCGCACTGGCGCCCTGGCCCGGCCGCGCCCGCGCCGAGCCGGAGAACAGGTGCTGATGCAGGCCGACGAGCATGATCACCGCGACCGCGATCATCCCGGCGCTGAGCACGAAGACAAGCACCCAGCGCAGCTTGGCCGGCACCGCCGTGGCCGGCGCCGCACCGGCCGTTCCGGCGCGCGCCCTGGTGACCACGCGCCGTATCGTGACCACCAGCATGATCCCGAGCAGAAACTCGAGCACGGATCCCACGACCACCGCATCGCGATGCAGCGGCCCGTCCCACCGCGGCGGGGTCACCTGAGCTTGCAGCCCGCCCAGCCCGGCGATGATCAGCAGCGTAAGCAGCAGCACCCTGGCCGGCCGGCCCGGCTGGCGGCTAGTCATGCCGAAAGTGATACTTACCCCGGCAAACCATTCCCCGTTACCGGGTTACGGCCAGGTGAAGCCGTCGGCAACCTTTTGAAAGGGCCGGGGGCAGCAGAGGTGATACCACAGCCGTTCTGCTTAAAGACCTATATAACGAACGTACTGTGGTTACACCCATGCGGCGGCGGGAAAGGCGCATAGTGGTAGTGATGAAGCCTGCCCGCGCCGCGTCCCGGCGCTCCCTGCCCGGAAGTCCCTTCAACGCACCGCCGGTCGATCCGCCGCCCGTTGAGCAGTTCGCTGCTGGAGACCAGGTGTCCCATGACAAGTACGGCCTCGGCCGGGTCACGCTGGTCGAGGACGATGCGGTGGTCGTCGACTTCGGCTCGCGTAAGGTGCGGATCCTTTCGCCTTTCGCCAAGCTGAGCAAGCTCTGAGGGGAACGCGGCGTGAAGCAGCTCCTCAAGCCCGGGTGCGCCTGGCGTCGTCCAGATGCCGTCGGCATGATTCGAGGTGCTGCCGGGCGTCGGTCTCGTCGGGACACAGATCGATCGCCCGGCGGAAATCCGCCTCGGCTTCCGCCCAGTGCTCCAGCGCCTCGTGGGCCGCACCCCGGTTGAAGAAGTACTCGGCGCTCTGGACCAGCTCGATCGCGCGGTCCAGGTCGGCGACCGCGTCAGCCAGGTTCCCGGACTCGAAGTCGACGGCGGCGCGGATGGCCCACGCCTCGGGCAGGTCCGGGGCGTGCGCGATCGCTGTGTCGAGCGCCACCCGGGCTGATTCGAGCCGCCCGTCACCCAGCTCCAGGGTGCCGAGCAGGCACAGCAGGTGCCCGTTTTCGGCGGCCAGGCTGAGACCGGCCTCGACATCCGCGCGGGCGGCCTCGGTCTGGCCCGATTCGGCGAGCAGGCCGGCCCGGTTGATCAGCGCATCGAGGTAGCCGGGGTCGAGCTCGAGCACATAGCTGAAGTCGGCGAGGGCCCCGTCGGCATCGCCGTGGGCGAGGCGGAGGTCGGCGCGGTTGTAGTACACCTCGGGGAACGGCGGGGACAGCCGGATGGCGGTGTCGTAGTCGGCCAGTGCCTCGTCGTCGCGGTGGAGCCGGCGCAGCACCGCGGCCCGGTCGAAGTAATACTGAGGGTAGTTCGGGTCCGCCTCGATCACGGCGGTGAGGTCAGTCAGGGCCTCGGGCAGGCGGCCCAGGCCGAGCAGGACCATGGCACGGTTGTGGACGAGCACCGAGCGGTGCAGCCGGTGCGCGTCGGGGCCAAGCTCCCGGTCAAGACGCTCGATGCCCTCGGTCACAAGCCGCAGGGCTTCCAGGGGACGGCCGAGGTGGTTTTCGATGAGGGCGCGGCCGTTCTCGTTGAACACGGTGCTGAACGAGCGCTCGTGAGGATCGGCGGTTGTCGTCGCGAAGGCGATGGCCTGGTTGATCAGTCCGAGCGCGCGATGGTGATCACGACGCTCTTCCCCGAAGTGGCGGGTATAGAGCATCGCCGTCGCGTAGGCGGCCTGCTGGTGCAGCGCCGGGCTGGCCGACAGTGCCCGGGCTTCGTCGTAGAGCCTTTCGGCCTCCTCGGGACGGCCGAGCGCGGCGAGCGAGGTGGTCATCTTCGTCGTGAAGACCCAGTACTCGGTTGACTGCTCGCGCCAGTCGATGACGGCCCGGCCGCGCCGGCCGAGGTCGATCGTCGCGTCGTAGAAGCCCATGTTGATGCAATAGTCCAGCGCCTCCTGCAGGGCCAGGGCGCCGCGATCGGCCGGGCTGGTGCCGTGCTCGCGGTGGAAGGGAATGGCGCCCAGGTTCAACGAGAACTCCCCGAGCGCCGCGAGGCGGTCGGCTCGGTCATCGTGCAGCAGCCGCCGCTCCTCGTCCTCGAGCGCGGCGTAGGCGTCGATCAGGGCGGGGTCGGTCGAGGTGCAGTCCGACTCGACGTACTCAACGGCGCGCTCGCGAACAGCTCCCGTCCCGGGCTCGGCGGTATACAGCTCGGCATGCTGGAGCTGGGCGTGCTGGAGCTGGGCGTGCTGGAGCTGGGCGTAGGACGCCAGCGCGGTCCCAAGTGGCTGGTCGCCGAGCGTCGTGCTGGTGCCCGCGACCAGGGTGATCAGTGCCGGGTCAATGCGGCGCAGCAGGATCGAGACGAGCTCCTGATCGGTGGGATCTGCCGCATCGAGGTTGTCAATGACCAGGGACCACTTCTTCGCGCCCGACAGCAGAACGTAGTCGCGGACGAATTCGGTCATGCCGTGCGACAGGTGACCAGTGCGCAGCCGCGAGTAGAAGCGCGTGCGCTCGTCCGGTATCGCCAGCGAGGTAAGCGTCTCCCTGGTGGCTGGCACGACCCCACGCAGCTCGGGTGCCGCGGTGAGCAGCTCGATCTGGTGCGCCTCGACCAGTTCGGGGAACCGATCGATGGCGGCCGTGGCGAGCCCGCGCGCAATCGTGCCGGCCGCCGTGTAGGGACCGCGCAGCCGCCGGTGAGCGTCAACGGCCGGCAGCAGCGCGTGCGGAAGGCCGAGTCCGGCGACGTGGCCGATCCGGGCGCGCTGCTGCGCACCGACGATCCAGCGATGAGATGGGAACGTGGTCATCAGGTACTCCGGTCACGCGTCCGATGGGTCCGATGGGTCCGATGGGTCCGATGGGGAAGTGGATCGGCGCCGACGGCGTGACCGCCACGCCAGCCAGCCGGCGATAATCAGCTGACCGGCGCTCAAGAGCACCACCACGATGCTGTCGGCCATGCGCGGCACCCCCGCGGCCCCCGTGAGCGCGTGGCTGGCCAGCCGGACGACCCGGATCGTGGCTGGCAGGACAACGATCAGCAGCGTCCCGATGGAGAACGCGTTGCCCAGCAGCAGCAGCCACGAGTACCACCGGGCGACCGCGCGGTCCCGGGGGTGCCAGCCCGACTCGTCGGCGGGTGTGCGGGGATAGCCCAGCAGCCGGTGCATCCGGTTCCGCAGCATCTGCTGGGCGACCGTTTGCAGGTCGGCGCACCTGAACATGGTGACGGCGACGTAATACATGTCGGTCCGCAGGTGGAAGTAGAACTGCCAGGCGACGCGCAGCAGCGTGTCGATCGCTATTACCAGGGCGACCGTACCGGCCATCGTGGGCTGTCCCCCGTGCAGGGTGAGGCTCGCGACGATCACGAAGATGGCGTATACAACGAGATCGGCGAGTATTCCCGCGAGCATTGGCAGAAAGCGCTTGCGCCGCGGTACCGTCACCAGCCCGTCCATCGATGTCTCGAAGACAACGAAGTAAAGACGGCGCCCTAGGGACAATCTGGTCCGCAGGCCGAGCCGCCGTCCGGCCAGCGCGTGCGCCGACTCGTGAATCAGTATGAGCGGGAACTGAATCAGGAATAGGCCGACGGCCATTACCGTAATGTATTTAGTGAAGAAGAACTGGTGGTAGCTCGGGCGCAGCGCGGGATCGCGCACGAGCAGGACGCCGCAGGCGGTCATCAGCAGCACGAAGAGAAAGCCGCTCACCGGTGAGAACACGGCCTGGCTCAGGCGCTGCCACCGCACCTGTCCGGAGCCGACGGCGTCCTCGTCCGGAGCCCGGATGAACCCCAGCTCGCCGACGCCGGCCAGGAAGTCCTCGACGTCGGCCATCTCACCGTAGGTCTGCTCATACCAGGCCGCGGCCTGGCGGGGCGTCATGCCGTCGCCCAGGCGGCGCAGCAGTGCGGCCCCCTCGAGCGGGAGTATGGCGTACGAATCGATATCCGGCCGTCCGACCGTTACTTCGTCGCCCTCATCCAGATAGGTCAGGTTGTGCAGAGCGATCGGACGGTCAAGCACGGATAGCACCTCGTGGCTGTCCGAGGCACCTGGGGCCATCCGTCTCACCTCCGAAAGCGGGATTCCTGCCCGATCCCTATCAGACCGGGCAGGAAATACCGCGGCTACTTGATGCAGGTCGTGGCGTAGAGCGGTGTGGCCGTGGACGTCAGGCGCACAGCTCCGGCCTTGCGGATCTGGATCTTCTTCATGCTGTTTCCTTCCAGTCGGATCGGCACGTACGCCGAAGACGTGCACCCACCATCGCATCGGCCCCAGCCGGATCACTGTTAAACCGCTGCCATCCGTCTGTCAGTTGTCAGCTAGCGTCCGAAGCCCGCCGGAATGACAGCGGCAGCGGCGGCCCTTCGGGGCCAACAACGCGGAAATTTCATGCGGTGTGGAAATTTACCCACCGTATTGGCAAAATTTCAAAACAAGTCGAGTTTGCGGCGTGTCATGGGCGGGCGCCGGTTTTGCCGAGATATAACCGTTATGTGGCGGTGGCTGCGGTGCGCAACGCGGAAAGAAAGGGGTTTCGTGGAAGATTGGGCGCCGGTTTCCGGTACCTTTTCTTCCAGAGGACCCTTTCCTTCCGCATGATAGCCGGTCCATGTGCCCGCTATGCGCCAATACGCGCAGTTCAGCAGGCTGGCTAGCGCACTCTAGCAAAGACGACATGCCCGACATGCGCAATCGCACATTATTTTGAAGTGTTGCCATTGGCGCCCTACCTCGTGCGGACGCACACCAGTCTGCTCGAGGCGTGGAACGTCAGGGCGTCCGCGGCTTCCTCCCAGCGGCGTGCGCGGATGAATCTTGGCCTTTCGTCATCGGCGGGGCCGGTTCGCATGGAGAATCCTCCGTGTGGACAAGTCACAGGTACCTAAGGCAATGCGGCAGGTGGTCGATGAGATCGTCGGCATCACCGACTCGGTGTGCCTGTCTGTCCTCGACGAGGAGTACGCCGATCTCGCTCGGCGGGCGGTGGCGAAGCTGGCACGCAAGCGGCCCTCACCGCTGCGGGCGGGCCGCCGTGCCACCTGGGCGGCCGGGGTGGTGCATGCGCTGGGTCAGGTCAACTTCCTGTCCGACCCGGACAGCAAGCCTTGCGTGACTGCTGACGAACTCAGTGCGGCCTTCGGGGTGGCCAAGAGCACTATGAGCAGCAAAGCCAAGCAGGTCCGTGACATCCTGCGGATCAGTCACTTCTCGCCGGAGTTCCAGCGTGCCGATATGCTCGCGCAGAATCCGCTGGCCTGGATCATAGAGGTGAACGGCCTGGCCGTGGACGCCCGGCACGTTCCGCCCGACATCCAGGCGGAGGCCTTCCAGCGGGGGCTCATCCCGTACATACCGGCGCTGGGGCCGGAGGGAACGGCTCGCACGGGATCCCAGGTGACGCGAACGCCGCCCGTGGCCGATGCCGCCGCGCCGTCCGGGGTGGCAGGCTTGCTGGATCGTTGCAGTGATCTCAAGCGCCAGCTGGTCGGGTTCGCCCGCTCCGGGCGTTTCTCGCGGCTGCTTGACCAGGCGCTCAGGGCAGGCTCCGGCGGTGATGTCGATGAGATCAACATCATCGACCACTTCATCTTGCAGCGTCCTCTCCCGGGCGGGGGTACCGTCGTGGAGACCTTCATCTCTGCGCATCCTGAGCTCGCTGAAGCCGATCGCCAGATGCTGCTCGGCTGGCGTGAAGTGGTCGAGGGAGTCTTCGAGATCCGCGAGCGGGATGGCGAGGCGATCATCGCTGTCAATCTCATCGACGACCTGACCTACCGGGTTTACTCCAATGCCGGCCTGGCTGCCCTGGCGCCAATGGCGCCGGGATGCTTTGTGATCGGCAGGATCGTGCCGATCGGCGTCGGCTGGATGCTCAGCGGGGCGCAGCACACGCTCAACGAGTCCCAGCGAGCGGGGGCGCTCATGGTGGCAGCGGATCTGGCTGCCCGGCATCCGCGGCTGGTGTTCCGTAACCCCGAGAAGGTGGCCCAGGGCTGGGAACTGACGCGGAAGCAGCGGGCCATGTTCATCGAGTTCTTCGGCGGCGATCTCGTCGTGGTGCCGGGGGCGGAGGTGGCATCCCGGATGAATGGCTTCTTTACCTGGTACACCCGCCGTGTGCTCGAGGATGCCAGCCAGGCAAGCGGCCTCGATGCTGACGTCGCTGCCCGCACACCGGCGTTCGGCGTGCCGGACGACCTGGCCAGCGCCCCCACAGTCGCGATGATGTACGACGAAACTGAGGGGCTGATGTTCCTGGCTAACTTCGTGCTGGTGCGGGAAGCGTTCGAGAATCCCGGGCTGGCGGCTGACTCCGAGCACCGGCAGGCGGTGTTCGGGTATCTGAACTCCGACAGCATCTCAGCGGTGCCGTTCCGGCGTCTGGCTGGAGCGGATACCGCCCGGGCCAGCCAGCTCTTCCAGCATCTGCTGAACGAACCCGGCTTCTCGTGGGAACGCGACGGCGAGGCCCTGCTGCGCGAGCACAAGCCGCGGTGCTTCGAAGCCGAGCCGCAGCCTCCCGTCACTCCGCTGAGCGACAAGCTCGCCAACGCTCTCCCATCCTCAAGGTAGGGTCGCCTGCCGTCTGCGGTCAGCCTGGCAGGATGTGCAGGTAGTCGTAGTTCCCGTCGCCGAGGCTGCGGTGCAGTTTGCGGATGATCTTCTCCGCGTCGTCGTGCGGACCGGAGATGTACATCGGCTTCCCGTCCCGGCCGAAGGTCAGCTCGCACGTCCCGTCCCACGCCCCCAGGTACCCGGCTGCTCGCCCGAAGTCCGGGTGCGGCTCGAACCCCAGCTCGCGCGCGTATCCGATCGCGCCGTAGACGAGCTGGCGCCCCAGCTCCAGCGGCACCGGCACGGCCGGCTCGTCCCAGCTGCTGAAGATCTGCTGGATGAACCCGCCCAGCCGCCGCCGGTCCATCGACCGCGGCCCGGCCGCGTTCTTCAGCCCCAGGCACCAGGTGTCCACCAGGTAGAAGCACACCCCAGCCGTGGACCCACCCCGTTCCCGGGCGACCAGCACAGTTACCATCCCCGAGGCCCCGGTGCGTTCCGACGGCGCCGATCCCGGCCAGTCCGGCCGCTCCGGTGCCTGGACGCTGGATGACCAGCCCGGACTGATCCAGCATCCGATCAGCGTGTCCTGCTGGGTCCGCCCCTGGGCGGCGGCGACCGACCTGATGAGCGGCGCGACCTCGCTCGGCGGCATCTTGAGCGCCCGGGCGATCTCCTTCGGTGTGCGTCCGGCGTCCCGCAGCTCACGAACGCGGTCAAGCAACTGCTGTGATGGCATAAGGAATATAGTGCCCGAACCGAACTCGCGCGGTGGCCGGCACGCCGGATCTCGCCAAGCTAGGGTCGTACTCCTTTGCTGTCTGGAAGTGGGTGGATCTCGCCGCCTTCAGCCCGGACTACCGCGGCCAGGGCCGGATCGGATGTCGCCAGCGGTCCGTACCCGGCGAGCGTCGCGGATGCGGCAACGCAATCGGCAAGGCTCACTGCCGCACGCTCACGGTGGTACCGGCGTGCTCTGATACGGCCAGCTTCGATCCCGAGTTCGGCGGTCACGGCCAGCACGGTCATGCCAGTGTGGCTGAGCAGCGCTAGGTCTGCTTCCAGCGCATCGGGGTCGGCGCCGAAGACGCGGACCATCTGATCACGGACTTCGGCCGCGTTGACCGACGTTAGCACCGTTGGACCGCGCAACAGCCCGGCTACTTCTTCTGCCGATGCTTCATCGCGCAGGTAGGAGATGACCGCATAGGCGTCGAGTACGGTCACTGGGTCCGGTCCCGCCGACGCTCTTCCCTCTCGGACTCAGCGGTCCGGTCCGCAGATCTCGCATCCTCAGCGGTCGGCACCGGGCCCGCATAACTTCCGCGCAACGCTGTAATCGGGTCGTCAGGCACAGGCCGGACGATTGCATAGCTCCCGCGGTCGATGACGAGGACGGTCTTCGTGTGCCACCGGTGGCGGACTTCGGCGGGAACGGAGATCTGCCCATTACGACTAACCATGACCTTAGTAGAAGTCATGCCAGTCATTGTATGACGCTATCGTTTCGTTGTATAACCTTAATGCGAACGGCGGTGGTTTCACGATCCCGCGCCTGCTGGGGCGGCGGGGGCGGCGGCACGCGTCTGGGGGGCGAGGATGATCACCGCGGTGAACGCGATGACGAGGGCCAGCCGGAGCTGCCCGAGCAATGCGCTGTCGTGGGTCACCGCGTGGACCGCGGTCAGCGCGGCGAACGACGTCACGGTCCACAACGGGATGGGACGGCGTGTCCCCACCGCGTCCCACAGCAGCGCGCCCAGCAGGAGCCCGGCGGTGTAGTACCCGTGGTCGGCCGGGTCGAGCGCGATACGGGCGCCGACCCCGAGCAAGATCACCGCGGGCCAGCGGCCACGCCACACCGCGACCGCCCCGAGTGCCCAGCCGGCCAGGAGCTGAGCCGGCCGGTCCCACGACGGAGTGCGCGGATCGGTGACGCCGAGTGCGCGCAGCGCCGATCCCGGCACGTTCCTGATCGTGTAGTGCATGGCGGCCACCGTGTGGTGGTCGGCGAGGATGAACGGCAGCCAGGCCGCGGCGATCGCGGCCAGCGTGCAGGCGGCCGCACGCCCCCAGGCCAGGACCGGCAGCATGAGCACGATCGGCAGGAAAACCAGCGCCCAGGGCTTCGCGTCGGTGGCCAGCCCGATGCACAGGCCGGTCCAGACCGCGCGCCCGGCGAGGGCGGCCCGTACGGCCAGCACGGCCAGCACCAGGGCGGCAACGTCGTCAAGATGCGCGAACGTGACAGCCAGCTCGGCCCAGGCGACCAGGAAGACGGCCCCGCCGGCCAGAAACGTCACGCGCAGCGCGAGCGGCCGCCGGGCGAGTTCGGGGCGGACGATGAGCGCGATCTGCATCACGGCGTGCACCAGGTACAGGCCCGCCGCGGTCAGCACCGCCTCGGTCACCAGCACGCCCTGGCTCGGACCAAGATGACGAAGGCCCTGTGCGATGGCGAAGGCCAGCGGGCCGATCTGAAGCTGCGGGTAGCTGGCGTACAGGTGCAGGCCGCCGGGCGGCGCATGCCGATCGGGAGCACCGTCGAACAGCAGCGAACTGCCGGTGGTAAAGAAATGCCAGGCCATACCGCCGTGCCGGGACCAATCCAGGAACCAGGCCAGCGTCCAGCAGCCCAGGATCACCAGGTACCAGTAACGGCCCCACCAGGAAACGCGGCCTGCCGCGGACCCGGAGGCATCATCTCGCACCGGATCACCTGGCCGGCAGCGCGGCGCGCAGCCGGTCCAGGCCGACCGGGAGGCCCTCCGCGAGTGACCGGTTCGCCGCGGCGCCGAGCAGCACGGACGCCGCGCCATCGAGATGCGACGCGGCCCGATGCCACGGATCGGATGGCGGATCCGGCGCGAAGATCTGCTCGAGCATCTGGCTGTCGCCGCCGTGCGGACCGTCGCCGTGCGGACCGGCGGAGGAAGGAATCCCGATCTCTTCGGCCGCGCGGAACATCGGGAACAGGCGCAGGCTCCGGTCGGCGTTTCCGCCGGGCGCCTCGTCGGCCGGGGTGTCTTCGATGACGTGCGCCTGGTGCCGTTCGTACAGCTCCAGCCTGCCCTTGTCCCCAGTGACGGCGACTCGCACGCCCTCCCACGGCGAGTACGCCACCAGCGAGTAGCTGAGCAGCGCGCCGCCGCGATAGCGAGCGGTCACCGTCATCGTGTCCTCGACGGATATCTGCTCACCGAACACGTTGCGGTCGCGCACATAGCCGGACTCCCCCTCGGCGTCGCGGTACAGGCCGCGGAGCATCGGGCTGCGGTCCAGGTCGAGCGCGAAGGGATCGTCTCGGGTCTGGCCGTCGTACCGGTCATAGTCATAGGACTCGCCCCGTCCGGCGGCCGCCTCCCGGCCGTAGAATGCCAGCGAGCCGAACGCGAACACCGTCGCCGGCCAGTCGTCCAGCCACCAGTTGATCAGGTCGAAGTGGTGCGTGGCCTTGTGCACGAGAAGCCCGCCGGACGTGGGCTTCTCCCGGTGCCACCGGCGGAAGTAGTCGGCCCCGTGGCTGGTGTCCAGCGTCCAGGCGAAGTCGACCAGCCGCGGGGTCCCGATCGCGCCTTCCGCGATGAGCTGCCGCATCCGGGTATAGGCGGCCGAATAGCGGTAGTTGAACGTCACCCTCAGGCGGCGCCCGGTGCGCTCGATGGCGTCCAGGATCGACGCGACCTTGGCGTCGTCGGTGGTCATCGGCTTCTCCGACACCACGTCGCAGCCATGCTCCATGGCGGCGATGATGTAGGCGTGGTGGTAGGCGTCCACCGTGGTGACGATGAAGACGTCGGGACGCTCCCGCTTCAGCATGAGATCGAACTCGCTGGCGAGGTACCCGGGGACTCCGGCACGCTGGTAGCGGCTGGCGAGGCGCCGGTTGTGATATTCGACGCGGACCGAGCTGGTGTCGCACAGGGCGACCAGCTCGCAGTTCCCCGGGTAGTTCCCGCAGATGGCGTCGATGTACATCGTCGCCCTGCTGCCGGTACCCACGAGGGCGTAGCGCGTCATACCTGCGACGGTGTCGGTCATGACAGCATGATGATATAGGTGGCCGTGACCATGGCGGAGATCTGTTACGACGATGCGTCTCGGACCTGGCTGCTCGACATGCGCTCCACCAGCTATGCCTTCGGGCTCACCGGCGACGGTGCCGCGGCCGAAGGCCCAGGCCAATCCAACACTGCGCTGCGTCACCTGCACTGGGGAGCCAGGCTGCCACGGGAAGCGATGGCGACCCTGCTGGCGGAGTCCGTCCGGGACGCGCGAGGACGAGAGGACCCCGACGAATACGTGCCATGGGGCGGCCCGAGGTACGACGAGCCATCGCTGAAGGTCGACTTCGCCGATGGCACCCGCGCTGTCGAATGGAGCTTCGCCGCGCAGCGTGTCTTCCGCGACGGCGCGGCGTCCACCCTGGAGCTGGTATTCGCCGACACCAGCTATCCGCTCCGGGTGACCCTGGCCTACCGTGTCTACGACGGATTCGACGTCCTCGAGCGGTGGGCGACGCTGGAGCACCTCGGCGACGGTCCGCCCATCACGGTGCGCCAGGCCCACTCGGCGAACTGGTGGCTCCCCGCCCGGTCGGCCTGGCGGCTGCGCTACCTGCACGGCAGCTGGGGTGCCGAGACACAGCTCGCCGAGACCACGCTGACCCCGGGCAAGCTGGTGCTGGAAAGCCGCTGCGGCACCACCAGCCACTTCTTCAACCCCTGGTTCACGCTCGACGCGGGTGGGACGGCCGCCGAGGAGAGCGGGGAGGTGTGGAGCGGCGCGCTGGCCTGGAGCGGGTCGTGGAAGCTCGTGTTCGAGACCGGATCGACCGGGCAGACCCACGCGTGTGGCGGCGTGAACGACTTCGACTGGGCCTATCGCCTGACCTCCGGCGCTGAGCTTGTCCTTCCCCAGTTCGCGGCGCTGCACAGCGCGGGAGGGTTCGGTGCGGCCAGCCGCGAATGGCACTCCTGGCAGCGAGCGCACATACTCGGCCGCGGTGACCGGACCGTGTCCATCGCGCCGCCGTGGGTCCCGGCGGAGAGACCGGCCGCCGATCGCGGCGAGGCGCCGCTGCGTCCGGTGCTGTACAACTCCTGGGAGGCCACCTCGTTCGCGGTGAGCGAGGCCGGCCAGCGTCGGCTGGCCGAGCGAGCGGCGCGCCTCGGCGTCGAGTGCTTCGTGGTCGACGATGGCTGGTTCACCGGCCGTGACAACGACCGTGCGGGACTCGGCGACTGGACACCGGACCCGGCGAAGTTCCCGCGTGGCCTCGGGCCACTCATCGAGCGGGTCAACAACCTGGGTATGCGGTTCGGCCTGTGGGTCGAGCCGGAGATGGTGAACCCGGACAGCGACCTGTACCGAGGCAACCAGGACTGGGTGTACCACTTCGCGCACCGGACCAGGTCACTGAGCCGCAATCAGCTGGTGCTGAACCTGGCCAGGCCGGACGTGGCGGAATGGGTGTTCCGCACCCTGGACCGGCTGCTCGGCGAGAACCATATCGAGTTCGTCAAGTGGGACATGAACCGGCCGTTCTCCGAGCCGGGCTGGCCCGCCGAGGCCGGCCGGAATCCCGAGCGCGTCTGGCTGGACCACGTCCGGCATCTGTACGCGATCCTCGACGGCCTGCGTGCCGCCCATCCCGGCGTGGAGTTCGAGTCCTGCTCAGGCGGCGGCGGGCGTGCCGACCTGGGCGTCCTGCGCCGCGTCGAGCAGGTATGGACCTCAGACAACACCGACGCCTGGGACCGGGTCAGGATCCAGCACGGCTTCAGCCAGGCCTATCCGCCGCAGGTCATGATGGCCTGGGTGACCGACAGCCCCAACTTCCTGACCGGGCGCTCGCTGCCGCTCAGCTTCCGGTTCCACGTGGCGATGGCCGGGGCACTCGGTATCGGCGGGGACCTGCTGCGCTGGGATGACAAGGACATCGCCGAGGCGGCGGACCTGGTCGCCGTCTACAAGGGCATCCGGCCAGTCATACAGCGCGGCCTGCTGTACCGGATCGGCCCGGCGCTTGACGAGGGGTTCAGCGCGAACGAGTACGTGGCGGACGACGGCTCGCGGGTCGTCGTGCTCGGCTGGTGGGGACCATACCAGTGCGGTGCCCGGCCGAACCGCCTGCGGCTGGCCGGGCTGGACGGCGCGGCCCGCTACCGGGACGACGCCACCGGCGAGGAGTACCTGGGCGTGACGCTGATGACACGCGGCCTGCCGCTGCCCGGCGCGGAAAGCACGTTCGGCAGCATGCTCATCCGGCTGACCCGCGGCCCGGCTACCACAGGCGTCTTATGCGCGCGCCCGTGCCGTACCGCTGAAGACGACCCCCGGACGGTCCGCACGGCCGACGACAGGGCCTTGCCGCGCCGCGCACGATGAGGGCATGAGTTCCCGCCACGTGATCGAGAACCCGCTCAGTGGCGAGCGGATCACCATCCGGCAGGCCGCGGCGCAGACCGGCGGCGCGCTGCTCGCCTGGGAGCTGGAGCTGGCTCCTGGCGGGCGAGTGCCGGCCAGTCACGCCCACCCTGGGCAAGAGGAGATCTTTACCGTGCTGGAGGGCCGGATGCGGTTCCGGGTCGGCTGGCGGCGGCAGATCGCGGGTCCCGGGGACACCGTTACCGTCCCGCCCGGCACGGTCCATCACTTCGCCAACCCCGGCCTCGTCCCGGCCCGGGTGGCTGTGCAGACCAGGCCCGCGCTGGCCATGCAGGACCTGCTGGAAACCGCGGCGGCGCTGGCCCGCGACCAGCACGCGGCCGCCCGCACCCGGCCCCGCCTGTCCGATCTCGCGCTGTTCATGCGGGACTTCGAGCGGGAAGTCGCCGCCCCGGTGCTGCCCGGCCTGCTGCGGCTGGCCGCCCGGCTGGTGGCCAGGCTGGCTGGCGCCAGCCGCCCGGGACAGCGGTATCGCCGGCTGCGAGACGGGGCGTGATCGAGGTCGCGGGGCTGACCAAGCGCTACCGCGGCGCGGCCCGCAACGCGGTCGACGGCGTGTCCTTCGAGGTGGCTGAAGGCCAGTTGTTCTGCCTGCTCGGCCCGAACGGCGCCGGGAAGACAACCACGGTCTCGGTCCTGACCACCACGCTGGCTCTCACCGGCGGCCGGGTCCGGATCGCCGGGCACGACCTGGCCACCGGGCAGGCCCGGGTCCGCCGGGAGATCGGCGTGGTGTTCCAGCAGCCGTCGCTGGACCTCAACCTGACCGCCGAGCAGAACCTCCGGCTGCACGCGGTGCTCTACGGGCTCTATCCGTGGCGGCCGGCCTGGCGGCTGATGCCCGCGGCCTACCGGCGGCAGGTGGCCGAGCTGACCGGGATCCTCGGCTTGGACGGCGCCCTCGGCCGCCCGGTCCGAACGCTGTCTGGCGGTACCCGGCGCAAGCTGGAGATCGTCCGGGCGCTGCTGCACCAGCCCCGGGTGCTGTTCCTGGACGAGCCGACCACCGGCCTGGACCCGCACAGCCGCCGTGGCCTGTGGGCGTACCTGCGACAGGTCCGCGCAGCGCGCGCCACCACGATTTTCCTCACCACTCACTACCTGGCCGAGGCCGAAGACGCCGACGCCATCTGCGTTCTCGTCGGGGGCCACGTCATCGAGCAGGGCAGCCCGGCCGAGGTCAAGGCCCGCCTACCGGGCGACAACGCCGATCGCCGGACGCTGGAGGACGCCTACCTGGCACTGCTGGAGGCAGCGGGCAGCGGCGCGGCGGACCCGCGGTGACCGTACGGGCCGGCCGCGGCCCCGCCGCCCGCCAGCTCAGCGGGCTGGCGGGCGGCCAGCTCAGCGGGCTGGCGGCGATCGCCTGGCGCGATGTCGTCAAGCTGGTGCACGACCGGCCCCGGCTGGCGGTAAACCTGGCCTTCCCGGTGCTGCTGGTCCTCGGGCTCGGCGGCGTCCTGCAGCCTACGGTGGGCCGGGTCACCGGGCTGAACGCGGTCACCCTTGCGTTCACCGGGGTGCTCGCGGCCACAGCCTTCCAGTCGGCCGCGGCGGGGATGATCTCGATCGTCGAGGACCGGGAGACCGACTTCGCCCGGGTGCTGTTCATCACCCCGGTCTGGCGGCTGACCCTGGTAGCCGGCAAGATCGCCGGCGAGACCCTGGTCGCCGTGGCGCAGTGC
>JAFARZ010000077.1 GCA_019245115.1 Streptosporangiaceae bacterium | reverse complement strand
GGCGATCCGCGCACTGGCACCCGACCCCGACGTCGAGAGCGATGCGATCGCGTCCGCCGCCGCGCGCGCCGCAGCCGCGCCCGCCGCACGCGTCACGCCCGCCGCACGCGTCACGCCCGCTGCCGCCGCTCAAGGCGACGCCGTCGCGCTCGACGCGCGACGGAAGTTCCAGCTCACCCTCGGTGCGCTCTGGCTGCTTGACGGCTTGCTCCAGTACCAGCCGTCCATGTTCGGCAGGGCCTTCCCGCAGATGCTCACCGGGGCCGCCAACGGCAATCCCAAGCCGGTAGCGGCGCCTATCGCCTGGTCGGCCACGTTCATCGGGCACCATCTGACGATTTCCAACGGCCTATTCGCGACCATCCAGGTGGCGCTCGGCCTCGCCATCGCATTCCGCCCTACGGTAAAACCGGCACTGGCGACTTCGGTGCTGTGGTCATGCGGGGTGTGGTGGCTCGGCGAAGGGCTTGCCGGAATACTAACCGGCAACGCCAGCCCGCTGACCGGAGCGCCCGGCGCGGTAATCCTCTATGCGCTCCTCGCGATCCTGCTCTGGCCCGCCGGCCGGGACGCGGTGCAGAATTTGCCTGGGCCTCCGGCCGCGGCGACGACATTCGTAGCGGGTCGCGCAACCGGTCGGCACGCAGCACAAACAGCCTGGCTGGCCGTCTGGGGGAGCCTGGCGGCATTCACCCTGCTGCCCGCGTCCCGCGCACCGCACGGCATGAGCTCGACGCTGACCACGATGGCGCAGGGACAGCCCGCCTGGCTGGCCTGGGCCGACTCGCACGCCGCGAATGCGCTCGCTGGCCACGGCCTGGCAGCGTCGATCGTGCTGGCGACACTGCTGATCGCCGTCGCCGTGAGCGTTTACCTGCCCGAGCCGGTCATCCGGGCGGCGATAGTGGTCGCTGTGGCGCTAGCCATCTTGCTCTGGCTCGCCGAAGGCATCGGGGGTATCTTCACCGGAACCGGCACCGACCCCAATTCCGGCCCGCTACTGGGGCTCCTCGCCCTGGTCTACTGGCCGTCCGGCCGGACACCAGCCGGCCGGACACTGGCGGCCCGGACGCCAGGGCAGAGCGCGCCATGACCGCACCCGTATGGCTCTCCGGGGTGTTTGTCGCCTTGATGCTCGCGGTGGCCGGCTTCTGCGCGGGTCGAATGGTGGTCGCCCGCCAGACCGGCCGTCCCGCGGAACTGGACTCCGACATCACGCATGTGCTCATGGGCGTGGCGATGGCCGGGATGCTCGCCTCGGCGGTCCGCATCGGGACGCCGGCGATGTGGATCGTGCTGTCCGGAGGCGGCGCGACCTGGTTCGGCTGGCAGGCGCTCGGTGGCCGCCGCGGCGCGTCGTCAAGTGCCTGGCGGTGCTCCCAGCCGATCCCGCACCTGCTCGAGTGCGTCGCGATGCTCTACATGATCCTGGCCGCGCGGGCCGTGCACGCCGCGCGGCCGTCCACCGGCGCGAGCGCGGGCATGGCCATGGGGACCGGCGCGGCACGGCTGTCGATCGTGTCGCTGGTACTGGCCGGGTTCATGATCGGCTACGTCGTGCTGCTGGCCGACCGGCTCACCCTCGCAACGAACACGAACACGAACACGAACACCATCGCATCCGTCACCTGCGCCCCGGCCCTGGCTTCTCGCTGCGGGACGATGTGCAAAATGGCGATGGGCATGACGATGGCTTACATGCTGGTCCTGATGCTCTAGTGGAGTGGCTGGGAGCACGGCGGTATCTCAATGAGCATCGCCACGAGCTGACCCTGGCCGCCCAGGCGCTGTACCCGCACGACCTGCGGGTGGCTGGCACGCCGTTGCTGGCTCGGCCGGAGTGGCTGCCGGACGAGCCGGTTCCGCTGGATCAGGTCGCGCTGACCCTTCGCGAGGAAGCGGATGATGGCCCGCCCCTGCCCGCCCTGCCCGCCACGCACGCGATGTCCGCCGAAAATGTCGCCCCGCTTCTTACGATGGGACCCATGCAGAGCGACACGGAGCTGGACGCGGCCGAGGCGGAGGCCGAGGCCGTCCTGAGGAGGTACCGGGAGTGGGCCGCGGCCGGGCGGCCGGGCGCGATATCGCATGAGGAGGCCATGGCCGAGCTACTCGGCGGCCGCTAGGGGCGGGTGAAGATCGAATGGTCACCGGGCGCCTGTGCGTCCGCTCGCAGGCTCATGGCCGACCAGGAGGGCATGCGCGCGGTCGGCGCGGCGGTAAGCGCGTTGGCCGATAACCCCAGTCCTCCCGAGGCTTTCGTCCGCGGCGCCTACCGCCGTCTGAAGATCGGACCCTACCGGGTCATGTACATCGTCGAAGGTGAGCTGATCACGGTCGAGCGAGTCGATCTCGCCGTCGCGTTACGCGATCAGCTTTCGGATCGGATGTCGTTGTCGTCGTCGGGAACCACGCGGACGGCTGCCTCCTCGGCACTGGCCGCGCCGCCGTCGACGCCTTCGTCGTGCGCGATCAGCTCATCTTGGCTGGCCGGGTGGGCGCCCTCGTCATCGGCCACGAGCCGGCCCGCCCGCGGGTCGGGGCCGTCGTCGAGCAGCAGCCCGTCGACGTCCTCATCGGCGGCGTCCGGATCGTCGGCTATGTCCTCGGCCTCGTCGTCTTCTTTTTCTTCGTCATCGAGGTCTACGTCCGGTTCCTCCTCGTCGAGCAGCTCATCGAGCGACTCATCGGAGTCCGGATCTCGCCGTATCGCGCGTGACCAGCGCTGCGGCGGGGTCACTCCCCGGTCCAGCGGGTCATCGCCGGGGTCCCCGTCCAGCGTGTCATACGCGTCGTCGACCTCGTAGTCTCCGAGATCAGCGGACTCGTAGCGATGCTGTTCGGTCATCTGTCCGTTCCTTCCGCAGGATTCCAGGGCAGGATTCCAGACTAGGCGGCGTACCATGGTGGCAATCCATCGGGAGGGCCGTGCGGACCGTTGAGCTGTCCGATCATCCGGGCGAGTTGCTCAACGCCGCGACTCGGCAGCGCGAGGCCGCCGGGCGGGCAAAACTGTCCGCACACGAACGGCAGCTCAGGAAGCTCCGACGCCAACGGGACGACGCCCGCCATCACCATAAATGGTGGACCTACCTCCGCCTGGCTTTCGCCATATCGCGGCATAAGCGCAGCCGCCCCCTCGTTATCAGCGTTCCGACCGACCAAGAGGAAATGCTGAGGGCCGGGATCGCGGGCGAGCGGCTCATCGCGCGCGAACTCGGGGCGGCTCTTGATGACGAATGGACTTTGCTGCATGGTTATCGCAACGGCCGTGGTGAGATTGACCATTTGCTTCTCGGGCCAACCGGTTTGTTTGCCATTGAGGTAAAGAACATAAATGCCACTGTCCAGGTCAACGGCGACACGTGGGTGGCTGACAAATACGACCGGTACGGCAACCATGTGGAGCAGTACACGGTCGCCGATCGGCGCGGACGCTCGCCCAGTCAGCAGCTCAACCAGTCGGCAAACGCGCTGGCCAGCTTCCTGCACCAGCGTGGCCAGCCGGTTCCGGTCAGACGCGTGGTGGTCCTGAGCCACCCCCGCGCCAGGGTCGGCAAACACGCCAACCTCACGGTCAGCGTGGCGGTTACCGCCGAGGAAATCCTGCGCCTGGTACGCGACTCACCCGACAGCTTCGGCGCGGATAAGCGCAAGAAAATCCTCGCGCTGATCGAGCGCGATCATGCCTTCCACGAAAGACACTAAAACCTTTTTTACCGCGAACGACATGGGTTTATCGTGCGCGATTCCCTTCCCCGAGCCATCGCTTCTCGGGCCATTGCTATTCGGTCACCGGGCTGGCGGCGAGGGTCTGGGTGTGGATCTCCCAGGCGGCGGCCAGGCGCTCGACCGCCAGCGACAGCACGTCGAGCTGTTCAGCGAAGGAAAGCCGGACATACCCCCGGTGCCGCCCGTCCACGCACGCCGTGCCGCCCGCCGACACCACTACGCCGTAGCGGGCCGCCACGGCGGCGAACGCCTCGGCGTCCGCGACCGGCAGCCGTATCCACAGTGACAGCCCGGCGGCTGGTCTGGCTGGGCGCCAGGCCGGCAACTGCTCCTCGATCAGCGAACACAGGTGATCGCGTCGCTTCGCCAGTGCCGTGCGGTGAGCCGTGAGCCAGTCTTCGTCCACCGCGGCCAGGAGCTGGGCGGCCACGGCCTGGGTCACCGAGGAAGTGGCGAGGTTCAACGCCGCCTTACGGGCGAGGATCTCGCCGCGGAACCGGTCCTCGCCGAGCCGGATCCAGCCGGCCCGCAAGCCGCCCCAGAGCAGCTTGGAGACCGATCCGATGGCGATCACCTCGGAGCTGAGCGCGGCCAGCGGCTGCGGGTTGACGGGGCCGCCCTCCAGCACGAGGTCAGCCAGCGCCAGGTCCTCGATGACGATGGTCCGGCCCGCGTCGGCGATGGCAGCGATCGCCTGACGGCGCAGGCTCGGCATGATCAGCCCGGTCGGGTTGTGCCCGGTGGGCATCACGAACGCCACTGACCCTCCCCGGCGGGCGAGGGCGTTGGCGTCGGTTCCGGCGGCATCGGCGGGTACTCCGGTGATGGTGTCGCCGCCGAAGACGCTGGGCAGCCCCGGATACGTCGGACAGCTCGCCAGCACGCGACTCGGCCGCAACACGCGCGCCAGCAGCCACAGCGCCTCCTGCGCGCCGCCCGTGATCACGATCTGCTCCGGGGAGGTGGGAAGCCGCTGGTGGGTGCCGAGGTGCCGTGCGACCTCGGCTCGTAGCGCGGGAAGTCCGCGGGGATCCAGCCCATGCCCGTCCAGCGTGCTCCACGCGAGACCGAGGTCCACTTCGGGCAGATGGCGCAGGTCACTAGGTGCGGAGACCGACAGGTCGATGGCCGATCGGTCGTCCGCCATCCGGCGCAGCAGCAACCCGGCCACGCTGCTGGCCGGTGCGACGGAACTGGCCCATGAGGGACGGCCGACCACATAGGTGCCCGAACCCTGACGACGGCGCAGCACACCGGCTTGGACGAGTTCGTCGAAGCAGGCCACCACCGTTCCCCGCGAGACCCCGACCGCGGAGGCCAGAATCCGCTCCGCGGGCACCCGCGTCCCCGGCTGGAGGGCTCGGCTTGCCACCGCCTCCGCCACGGCGCCCGCCAGCCGCTGGTAGCGCGGCCCGGGTCGTTGTTGCCAGCCATCGAACACGACCGCCGCCCACCAGCCCAGATCTTGACCTGTCACGACTCCCAGCCATCGCGGTGAGCTGCCGCGGCGGTCGACGCCCCGCAGGGGCGTCGGTTCCCGCCGTGGCCCCAAGCCGACCGAGCGCAGCGAGGCCTTGGCGCGGAGGAAAACGGGTCCATTTCCTCATATTGGCCCTGTTAGTCACCGGGCGACAACGCGCAAGCTAGCAGGCATGGAACCAACCCAGACCCTGGCGCGGAGCTTCTGGCAGGCGATCGAACCGATCCATTCCGCGGTTTACTTCGCCCCGGAGCCGGCCGAAGCCGCCCGCCGGATCGGCCTGCGCGGTTACTGGATGGGGTATTTCGCGAGCCGCGTGGCGCCGCTCGGCCCGGTCCCGCCGTCCGCGGTGACCGCCATGGCGTACGGCTTCGCGCCCGTCATGATCGAGCGCGCCATCCCCGACGCGTGGAAGTTCGCCGATCCCGTTGTCGTGCTCGAGACGCGCATCGGCACCGCGGCTGAGACTCTCCGGCTGCACCTCGGCGCTCGGCTCACCGCCACCCTCCCTGAGCTGGACGAAATCCTGTGGCAGGCCATCGCAGGCTGCCCCTTCGACGGCCGTCCTCTGGCGGCGGCGTGGTCGCGGGTCGCCCGGCCCGATGACCCTGCCGCGTCGGTGTGGCTGGCCACGACGATCCTCCGCGAGCACCGTGGTGACGGGCATGTCATCGCCGCCGTCGCGGCCGGCCTGCGCGGGCTCGACGCGTCCTTGACGCACGTGGCCACCGGCGCGATCTCCCGGGAGATGATCCAGCCCAGTCGCGGCTGGACCGATGAGGACTGGCAGAAATCCGAGCGTCGCCTGCGGGCCAGGGGCCTGCTCGACCGGGACGGCCGGCTCACCAAGACCGGCGGCGCGCTGCGCCGCGACGTGGAGGACCTGACCGACCGGCTCGCCGCCGGCCCGGTCGAGCGACTGGGGGAGACCGGCGTCAAGGAGGCGATTGATATTGCCGCGCCGCTCAGCCGTCACATCATCGACACCGGTCTGCTTCCGGTCCCGAACCCGGTCGGCGCTCCCCGGCCATGACCCCGGTCCAGATCAGGGTCGCTTGCCCGGACGATCGCCTGAAACTGGCGGAGATGTTCCTGCGCTGCTCAATTGAAACGCGCTACCGCCGTTTCCATGGCTTCCTCGAATCGATCCCCGAGCCCTATTTCACCGAGGCGCTCGGCGGCCGTCCAGGTCATTTCGCCCTGGTCGCCGCAACCCCGGCGACCATCGTCGCGCTCGCCAGCTGCGCTGAGGGCGAGCTTGGCATCCTCGTCGAGGATGCCTACCAGCGCCAGGGAATCGGGAGCCGGTTGCTCGAAACGCTGATGGCCCGCGGCGGCTATGGCGCCTTCCTGGCCTCCGTGCAACCGGATCAGGCCTGGATCGTTCCCTTCCTGCGCCGCTACAGCCAGATCAAGATCGAATTCACATGAACGGCGGTGGTTTCCCCAGTGGGAATTGATTTTGCCGGCCTGACCAGCGCCCACATGGCCGACGCCTGTATCCGGGCGGGCGTTGCCGTACGCTGTGTTTCTTTGCGGCCCGTGGTGCCCGGCACTCGTGTGTCCGGACGCGTGCTACCTGCCCGGCACGCTGGCAGCGTGGATATCTTTCTCGAAGCGATCGAGGTCCATGCCGTTCCCGGAGACGTCCTGGTCGTCGACAATGGGGGCCGGCTTGACGAAGCTTGCGTAGGCGACCTCATAGCTCTGGAAGCCCGCGCTGCCGGCCTGAACGGCATCGTCATCTGGGGCTTGCACCGTGACACGGCAGATATCAAGTCCATCGGCCTCCCGGTATTCAGCCTGGGCTCGATTCCGGCTGGCCCAAGAAGCCTCGGCGATCGCACCGATGATGCTCTGCAGCTCGCGAAGATGGGGGAGTGGACGGTAACTCGCGCCGATATCGTCGTGGCCGACGACGACGGCGTCCTTTTCATCCCGTCCGACGTCGCTCGGGACATCGTGGCCCTCGCTGACGAAATCCGCGACACCGAGCACCGCCAAGCGGAACGCATCCGCTCCGGCACGCCCCTCCGCTCCCAGCTCCAGTTCCCCGCCTACCTCGCCGCTCGCGCCCAGGATCCCGCCTTTACCTTCCGCACTCACCTCCGCTCCATATCCGCCGCCATCGAGGAATGAGTTACGGCTGCCGCCGCAGCTTCGACTACCCTGCTGGACGAGTGCTAGTGCAGAAGGGGGAAGGGTGCCCGCAGCAAACGACGACTGGGTGGCGCGGACGGCGAGCGACGTGATCGCCGAGGCGTCGCGTCGGCATCCTGGGGTGCCGCCGACCTGTGCATCTGGGATCAGCCCGTCCGGTGCGGTGCACCTGGGTAACCTCCGCGAGCTGATGACCCCGCACCTGGTCGCCGACGAGGTCCGACGGGCTGACCACGCCTGTCGGCACATCCTGTCCTGGGACGACTATGACCGCTTCCGTCGAGTGCCGAAGGGGTATCCGGAAACCTTCGCCGAGCACGTCGGACGGCCGCTCACTTCGGTGCCCGATCCGGTCGGCGACTGCCACCGGGACTGGGCCGAGCACTTCAAGGCACCGCTGCGGGAAGCGCTGGATCGTCTAGGCGTCCAGGTCACCGAGATCAGCCAGACCGAGATGTACACCTCCGGCGCATACCTCGACCAGATAATCCTGGCCATGCGCCGCCGCACCGATATCGGCGCCATCATCCGGCGCTATCAGACGAGGCAGACCGAGGTAGACGAGGAAGCCCGCGCGGATTACTACCCGTTCCGTCCCTACTGCACGACCTGCGGCCGGGATGACACGACCGTTGTGGCCTTCGACGACGACACCACGGAGATCACGTATACGTGTGCGTGCGGCGCCAGGATAGGCCCTGTCCCCATCGCGGAGGTTGGCGGCAAGCTCGTCTGGAAGGTCGACTGGCCGATGCGCTGGGCCTATGAGCGCGTGACTTTCGAACCAGCCGGAGTCGATCATTCCTCTCCTGGCTCCAGCTTCACGGTGGGCCGGCACCTGGTCGAGGACATCTTCGGCGGTGAGATGCCGCTGCACTTCATGTATGCGTTCGTGGGAACGCAGGGTCAGGCCAAAATGAGCGGCTCGCTGGGCGGCGCCCCCACGCCAAAGGACGCGCTGGAGATCTTCGAGGCGCCGATCCTCAGGTGGCTGTACGCGAGGCGACGTCCGGAGCAGTCCATCACGCTGGCCTTCGACGATCAGGTCGGCCGAGCCTACGACGAGTGGGACGCGCTGACCCGCAAGGTGACTGCTGGAACCGCGGAGCCTGCCTCAGTGGCGATCTACACGCGATCCTCGTCCACTGCCGGCGGGAAGCTGTCCCAGACGCCAAAGCCCATGCCGTTCGGTACTTTGGCTTCGATTTTTGATATCACCGCCGGGGATGAGGACCAGGAGCTGCGCATCCTGCGGGATCTTACACCTGAGGCGCCGATCGAATCGCTTGACGAGGTGCGGCCGCGACTGGACTGCGCTCGGGCGTGGGTGCTCGGATATCTCCCGGAGGAGAAGCGCACGCAGATCCGCGACATACCGGACGAGGCGCTGCTGGCCGGCCTGACCGAGCAGGAGCGGCACGCGCTCAAGCTGCTCGTTGACGGGATGGCCGACAACTGGTCGCACCAGGGGATGACCACTCTGGTGTACGGCATCCCGAAGCTCATCCGCGGACTGGATATCAGCGCGCCGCCGACTCCGGAGCTGAAGGTGGCCCAGCGGGCCTGGTTCGCTCTGCTGTACGGGCTGCTGATCGGCAAGGACACCGGCCCGCGCATGCCAACCCTGCTGTTGGCGCTTGGCCAGGACCGCGTGCGCAGGCTACTCGCGGTGTAGCACACATGATGGCTTTGCGGATTGCCTTCCGGCTCGTTCGGAACCGTTCGGGGATCGACGGATTTAATCCTCCGGACAGGGCAATATCCTTCCGGATGAGTCGCTATCTATCCTGAATCGATCCGGGACCTTCCCAGCCAGCCAGACAGCATGTTGGGCTAAGAACCAGAGGCTGAGCTGAGGGAAGGCATGTTTCAATGTATCGAAGCCAGACGGAACCGCTCCAGGCAATCGATCTGCCTCGTCACCGGGCGATCGTCGCGCTCGATATCGAGCAGTCCACCAGCCGAACGGATACGGTCAAAGCGGAGTTGCGCAGCAAGGTATACGAGCTGTTCGACGAAGCACTGCGCTCCGCGGGAATCCACCGACGCTATCGTGACCCGTTCATCGACCGCGGCGACGGCATCCTCGCGCTCATCCGGCCCGTGGACCAGGCGCCTAAGGTGCTGTTGCTCAATCGTGTTATCCCCGCTTTCAGCAGGCTCCTGGTTGACCACAACGCGAACATTCCCCACGCCGAGCCACAACGGCAACTGCGGGTCCGCATCGTCATGCACGCAGGAGAAGTCCGCTACGACACCAACGGCTGCTTCGGGGAAGCACTGGATATCGCATTCCGCCTGCTCGACGCCGCCCATGTCAAGAAGGCGCTCCGAGTCGCAACTGCGCCGCTGACGCTCGTAGTCTCCGCCGAGATCTACAGCTCCGTCGTACGCCATGGATACAGCGGCATTGACCAGCAGGCATTCCGCCCGCTCGTCCACGTGCGCGTGGCGGGTAACCGGCACATCGGCTGGATTCACGCTCCCGGAAAGGCCGTCCAGCATCAGGTGACTGAGCTCGCCATTTACCGGCAGCCCGCCTGACTCCCGCATCCTGCTAGCCTGCGAGGTAGGAAGCGGCACAGGGCAGGCACGGCCTCGGCCCCGGCCTCCGGGGATATGATGGCCGCTTGGGCGACTGAGGGGGACTGGGGACGGGGACTGGGGGCACTGTAGTGATTGATGAGGTCGCGGGGGTGCGGTCGGCCGGGCAGGCTTGGAAGGCCGCTGTCGCGGACCAGGTTGCCGGCTGCATCGAGGATCGGCGGGTTGTACACGCCATGGGATTAAACGGCATTTGGAAGAAAGGTTAAGACGCACCGACCGATCCAGCCCTCTAGCTGACAGCGCTCGACCGTGGCAGACTGTCGGAAGACACCGGAGGATTCCGGAGGATTCAGAACGGCAGAACTCTCCCTAAGTCGTAGAGCGGCAAGGGCATCTCATGGACACCATTCCGGACGAGATCGCACGGCGATTCGTCAGTGATCTCGTTGAGTTGCGCCTGAGGGCGGGTGAACCCAGCTATTCAACGCTGGAGCGAGCAAGTGATCACGCACTTAAGCGGGCGACGGTCAGCGACCATCTGAACGGCAAGCGGGCTAACCTTCCGGACTGGCCGTTTGTATCGACCTTCGTCACTGCGTGCCGGAGCATTGCTCAAACGACTGGGCTGGATCTACGGGATCTCGGCACGATAGCCGAATGGAAGCAGCATTGGGATGCCGCCAAGCGCGGGATAATAGACTCGCGCTACCCGGGAAGCGCTCACCGTGTAGACCCACCGGCTCCTCCTGAGAAAACTGAACAGGTAAGCTTTGCGCACTTTCCTGAGCCGTCCGATAGACATGCATCTCCTCCAGCCATCGGCGCGAGTGAGCCGGTCTGGGGGCCGGTCCCACCACCGCCGAATGATTTCGTCGGACGTGAAAGCGTGCTCGATGAATTGCACAGGGCTTTCCACCAGGACGACAGGGCCGGTGCGCTGGCTATCCAGGGAGTCGCCGGCGTCGGGAAGACGCAGCTCGCCGCAATGTATGCGCATCGTTATCGGACCGAATATGACTTGGTGTGGTGGATTTCCTGCGGCAGTCAGGAGCTCGCACATAACGGTATGGCGGAACTCGCATCCCGGCTCGGTGTTACCGCCTCGGCGCGTGTACCGGGTGAGAATATATTTGGGGCGCTTTTTGACGAGCTTCGGCTCGGGCAGCGTTACAGGCGATGGCTATTAGTATTCGACGACGCGAATGAACCGCAAGCGATCAGATATCTGATTCCTCCCGACCGGCAAAATGTTTTGATCACGTCGCGCAATTATGAGTGGAGCGCGACAGAAAGCATGCTGGAACTCGACGTGTTCGAGCGCGGTGAGAGCGTAGAATTCCTGTCAAGTAGGAGGCGTGGGCTCAGCGAAGCCGAAGCGCAGCAAATCGCCGATTCGGTCGGCGATCTTCCGCTGGTTCTGGAACACGCCGTGGAGTCTCAGTTCCAGCCTATGGAATATCTTAGCCGACTTGACAGAGACCCGTTTCTCCTGTTCTCGGAAAAACCTCCCTCCGCCTATCCGGTCACTGTGGCGGAAGCATGGCTCAGTGTTATAGAACGGCTGCGTATGGAAACACCAGATGCGATGGTCCTGCTAGGCTGCCTGACGTTCTTTGCCAGTGATCCAATACCGCGTGAGTCCTTGGAGCGCGGTCGCTTCAATCACGAAGTATCGGTCCGTGAGGTTCTCGGCCCTCTCCGGTTCAGTCGTGCCATCGCTGCGCTGAGGCGGGTAGGCCTCCTGAGCGTACGCCCGGGTATCCGCCCGGCTACGAGCAGGTTTCATGTGCACCGCCTTACCCAGCGACTGGTCCGGAGTGTGCTCACCGCGGCGGAGGCTGAACGGCTGCGGCACGATGTTCACCTTTTGATCGCGGCGGCTGATCCGGCCAGTCCAGATGATTTCAACTCGTGGCCGCAATACGATGAGCTGCGCAGTCATATGGGTGAATCGGATGTCATGGAATGCTCAGATGCGGTAGTACGGCGCCTGGTCGTAAACCAAGTTCGCTACTTGCGTGCGTCCGGTGATCCAAAAGCAGCGCTTGGGCTGGCACGTGAGGCACTTGATCGGTGGGCAAGCGGAATCGACATCGTAGATCTTGATCCCGCTGCGATAGAGTTGGCGATGTATCGCGCGGAGGCCGAGGTATTGTGTTCTCTGGGGACGTATGAGCGTGCTTTTGAAGTAGCGCAGCGAACCTTGGGAAAGATGAGTTCCGCGTCGGCGATGGCGGACTGGAGTGAAGATATCCCCGTCCTTGGCCGAATGCGCGGCACTCGGTTGCGTTTGGCCGGTGATTTTGAAGCGGCGCTCACCGCCGATACGGAATCCTTGAAAGAGCACATCGACGTCTTCGGGCGCGACGATCCTCAGACGTTTATGGCTATGTATAATCTCGCTGTCGACAATCTGCTAGTTGGTAACCATGTGAGAGCCACTATGATAACCGATGAGACCTACCACCGTTCCCTCATCTACTACGGCGGGCCAGACCATCCCTCTGTCTTGTTTCATCAGAATTCATCGGCGCGATGCAATCGCCTGCTGGGTCAATTTGACCTGGCGCTTGCAATAGCTGATGACGTGCACAATCGATATCGGACGCTAATCGACAGCGGAGCATTTAGCGAATACCATCCTTTGTTCTTGATGCATCAGATTGACTTCATTGCGGCGCAGCGTGATATGGGGGCAAGCGGATCCGCGCTGGATCGCCTGGCTGAGGAGAATTACCAAGTCTATCTCCGGTGCTGGCGAACACTTGACAGAGGACACCTCTTGACTCTGGCTGCAGCCATCACCCACAGCAGCCTGCTTCAGCGGATGGACGGGCGGATGGACGAAGCCGCGGAAGCTATATCTGACGCGCGTCATCGCTATATCTCGATCCTCGGCCAAGACCATCCCTATGTTCGTGCATGCGAGGCGATACTTACGGACATTCAAGGGCGGGTGGATGTGACCGATAAATCTGCCGCGCAGTCCCAGGCGAGCTCCGAACTTACGCTATTGCTTTTTTGAATCGGGTCGGATCAACTAGCCGCGGGCACTTCCAGCGAGTTGCATCGCAACCCTGAGATGCTGTGGCGACAGTGGGGGGTCGGTGGCGATGGCGGCTTGCCGGGCGTAGTCTCGCGCTGCACTCTCGTCGCCGCCCACGCGCGATGCTCGTGCCGCGTACAGCAGGACAGGGCCGTTCCGCTGTGCTCTGGCGACGGCTTCCTCGATATCCTGGCGTGCGGCCCACTGATCGCCGAGTTCGGCGTGAGCGAGTCCACGAGCGGCGCGAGTTGATGGACGGCGCTCAAGGTCGACTCGTTCGAGGTCGAGCATCGCCTCCCTGGCCTGTCCGAGGTCTGCGAGGATCTCACCGCGGGTCTGAAGCGCCGCGACGTTCCCGCCGTCGATACCCAGAGCCCTCGTGAGCACCGCCACCGCGGCATGGCTCGCGCCTACTTGCCACAAGGCATGGGCGAGCTCCGTCTGGATGACGAGATCATTCGGCAGGCGGCTGGCTGCGGCATTCAGTTCTTCGGCCGCTTCGGTGAAACGCTCCCGGGTAAGCAGGGTCTGCCCCACAGCGGCAAGCTGATAGGCCACGGCCTGAGTATCCGAGGCGGCCCCGAACAGTTCCGCTGCCTGACGGTAGTGAGTCTCGGCTTCCGATGGTTCATCGCGCGCGAAGGCGACGTTCCCGAGCAGAGACTGAGCCTCCGCATGCATCGCCGTGCTCGATCCTGAGGACTTACGCAGGACCTCATTTGCGTACCGTTCAGTCAAATCGAGTTCGCCCAAGGTCAGCGCATGCTCTGCCGCTTGTAGACAATGCGCCGGGTCCGCGATCGGCGGGTGGGCATCGGCGGTCCTGCGCAGTGGCTCGATCAGGCGGTCGCTCGACAGCTCGTACCAGCGAATGCCGGATTCAAGCCGCGAGGTAAGCAAATATCGGTCCTCCAGCGCACGGACTACCGCGTTCGGTATACCCGCCGTGGCCGTCGCGCCCTCATACACCTTGTTCCGAGCACCGTGTTCGGTGATAAAAGTGCTTACCAACCACGAATTCAGCCGTTTTGTCGAGATTTCGTGCTCGTCGGCCACCTCGGCGATGACAATGCTCGAGTGGGCCGCTAGTGCCGTGTCGACATCACCGTATCTGCGGACATCCCGTGCGGTGATGAAGTCGACGTCCGCTGGCAGCGAGGCCCACAGATGAGCGCAGGCTATCTGTAGCAGGGCAGGTTCCACCCGATCGTCGGTGACGTAGCGCTCCGACCCATCATCAGCGGCGATGCGACTGGTCCGCAGGTCCGTGAGAAATCTCTCCGCGCCCTCCTCGGAGAAGGACTTACCGGGGGCGGCCATCGGCCGCGTTATGGCCTCTCTGGTTCCTAGCTGAGTCAGCTTGGTGAGGACGCAGCTCCTGCCGTTTCCCAGCGCATCCGTCACAACATCGATGGCTTCTTCGCGGCCCGCCACCAGAAGATGAAGCCGTGGCGACGTCTCAGTCTTCTCGCGGGGATCCAGCGCCTCGCGGAGTTCTTCGAGAAACAGCCGACGGTGGGTTTTGCGCCTGCCAGTTTCGACGACCAGCTCATCAGCCGGATCGATCGCGGCGAGAATGACGTGCTTACCTACCTGCCGCCGGATAAATTCCCGGATGGTGAGGCCGGCCAGCCGAGTGGTGGTCTCGCCTGGTGACCAGGAGCGTAGCAGCGCTAATGTGAACGGATTTTGTCCTGGTAGTGCGGCGGACGGGAACGCGGCACCGTAGCTGAGCCGCCCAACCGGGAAGACATGACCTCCATGCAGGTTGCTGGCGGTCAGTGACCGTAGCACGCCGGCATGCAGCAACGATGTCTTGCCTCGACCCGCGGGTCCTACCAAGAACGTAAGCCGGTTCTGCTGCCAGGAGTCGGCCAGCATGGCGACGTCATCCGTACGTCCGAAGAACAGATTCCATTCGGCCTGCGCGAAAGGCCGCGCGCCAGGATACGGCCGGACTCCGCTGTCGCCTATCACGTCGATCAGTGTCCCACTGGCTATAGGAACTTACCAGGTGGCACTGGCATAGATTCCCTCAGACCGGCCTCTGTTCGACAGCACGGTTTGCGCAAAGAATTTGCCAGATGATTAATCGATACTATTGTTGAAGCCGTTACAACCACTAGCGTTGGACATAAGGAGCCGATCCAGTGCCGTTTCCATGTCTGATTGGACGGCATCGCTCAACGGCACAGCCAAGTCCATGCCGCAGAGATTGATCAACATGCCGTCGTCGTTCATGGCTCTCCTGCCCAGTGCGCGGACCGTCCAGTTCCAGTGCACAGAAGGTCCAGTGCACGGCCACGACGATACAGCATCAGCGCACTCTTGGCAACGCTGTCCAAGACAGCACTAGTGTACCTCTTGGCAACGCTGTCCAGATTTTCCTACGCCAATCAGTTTGGAACAGTTACAGCACTGGACGCTCTGTTACCAGAGAACTCGTCAACTTTGTCACTATATATCCCACGCATATCCCCTGCCGGAATTGACGGCGTGCGCGTAGGATATTTTTTATGACGGAACCCGGTCTGGTCGCGTCACACGCGCCTGTGCCTGTGATCTGGGGCGATGTGCCGCCGCGCAACAAGAACTTCACTGGCCGGGAGGCCATCTTGACCCGCCTGCGGGACCTCGCGCGGATGCGTGAGAATTTGTCCGAGCAGCAGGTAACCGCGGTACTGCCGGAGGATCCTCTGCCGCAGGCGCTGCAAGGGCTAGGTGGCGTCGGGAAGACCGCGGTCGCCATCGAGTACGCATACCGTTTCCGCGCTGACTACGACGTAGTGTGGTGGATCCCAGCCGACCAGCTGCCGTCGGTGCGGTCGGCGCTGGCCGCGCTGGCCGGGCGCCTCGGCCTGGAAACGGCTATGACCGCCGGAATCGAAGCAGCCGCAAGGACGGTGCTCGACGCTCTCCGCCTCGGCAACCCGTATAACCGCTGGCTGCTGATCTTCGACAATGCCGACCAGCCGGAAGATATCCGGCAGTATTTTCCGGGCGGTCCGGGCGATGTGCTGATCACATCACGGAACCATCGGTGGCAGGGAACGGTCGCCACTGTCCCGGTGGATGTGTTTACCCGGGCAGAGAGTAAGGAATTCCTGAGCAAACGAGCCCCGATCAAGGCCGCCGATCCCGATACCGACATGCTGGCCGACAAGCTGGGCGACCTTCCGCTGGCGCTCGACCAGGCCGGTGCGATGCTGGCCGAGACCGGCATGCCTGTCCGTGAATACATCGGGTTGCTCGATGACCAGTTCGTAAAGATAATGGCAGAGGGCAAGTCAGCAGACTATCCCGAGTCGGTGACGGCCGCGTGGTCGATTTCGGTCACCAAAGTGCGGGAGCAGTTGCCGCTAGCGCTGGAATTGCTGCGCTGCTGCGCCTTCTTCGGCCCGGACCCGATTCCGCGAGATGTATTCCGGCGCGGCTCACTGACCACCGGAACCAGGGTGAGTGAACTGATGGCGGATCCTATCCTGCTGGCTAGGGCCATCCGCGAGCTGGGCCGCTTCGCCCTGGTTGGTATCGGTGGTCGTGCGATTACGGTGCATCGCCTGGTCCAGGCCCTCCTCCGAGGCGAACTGGATGAGGATGAGCAGGCAAGATACCGGCGCGAGGTGCATCTGATCCTCGCCGCCGCCGCACCGCCGGATCCGGCCGACGACAGGCAGTGGCCACGGTATGCCGAGGTGCTCCCGCACGTGACGTCTGAAACGACCGACATGGCGCGTTCCCCGGACCCGGCTGTCCGCAGGTTTGCCCTGGATATGATGCGCTACCTTTACCTTTCGGGCGACTTCACATCCTGCCAGACACTGACCCGTAGATTTACCGAACAGTGGACGGAGGACTCCGGCCCAGACGACCCGTCCGTCCTTGACGCGGTGCGTATTTACGCTGACGTGCTCATGCTAATCGGCGAATATGGCGAGTCTTATACCGTTATCGAGGAGACGGTACGACGGGCTGAGAGAGTGCTGGGTGAGCGGGACCGGATCACCCTGTCTATGCGGAGTGCGCTCGCTGCAAACGAAAGGGCGCGTGGCAATTTTATGTCCGCGCTCAATCTGGATGCGGAGACACTCACCCTCAATGAGGACGCACTCGGACCAGCCAACGCGCAGACCGTGCGTGCCATCAGCAACCTTGGTCTCAACCATGGACTCAATGGGGATTACCGTAGAGCCAGAGAACTGAGCCAGCGCGCTTATCTCCTGGCAAGTGAAGCCGAGGCCGGCATCTCAGCGACCGAGGTTCTCATCTGCTGGTACAACCTAGCCTGGGCAGTCCGGCTTCAGGGCTTGTATACCGAGGCACGTGACGTGGGGGAGGACGCCTGGGATTACGGCAAGGAAAGACTCGGGCCTGATCACTTCGCTACCTTGCGGGCTGCCAACGGGTTGTCAATCACGCTACGCCGGATGGCGCCCCTTCGCGAAGAAGCGTTGCAGATAGCGCGCGAAGTGCTCGACCAGTGTCAGAAACGGTTCGGTGACCTCAACCCGGACACGATGGCCGTAGCCATCAACCTGGTCAATATCCAGCGGGTGAACGGCTTGACCGACGAAGCGCTTGCGCTTGCCGAGAGCACTATCGCCCGTTATCCCGAGGTCTATGGCGCGGATCACCCATACAATTACGGCTGCTCTGGGAACCTGGCATTGCTCCAGCGTGTCGCTGGGAAAGCAACTGAGGCACGCCGTCTAAACGAATTCGCCCTCGCGGGCCTGGACAGCAGGCTCACCCGTGACCACTACTATTCGCTTGTTGTGGCGGTCAACCTCGCCAGCGACCTCGCGGAGCTAGGGAAGATCGACGAGGCCCGCGCTCTCGGCGAGAACTCCCTGGAGCGGCTCATCAAGCTACTAGGTAGAGACCATCCGCTCACCCTCGGATGTGCGGCTAACCTCGTCGTGGATCTTCGGGCGGACCATGCGGAGGCGGAAGCCGAGAAGTTGGCTGCTGACACGATGAGTCGTTATGAAACGACACTCGGCCTTACACATCCCGACGCGATGGTCGCCGCGCAAGGAAGACGGCTCGACTTCGACTTCGATCCCCCGCCACTCTAACCGGCTGCATCGGTCACCCGACCGTTCTCTGCTTGCCCCGGTCTGAGCGTCGTCAATCATAACCAGTCGATTGAGACGATGCTGCAGTTGCCAAGCGATATACTGTTGGCCTCAATGTGCTCGATCTGGCCCATAACGGTTATACGCTTCTTTGGCTTAGTTGTAGAGAGGTATTCGTCGTAGTCGTTCTTATCGGAGAAAGTCATGAAGACGGTCAACTGGCGGATATAGGGCTTCGCTATCACCCGCGAATACGATCCGGTCCATTCGCCGACATCAATTATCTCTACGGAGAGTTGCATCCAACGGCCGAAACGAAAGGGCAGTTCCCGTCTCGTCTTTGCTTGAGTATTCTTTCGTGCCTCACCAATGATTTCTTTTAGATCCTCGTAATCAAGTACGAGTGCGCCTTTGCCTGGCCGACGAACTATCCGCGGCCTTCCACGCCATCGCTTTCGGCCAAGCTCGGGGAACGGAATGCTGAAGAGCCAGCATGCCAGGCACAGCAAGCCGACCCCGGCTGTCACGTAGCCTCCCCCGGCGAGCGGGCTTCCCCAGAACGAATAGTGGGGATTCCCGGTGGCCCGGACAGCGTTTGCACTGAGGAACCCGATAGTGAGGCCAAAGGCGCCCAAGCCCCTGAGCCAGTTCTTTGAACCAGTCATAATCGATTTCTCACCACCGTGTGCACAGACGCCATATGCCAGTAGCCACTCAGTGCTGATATGCATGGCAACCACTGTCGCTGATCCGGAAGTTTGCCCATTAGGAAGCTGGTACACGCGTCCCTAGGTGCAAGCGACCATACACCACAGTGCACCTCTTTGCAACGTCCGGATTTTCCTACGCCAATCCTGTTGAAACAAGAACAGCACTAAGCGTTCTGTCACCAGAACCTGTCAACTACGTCGCTATATATTCCCTGCCGGAATTGACGGCGCGCGTAGGATATTTTATATGACGGAACCCGGTCTGGCCGCGTCACATGCGCCCGTGCCCATGCCCGTGATCTGGGGTGATGTGCCACCGCGGAACAAGAACCTCACTGGCCGGAGGCCATCTTGACCCGCAGGCGATGCAAGGGCTTGGCGGTGTCGGGAAGACCGCAGTCGCCATCGAGTACGCATACCGCTTTTGCGCTGACTACGACATAGTGTCATGCATTCCAGCCGACCAGCTGCCCTCGGTGCGGTCGGCACTGGCCGCATAAGCTCGACTGATCGCTGTTATGTTGCACGGCGGCGCGTCCCTGCTTGCGGACAGTGGTCTGCTGACACCGTGGTCTGCTGACACCGTGGTGGACATCATTGTCGTGCGGATGGCTTGGCGTCACGATTGAAGTGAGTACGCAGGCCAAGCTCGCCGTTTAACGTCGCGTTCCGCGTTGCCGTGGGCAGGTAATGGATTTTTCATTCGACTGACCGGAAGATTGCCCGCGATCTTCGCCCCTTGCGACCTTCCCCGCAGGATAAGTTGGCTTGTCACGCAGTACGACACAGATGTCACGCACTACGACGATTTCCTGTCCCGGAATGCAGCTTTTGTCCAGCGTTATTGCGTGACATGTCGGTCAGGGCGCGTGACAAGTGAGGGGCGCGGCCGACGCCAGTGCGGTGTCACGCGGGTGGTTTGCCAGGGAATGTCCGGTCTCTCGCGCGGCAAACCCGAGCCGCCGTTCCGCGCGCGTTCTAACGCGTGGAGCCCGCCGCTCTAACCCGGCTGCGTCGGTTACCCGACCGGGATCGGCCCGTTCTCTGCTTGCCACTGCGACAGATGCGATTCGGCGGCATGCTGGGCTGCTGCCAAGGCCTGGTCCGGTACGGGTTCGTCCTTCCAGTGACTGAGGGTGCGGGCCATTTCGCCGACGAATTCCAACCCGGCATCAGTGAGCCGCCCGCTCGACCGGATCGTCTCGATGACCAAGGCAGTTGCCGCGCGCCATCGCGCGTATTCGACGTCCGCCCGGGGAGGGCTCCCGGGCACTTCCCGCTGCCGTCGCCAGAACCTAGTCACCCCGAGATGTGCGTAGGCGCCCTGAAGCAGGCCGTTGAGCGGCCTGGGGTCGTTGCGCCACGGCGCATAGTAACGCCTGCCGTCGTCGGGTAGCGTCAAGCTGACGAGGTCCAGCACCGCCCCCAGCTTGAGGTGCTGTACCTCGTGTGCGAGCGTAACCGCGCAGGTGACCGGATCAGGCGGGAGTGACATCGCGATCGCGCCGAACGCCTCAGGCGACGATGTGCTGACCTCGCCATGCGGCGGTCTCCTGCGCGGCACGATCACCGAAACCGCGGCGCCGATCTCGGCGGCGACCTCCGGATGATTCTGTTCGAGTACCAGCCAGGCGTCCCGCAGGACGGCATCCCAGGGCTGCGCATCGACACGCGGTTCCAGGTCCTGCATGTCCGGCATGCGAAATGGATCCAAGTCGTCGATCAGGACGTCGAGCGAACCCGCACGGACCTTGCGGAGGCCGAGCCACCCTGGCCCATCACTATGCGGATCCGCTGGCAGCTCGACGTCGCCGACCTGTGCGTGGCCGGGACCGCTGCGCACCACGGCGTCGTGGCGCGGTACCATCGCGGCGCCCAGCGAGGGAAGCACGATCCGTCCGTCGGTAACCGCGACTTCGATCTCCGCGCTCAACCCGGCCTGGATCGCGGCCGCCGCTCCCACGGCGCGTAGTCTTTGGGGTTCGGTCCCCAGTCCTGCCTGGCCGCCGCGGCAGGCCAAGATAACCCGTCGTGCCCAGGCCCCGACCGACGGATGGCGGATGACCCTTTCCGCTGCTGTGGGATTCACCCGCGATGCCTCGGTCAGCAGGTCATAACCTGCGCGCGCGAGCGGATATTGCGCACTGCCGCGCGCGGCGGTGACCACCCCCCAAAGGAAGGTCACGTGCTTGCTGTACTCCGCTGCAACCAGCTCGCGGACCGCAGGGGTCCCGCCTTCACCTATCGCTAGTGCGGTCAAGACCGGGCCGGGTATCCGGTGACGGGGCAAATTCATAGGGATTTCCTCCGCAGCCGCGCGCTAACGTCAGCCCGCATGGTCTGGTGGATATGGTCGATGAGGCGCATGAGATCAGGACAGTAGACCGAGGGATTCGCGAAACCCGTGCCGGAGCGGTAGCGATGCGCGTACATCCCGCCGCCGCAGATTTGATGAATGGGGCATGCGCGGCATTGGGAGGCTAGCGCCTTGGCGCCGATCTGGCGCGCGGCTACGCCAGGAAGCAGCAAAGCCGCGTCGAGCTGATCACGGGTCACGTGCAGACCCGTTGTTGATGCTCCGTGGTACACCGCCTTGAGCGTGTCCACCTGCTCGATGGACCCGTCCGTCTCAATAACCACCATTCTCGCGGGCGATAGGCCTACAGCTTCTCCCGACGACGTTCCGTCCCAGATCAGCTGCATGATCTCCTCAAACAAGCGCACGCCAATATGGGGGGCATGGTACCAATGATCGAATACGGCAGTGAGCCAGTCGCCATATGGGGTGTCGGGCGACTCAGGATGCCGCCCGGGTGGGGGCGCGTCCCAGGTTCCGTGGGGAAGCAGGAAGTCTATCTTCGGTGGGTTGAAGCTGGCCAGCGCTTCGTAGGTTTCTACCGGTTCGTTCCTGAGATCGATGGTGCAGAGCAACCCGGCGAACAGGTGACGAAATTGCTCTTGCCGTAGTCGGCTGATACCGGCGGACACCGCTGAATAGCTTCCGCGCCCGCTGGCGAACCGGCGATGCCGGTCGTGCGCCTCAAGAGCACCATCTAGGCTCACTCCTACCCGGATGCCGAGCTCGCAGAACAGCCTTAGGAAGGAATCGTCCAAGCCAACGCCGTTCGTCTGTACCCGGACGTCCACCTGCACGTTCTCGCCGGCCGCCTTCCTGGTGGCTGTCACCAGGTCCCAGATGAGATCCTGCCCGGCCAGCAACGGCTCCCCTCCATGCAAGATCAACACGATACTGGGGATGTGATGGGCGCGAGCGTGCTCGCCGATGCGTGAGGCCGTACGCTCCGCGATGTCAGCCGACATCCGGCGAGGCTGCTGACGCCATGACTGATCTGCCATTTCGTACATGTAGCAGTAGTCACATGATAGGTCGCATCTGCTGTGGATTTTGACGATGAACTCACGGAATGGAAAAGGATGCCACCCGGCAGCCATGAGAGCAGGGATATCAAGGGTGTCCGGCCATTCGAACTCCGGCTTTGGCTTCATGGGGCGATTAAACCATGCAGAGCCTGTCAGCAGGGGCTCCGGATCTTGCTGAACTGGGATTGTGGCTATTCCGGGACAGTTCGAAGGTGGGTCTCCGGCAGGGCCGGGAAGAGCTGGACTTCCTCAGCTGCCACTTCACGCCAGCGTGCCACGGCGGCTGTGGGAACCGCGCCGCACGCTGCATTAATCCCGCACCGCTGGCCTTCGCGGATGGGAACGGGCAGGTACGGGCGCTAAGCCTGTTACTACCAATGGGTAGTACGTCTACCCGCGGACTCCGCGGCGGCAACTCGTGGGCAAGCCTGCCACCCTCCGGTGACATGTCCCGCGGGACCCTGCCCGGCCCCTTACCGCTCCGCTGGCCCTCTGCAGCCATGTAATCGCTCCGATCATCGCCGGGTCCGCGGCCCTGTCTGGAATGCGGCCCAGCACATGGATAACGGTCGAGCGCGACCACGAACCCTCTGCATAGGCGTGCAGACCCTGTTCGAGCACATCGGCATCGACAGGCAGTCAGTAGTCGCATCCCGTCAATGTTTGGCGATGAGAGCCCTGCGAGCAGCAAGGCGGCTTGGCCAGCCGGTGTGTCGCATCCACCGCGGTCCTCCGCAGCAGCGGTGATAGCGGTTCCCCGCAGCCGTATTGAGGGCGTGCACGCAGCGATCGCCGCGGCAGTCGATGTCATCGTGAACAGCACGATTATGGCATTCTGTGCTCCATAAAGCTGGACCAGGATTCCACCCAGCATCGGTCCGACGGCAAACGCCGAAAAGGCTATAAGACGGCCAATGCTGGTGACTCTGCCTAGCATGTTCTCGTCCACGTTCTGGTTAATGTAGGTGTCGATCTCGATATTGCCAAGCGCTCCGGTAATGCTTTGCACGGCCATAACGATGGCCATGCAGGGAAATGATCGCCAACCCAATAGCGCTAGAAACGCCAACGCCACGACCCAGGTGATCATCTGAACCAGTATCAGGGAAGCCTTGGGCGGGGCAGGCAGTCGCGATGCGAGCATGGAGCCAAGTACACCGCCACCGCCAGACGCCGCGAGGGCCAGTCCCATCGTGACTGATGGCATCCGCGATGCGTGCGCCTCGACCAGAAATATTATTATAAGCGCCTGACCGATCAGCGTTGTACAGGCGGACAACGTCATCGCTGCGCGCGCATAGCTGTCGTGTAGCAGCCAGACCAGTCCTTCGCTGATGTCATTCCGCAGTTGTCGCCTAGATACTCTAGCAACGCGCGCGGTGACAACTTGCTTATCCTTCAAGCTGGCGATGAAACTAATCGATACGACGAAGGAAAGGGCATCGGCAAGGAATGGCAATATTGGCTGGAGGCTGAAGAGGAATGTGCCGAGGGGCCGACCGCCCAAGACAACAACGTGACTTCTAGCTTCGATGTTGGCTTGTACAGACGACGACATATGAGCGGGTGGCATTAGAGAACGGACGTAGCGTCGCTCGGCGAGCGTGGAGAAAACCTTAAGGACCTCGTCGACAACTACTACAGCTACCAGCAGAAGAATGCTCGGTCTACCCATCGCTAGTCTAATGACGATTGTCGCGATTGCTGTACCACAACCAAACTCGCTGAGGATCATCGTCCGTCGCGGATCCCAGTGATCCACCAGGGCGCCTGCGGGTATATAGGCCAGGATGCTGGGCACCGTCGCAGAGAATGCCACCAAACCGGCGGCAAGCGGTGAATCTGTCAGATAGAGAGCAAGCAGCGGACAGGCGATGGTGGTCATGCGGCTGCCGAGCATCGAAACGCAAGACCCCGCCATGAGCAGTCGGAAGTCGTGCGCTCTCCTGAATGGAACCGAGAGGGTGCCAGGGCGCCGAAGAGTAGTACGAGACATCTAGCCGAGCAGCTCCCGGTTACAGTGGGGTGACGTCGACGGATGTTGGAACACATAACTGTAATGTGTCCGCGACCTGCGGTGTACCAGGGAATTCTGCAGCTCGTAACCTACAGGTGTCATCTAGAGACGAGTTTGCGGCCTAGCTCGACCGATGTCAACAGATACCGCCCAGAAGCAGATCTTGTCTGATAGCTTCGCTAGCCTAATGCATATGATTTAACCACCCTATGGTCCCAGAGTCCCGGTTGAATGGTTGGCCCCCTCAGGCTCTGAGGACTGAAAGCTGAAGTTCTGTTTACATCCGTGAATTCATCGTCAAGATCCACAGCTGGTGGATCTTTCCTGCGACTTGAGCGATTGGCTCGCCTCACGCGAGGTGAAATTCGTCAGTGGAATAGCTCGCATGCTCAGAGTCGCCGGTCAGATTGGCGGGGGATCGAAGTCAAAGTCGAGCCGTCCGCCCTCCGCAGCGACCACCGGGTCGGAGAAAGTGAGGCCGAGGGTGGCATCGTAGCGGCTCATCGTGTCAGCCCACAACCTGTCAGCCTCGGCCGCCGCACCTTCTGCGCGCAGGTCCGCGGCGAGGTTCGCGGCACAGCCAAGAGTGAGCGGATTGTTCCTGCCCAGGAGCCTGATCAGTCTCTCGAGGGTGTTCTCTCCGAGTTGGCGGGCCGCCGCGGTCTCCCCCAGCGTCGCGAGGTCGCTGGCGAGATTTACAGCCACCGTCAGCGTGTAGTCGTGGTCTCGGGTCAGTCGTGCCTCGAGGCCGTCGAGTGCGGACCGGTTCAGGGTCTGAGCGGTGGCCGGGTCGCCGGCGATGCGGCGCAGCAGGGCCAGATTGCCGACGCAGCCGTAATTGAACGGGTGATCGGGGCCGTAGGCGTTGGGATACTGGGTGACCGTGCTCTCGGCCAGTTCGAGCGCCTCGTCGATCAGGCCGTTCGTGCGCTGGGCGTTGGTCAGGTTGATGGCCGCGGCCATCGTGTCGGGGTTGATATCACCGAAGCGCTTCTGGCACAAGTCGTGGACTTCTCTTGCTATCTGTAGCGCTTCCTCCCGCGCTGGCGCGATCCGGCGCAGCGCGATGGACAGGCCGTTGGCGGCTCGCAAGGTGGCGAAGTGGCCAGGCCCAAGCCTTTCCCTGCCGTACGCCCAGGCCTCCTCGCTCACATCGCGCGCCGCGGTGAACTTGCCCTCCAACCGGACCGTCCAGGCCAGGTTGTACCACGAGATCAAGACCTCGGTGGGGGAGACGCCAGTGGTTGCTTCACTCATCAGGAGATAAGCGCGTCGGCTCAATTCCCTGGCCGAGCGGTAATCACTGTTGAATCCGTTGTCGAGGGCGAGGTTGCTGACAGCGCGAAGCGTCTGAGGGTGCGTCGGGCCGAAAGCGGTCTCGTGGAGCTTGAGCGCCTGCTTATCCAGTGCCAGGGCGGTGGCGAAGTTGCCTCGAGCGCGCTGATCCGCCGCGAACGCGGTCTGCACCCCGAGCGTGATCGGGTCCTGGTCACCGAGAGCGGCACGGGCCCGGCCCAGGACCTCCTCGTCGAGCGCATAGGACTCCCCGTACTTGCCGAGTTGCCTGAGCACGTCGGCGTACCGGCGTTGCGCACCGAGGACCCACCGGTCGTCAGGGCCGGAGTCTGCCGTCCACTGGTCGATGAACCGCCTAGTCAGCGTCTCACATGAGACCAGATCGCCAGAAAAATGGAGATAGCGCAGGACATCAAGGACGAAATTGCGCGTCTTCGGATCCTCCGACCGTGCCATGCTTGTTGCCTCTGACGCGACGTGCGGCAGCAACTCCCGGTACCGCCACCACTGCGAGTCGTCCGCGGGGTTCTCCGGAGCGGCAGTCACCAGGATCGTGCGCACATCTTCCCGGTACCTGGCCTGCTGCTCCGCGTCGAGTTCGTCGCGAAGCAGGGCCTGGACCAGGCGGTGCATAGTGATCGCACGACCGCTGATAGTGATCAAGGCGAAACGCCCCAGCTCGCGAATGGCCATGGCCAGCAGGATGGGGTCAGCCATTAAGGTCGCTGACGCGAGTCCCGGTGGCCTGGGTTCCACGACGGAATACGTCACGCGGAATCGGGTCCTGGCCGAAGAAGGCACAACAGCGCAACAACTCCTGCGCCTGCGGCAGTTGGTCACGCACCTTTTTGACCGAGAGTTGCCACGCGGCGGCCACCGGGGCCGGGTAATCCGGCGGCTTGCCCTCGGACATGATCTGAGTGACTCTTTCATCGAGGAGCTGGATGTAGTCCTCGGCCGGCATTCCGGTCTCACTCAGCATCGCGCCGGCCTGGTTGAGTGCCAGGGGGAGGTCACCAAGTTTGTCAGCCAGCAGATCGGTCTCGGCCTCCGTGACGTTGATCGACGCTCGCCTAACGAGAAACTTTTTGCTCTCCGCCCGAGTGAAAACGTCTACCTGGACCGTGTCGAGCGTATCCTGCCATCGATTGTTCCGTGACGTGATGAGGACGTCGCCAGGTCCCCTCGGAATGTAGTCACAGAAGGCCTCTGGCTCATCAGCGTTGTCGAAGATCAGCAGCCATCGGCTGTACGGGTGGCCGAGATGAAGCGCATCCAGCGCGGCCGCTACCGCACCATCTATTCCTGTGGTCAGGGCTGCTTCCAGACCTAGCCGTCCCGCCAGTGCCGCCAGCGACGAGCGCACCAGCGGCAACTGTTCAGCCGGAATCCACCACACGATGTCGTACTCGGAGCGATATCGGTATGCGTATTCGATGGCGACCGCGGTCTTTCCCACGCCGCCCAGCCCTTGCAGGGCCTGCGGCGGCGGATCCTCCGGAAGGGCTGCGGCGACCTTACTGGATGGTCTCTGCCGTAGCCGTGAGAAGATAGCCTCTCGTCCGACGAAGTTCTTGTTGCGCAACGGCACGCCCTCCCAGATCACCGGCCTTGTTCCGCGCGGCGCATGAGGGGCTTGTATCATAACCAGCTATTTTACACGTAAGCGGCTAATTTTGGGCAGGGCGATCTTCGGCGAAGTCAATTGGCGGCACTGAAAGTGCGGTGATCCAGCTGCTACGGTTGATTCAACAGTCAGATTAATTCTTAACTTCCTTGGTCATTCTCGGCGAGAGCGCGCTGCTGCCGCGTCTTGGTCTGAGTTTGGCATCTGCGGGGCCCGCAAAGGAGGGCCATGGATGAAGACGTTGCTGATCCGGATTCCAGCGACATCGACGGCGCCATCGATGTCGCTGGAACCGGACAAATCTCACGCCAACGCGATGAATGGTGCCATCGTCGCCATCTGAAAGCGGTAAGCGCTCTCGCGTAACCGCGCGAAACCGGAAAGGACCGGTATATTTTTGATACCGGCTAGGTGCCAGTATCGGGGCTTACTGGCGTCCTTCTCAGGTGAATACGAGAACAGCGATGCAGCCGATCAGCACCAGTACGACGAGCACCGTCAGCAGGACGGGGTGATTTGCCCGCTGTTTGTTCGGCCGAGCCGGTTGTGCGGCATGGGGTGCGGCGGCCTTGGTCTTGGCGCGGGGAGCGTCACTTCCCGCGCGCCCGGGGTCGGCTTTCGCGCTGCTGAGACCTGGCTCGGAGCGGCTCAGACCCGACTCCGAGCGGCTCAGCCTTGGCTCGGAGCGGCCAAAGGAAGTGTCCCTGTGGCCCAAGTCCGTTCTCGCGCGGGTGAAATCGATTCCGGTGTCGCTGGCTTGCTCCGCGGCGAAGGCATTACGCCATTCGATGGTTTCCCGCGCTGACGACTCACCGGCAGATGGCGACCACACCGATCCCGCCGACGTGTTCGCCCGCGAACCCGGGGTCGTATCGAACGCCTGCCAGCTGTCGGCGGTCCCGGACGATTGCCAAGTGTCCCCTGCGGTGGTCGGCCATCTCTTGGTAGCGCGAAACGCGTCGAATTCCTCTTCCGCGGGGGCGGAAGGCGCCGAAAAGGCGGCAGGTTCCGCAGGTTCCGCGGGTACAGAAGCAGCCGAAGGCGGAGCGACGGACGTCTCGGGCACGACGGCCCCCGAGGGCTCGGCCTCGGCGGACGGCGTGTCGAACGCGTCCGGCCATGGCTTCTTGTGATGGCTGCCGTTGGCGATCATCGTGGCCGGACCGGTGGCCGTCCTCAATGGATCGGCAGCACCAGCTGACAACCTGCGCTCCGCGCGGGTCAGGCTGTTACGGCCAGCCTGCTCCTCCCGCTCCTGGTCGGCCCGCAGCGCCGCCCTGATCCGCTCCGGGTCGTGCGCGTCAGCGGCGGCCACCGAGACGCTGGCGCGGGCGCCCGCCACCGCCGCCGGTGTCGCGCCCGCCGGTCGCGTCGGCAGCCCTGAGGCGCCGCTCACCGGGCTCTCGAGCCTGCGCCAGCGCTCTTCCCACTCCACCACGTCACTGCCGCAGGCGCGGACATAGGCGGTCAGTATCGGCAGTCCAGGGAGCCCAGGACCGACCTCGGCGTTCTTGAGGACATCGGTGGGGAAGTGCGCTCTGGCAGCCAGTTCGTCATACTCCAGGCCAGCCCGAGCCCGGAGCGCGCGAAACTCAGCTAGGAACGTTGCCTTGTCGTCGCCCTGGCCGGCCGGAGACACTTGCAACAGCGGCACCTTCTCAATAGATAAGCATGGCTGAGGGACCCCGCGTCCTGCACTGCTCACCTGGGATTATGGGGAGAGTACCGCTTTGTGCGGATCAGCGCCGCCCATACGGCACATTTCCTGGCAATTCTTCAGAGATTTCAGCCGCGAACAGGCGGGTAAGTGCAAGGCGAGGCCGATGGTGAACGCGATTCCGAACGTAAGCTGAACGCGACCGGTCTGCCCGAGTGCCCGGATGAGCGCCGGACCCGACGCGCCCGCGCGCACCGACCGGATCGGTGTCTGGGTCAGGGGTAGCGCGAGAAGCACGATCAGGCTGTACGGCCGGTAGAAAGCCAGCGCCGCCGGCACGGCGAACGGCGTGAGCAGCGTCCAGACGTAGCCGATCCGGCTGCGCGCGTCGCCAAGTCGCACGGCCAGGGTGCGCTTGCCGGCCTGGGCGTCGGAGCGGATGTCCCGCAGGTTGTTGATCATCAGCAGCGCGCAGGCCAGCAGGCCGGCCGGTACCGACGCGATCAGTGCCAGCCAGCTCAGCGATCGCATTTCCACGTATGCTGTCCCCGCTACCGCGATCACTCCGAAGAAGGCGAACACGAAGACCTCGCCGAGCCCGATATAGCCGTACGGGCGAGGACCGCCGGTGTAGAACCAGGCCGCCGCGACGCTCGCCACGCCCACGGCCAGCAGCCACCATGACGTTACGGCCGCCAGGACGAGCCCGGCCACCCCAGCCACGAAAAAGCAGCCGAACGCGGCGATCAGCACCTGCCGGGGCGGTGCGAGGCCGGCCGCGACGAGCCGGACGGGCCCGACTCGCTTCTCGTCCGACCCGCGCACGCCGTCGCTGTAGTCGTTGGAGTAGTTGACCCCGATCTGGAGCGCGAGCGCGACCACGAGCGCGAGGAGTGCCCGCCACCAGGAAAACTTCCCGTATCCGATCGCCACTCCCGACCCGATCAGCACCGGCACCACGGCCGCCGGCAGTGTCCTCGGCCGCGTTCCAGCCAGCCATTCCCGCGCATCAGCCACCCCCAGATAGTAAGTGACCCCTGCACCACTATTCGCTGATCGCGGTGTGCAGCCGGATGGCGGGTACCCGTACGCCGACATCGAGGTCGGCGCTGGCCCCGTCGGCCGCCCATCCCGAGGACTCCAGGAAGCTCCGCAGCGTCGCATCCGCCTCCAGCGCCCAGGTGCTCGCGGTATGGAAACCGTCCTCGACCAGCGTGTCGACGACCGCGTGCAACAGGCGGCTGCCGTGGCCGCGCCTGGTCCGCTCCGGCAGTACCCGCAGCTCATACAGCTCGGCGTCGGTGCCCGGCCAGCGATCGGCGTCGGTGGCCGGCCCGGCCGAGGCGAACCCGGCTATCACCCGCGGTGTGTCTTCTACCGCGACATGCACCCGGTGCCTGCTGGTTGGCGGGTTGGTGATCGCTTCCCGCCAGCGCTCCTGCCAGAGGGCGACCGCGGAGTCGCCGGTGAGCTCGCTGAGCAGGTGCTCGGGTACGATCCCGGCGTACTCACAACGCCAGCTGGCCACCTGCACCCGGGCCAGGCCGGCGGCGTCAGACTCGCGCGCCGCGCGCACGAAACCCGCACTCACGGAACCGGACAGGTTACGAACCTCCAGCGATGGTGATCTGGCTGATATCTCGCGCGGCCCCGGTCGAGGCGGATGTGGCCATCGCGGCGTAGATCTGCAGCGCGACGCTGACCGGCCGCTGCCTGGCCACGGGCCGGTAGGAGCCGAGCGTAGCCAGCAGTTCCGACCGCCGCGCGGTCAGAGTATCGGCCGGAACCGCCAGCGACAGCGTCCGCCGAGGAATATCGATGACTAGCGTGTCTCCAGACGACACCAAAGCGATCGCACCGCCCGCCGCCGCCTCCGGCGCGACATGGCACACCGAAAGGCCCGAAGTCCCGCCGGAGAACCGGCCGTCAGTGATCAGCGCGCAGCTCCGGCCCAGCCCTTTGCCCTTGAGGAAACTGGTCGGGTACAGCATCTCCTGCATGCCGGGGCCGCCACGGGGTCCCTCGTAGCGGATGATCACGATGTCGCCAGCCGTCACCTGGCCGCCGAGGATGCCCTCAACCGCGTCCTCCTGGCTCTCGAACACCACGGCCGGGCCGGAGAACTGCCACAGCTCTTCGGGCAGTTCATCGAGTTGGCCGTGAACATGCCCGAGCATGACCCGCGCGTCGGGCACGCGGCTTCTTCCATGGCCAGCAGGTCCGAGTCCGGCACCGAAGGATCCGCCGACGCGATCATCGGATCGATCAGGTCCAGCTTTGCGGTGCCTGGCGAAGACGGTACCCCCGCCTCCATCGGGCCGCCCGACACGAAAACGGTAGGGATGTTCAGCCGCATGGTCGCGATCAGCATGCCTGGCGTGATCTTGTCGCAGTTCGAGATGCAGATCATGGCGTCGGCGGGCTCCCGCGGCCCGCACCGCGTCGGCGACCACCTGGCCGACTTCCCGCAAATGCACGTGCCCCGGCCCGGCCATGTTCCTGCCGTGCGTAACCGTCCGGGACCTGAGCGGCGGCATGACCGATCCCACCTTCAGAAGGGCTGGTGTAATAGCGTTCCAGCCTACCGAGTGGGACAGCCCGCCGTGACGGCTAGCTGGTGGAACGGGCCGCGGGCATCCCCGGGTCCTGATCCGGGAAAGCCAGGTGCGCGGCCTGGTAGATCTGCTCGATCTGCGTCGGGTTGAGCGGCCGGGCGTGGTTCTGCCGCACATAGCGGCGCAGGTAGTTGCGCAGCCGTCCGCCGCTGAACACGTCGACGTCCCTGATCGTGGCCACGTCCCACGGGATCTTAGGACCGTACACGGCCATCGCCGGCCGGACCTCTACCGTCCCGCTGGGCAGGCCGCTCAGCAGCTGCCGGTCCGCCTGCCTGGTCAGGAGGTCAGACGCCTGCCCGGCCTCCCACCGGGCGTGCTCGAGCCGCTCCTTCTTGCTTTCCGGCCCGACCCACAGCTGCCGTGCGTTCTTCGTCCGCACGGGCAGCTTCTTGTTCCACGCCTCCGAGTCGATGGAGAACACACCGGCCGGGCCGACCACGAGATGGTCGATGTAGTCCTCGCTGTTCGGGATGGCGCGGTAGTGCAGCGCGCGGTAACCCGATCTCTCCAGCTTGCCCAGTTGCCGCTGCGTCTGCTTCTGCGCCTTGGTCACGCGCATTCCCGCCCGCGGCGCGGCCACCCTCCTGGACCGGTAGATGGTGTCCGCGATGGCGACTACCACCGCCAGCGTCAGCCCGACGCGCCAGTCCAGCAGGATCGTGAACACCAGCCCGACCACCACCGCCATGACGGCACGCCGGCGCCATGCGCCCATCCGTGTGTCGCCGAAGATGTGGTCCAGTCGCCCCAGGCGATGCCCGATGCCCTCCTTGCGCGGCGGGACGTCGGTCGCCTCGACCGGCTTGACCACCGGCTCGCCGGTCTCCGTCCATGTCCCTACGCCGACGCTAGGGCCGCTGCCGGCGGCGCTCCTGTCGTCCTGCGGGTCTTCGTCTGACGGTGCCCAGTTCAGGAACGACATGTCGTCGTTCATGCTCGGCTGATCTCCTCCCGCGGGGCCCCGCCCCGCAGCGTCCCGCCCCTGCTGATCCGTGCCCGGCCATCCTCCATCGGGGAACTGCTGCCCTCGCGGCGGGGGTACTACACCCGGCCACCGAGCGGGCCCGGCTCCTGCCGCCCCGGGCGCTCCGCCTGCTCCGGCCGGCCCGGACGCGCCGCCTGCTCCCGTCGGCCCAGGCCCGCCGCCACCCGATCTGGGCGTGCCGCGGCGCTCGGCGATACTCACCAGCGGCGCTGGCGATCTCCGGTTTCTCAGCTTCGGCCACGCCATTCGGCTCTCACCCACTACCTCAGCGTAACTGTCTGTGGACTTATCGCATAGCACCGTCGCCAGAAGCTCGCACGGCCAGGACAGCCACTTTCCGCGCGACCTCTGACTTGATTGTCCCCTATGACTACCGGTTTATCCAGGACATGTAACCCGAGAACCGTACTAAACAACCCTCGAACCGTACTAAACGCCCAACCCTTTCCTGGTCTACCATTCGGTAACATGGCAAAGATTCACGAGCTGGGAATGATTGAGCTGGCCGCGGCCATCCGCAACCGCGAGGTCTCGCCGGTCTCAGTTACCGATCACTATCTGCGACGAGCGCACGAAATCAACGATCAGATCGGCGCCTTCTATACGATCAGCGACGAACTCGCCGTAGAGCAAGCACGCGCCGCTGAGAAGATTGTCACAAGCGCCCATGATGCCACGCAGCTACCGCCGTTGGCCGGGGTACCCATCCCGATCAAGGATCTCAATATGGTCGCGGGTGTCCGGCAGACTCTGGGTTCGCTGGCTTTCAAGGACAATGTCCCGGTCACCGATGACCATGTCGTCACCCGCCTCAGGGACGCTGGTTCGGTCATGCTCGGCAAGACCGCCACTCCGGAGTTCGGGCTGCCGTGCTACACCGAAACCAGCATAGGGCCGCCGGCCCGGACGCCATGGGACCTCAGCCGGTCGGCCGGCGGGTCGAGCGGGGGAGCGGCCGCCGCTGTGGCGTCCGGCCTGGCACCGGCCGCCCAGGGCAGCGACGGCGGCGGATCGATCCGCATTCCGTCCAGCGTGTGCGGCCTGTTTGGCATCAAGCCATCCCGGGGCCGCATCTCCGAAGGCCCGCTCATGCCGGACCTCGCCGGACTCGGCGTCAACGGGCCCCTCGCCCGCACGGTGGCCGACGCGGCGCTGCTGCTGGACATCATGTCCGGTAACTATCCCGGTGACATGTACACCCAGCCGCCGCTGCCCCCTGGCGAGACGTTCCTCGGATACGCCCGCCGCGCACCCGGGCGCCTCCGGATCGGCCGTACGATGCAGAGTCCGGTCGACGGCGCAACCGTCCATGAGGATTGCGTCGCGGCGTACGAGGATGCCAGCCGCCTGCTGTCCAGCCTCGGACACGAGATCGAGGACATCGCGATGCCGATGGGCGCGGACGTGGTGCCGTTCTTCGAGACGATCTGGTATGCGTACGCGACGCTCGCGCCGGTCGACCCGGGTTCCGAGGAGCTGCTTCTGCCGCTGACTCGCTACCTGCGTGAGCGCGGCAGGGCCACCGGTGCCCAGGATCTGATCTTCGCGCAGGCCTACCTCCAGGCGGTCACCCGGGGCGCGCTGGGCATGCTCAACGCATACGACGCCATCCTCACGCCGACGCTCGCCCAGCCGCCCGTTCCGGTTGGTTACTTCGACGAGGTTGAGCCGAGCGAGAACTTCGAGCGGCAGAAGCGTTTCACGCCGTTCACCGCGCTGTACAACGTGTCCGGCCAGCCCGCCGTGAACGTGCCGCTGTACTGGAACTCCGACGGCCTGCCAATCGGCGTGATGCTCGCCGGCCGGATGGGCGACGAAGGCACCCTCATCTCGCTGTCCGCGCAGCTCGAAGACGCCCGCCCCTGGAAGGACCGGCATCCCCCCCTCTGGTAAGAAAACCTCATTTACCACGAACGTATTGTGGCATCCCCTCCAACACCCGCACCCCCACATGCCCCAAAGCCCCGCCTCCCACCACCCCCTAAACCGCCCCACCATCCGCTCCCTCTCTCCTCACCCCCCCTTCACCCGTCCCGTCCGCCCCCAGCTCCCGTCCGTTCCCCCTTCACCCGTCCCGTCCGCCCCCAGCTCCCGTCCCCTGCCCGACATTTCATGATGTGTCCGGTTCGCGGGCTGGGGCTTGCGGGAATTTGGGGTCCTGTGGAAGGTTAGGCGTCGGTTTCCGGCGCCCTTCCTTCCGGGAGGCTCCAAACTTCCATGGGAGCGGCCTGCACATATAGTGCAGACGTGACGGTTAGCGCGATCCTGCTGGATGCCGGGGGAGTGCTGGTCTTCCCGCAGTCGGATGTGATGCTCCCGCCGCTGCTTTCGGCGGGCGTTACGCCCGATATGGACACTCTCCGCCGTGCGCACTACCGGGCGATGTCGGTCCAGGACCGGCTGGATGGTCCGGAACCGCAGCCAGACACCTGGTGGCGCGACTACCTCGTCGAGTACGTCACCGCCTGCGGCGTGGCCGATGGCTCGTGCGAGAGGCTGGCCAAAGAGATGTCGCTGGCCATCGTGAGCTTCGGCTGGACCGACGTCGGGCCCCAGGTGGCGGAGGATCTGCGCGCCATCGCCACGCTCGGCCTTCCGCTCGGTGTGGTGTCCAACTCCGACGGCACGGTGCAGGCCGAACTGCACCGCCTCGGCGTCTGCTCGGTGGATGACGGGGCAGGCGTCCGGGTCGGCGTCGTACTGGATTCGGCCGTGGTGGGCATCGCCAAGCCCGATCCGGGGATCTTCCGCATCGCGCTCGAGCGGCTCGGCGTGCCCGCCGACGAGACAGTCCTGCACGTCGGCGACAGCCTGCGCTACGACGTGGCCGGCGCGCGCGCGGCGGGCATCCGGCCGGTCCACCTCGACCCCTACGGATTCTGCCCGGCTCCAGCAGACCACTCACACATCACGAGCCTGGCCGACCTTCCCGAGCTCATCTGCACAGCGTAGAAAGCAGTAGACTTCGGGGCCATGCGCTGGTCCAAGATGCATATCCCCACGCTGCGTGACGACCCGGCCGACGCCGGGGCGCCCAGCCATCGCCTGCTGCTTCGGGCGGGTTATGTCCGCCAGCTGATGGCCGGGCATTACTCGTTGCTGCCGCTGGGCCAGCGCGTGCGGCTGAAGGTCATCAGCATCATCCGCGAGGAGATGGACCGCATCGGCGCGCAGGAAATCCTCATGCCGGTCATGCACCCGGCCGAGATATGGCAGCGCAGCGGCCGCTGGGAGCTGATGGGCGAGGAGATGTTCCGGCTCCGGGACCGCAAGGGCGCCGAACTTGCCCTCGGCATGACCCACGAGGAGATCGTCGCGACCCTGGCCACGGAGCTGAGTTCTTACCGCGAGCTGCCGCAGGCCTGGTACCAGTTCCAGACCAAGCTGCGCGACGAGCCGCGGCCGAAGGCCGGCCTGATGCGCACCCGCGAGTTCACCATGAAGGACTCATACACCTTTGACCTTGGCCCGGCCGAGCTTGATGTGTCGTTCCAGGCTCACAAGGGCGCCTACGTGCGCATCTTCGAGCGTCTCGGCATCCCCGCCATCCCCGTCGAGGCGTCCAGCGGCGCGATGGGCGGCTCGGACTCCATCGAGTTCGTCTGCCCTTCGCCGAGCGGTGAGGATCTGATCATTCACTGCCCGAACTGCGGATACGCGGCGAACATCGAGAAGGCGACGTCGCGGCTGGCGGAGATAACCGACACCGGGCTGCTTCCCGCGCCGGAGCAGTTCCCGACACCCGGTGTCCGGACCATTGAGGACCTGGCCGCCTCCTACGATGCCCCGGCCGACCGCCAGATCAAGACGCTGGTCTATTTCCTGGACGGCAAGCTCACCCTGGTCCTGCTGCGCGGTGACCACACGCTGCACGAGCAGAAGCTCGCCGACGCGACCAAGGCGACCTCGATCCGTCCGGCCCAGCCGGACGAGATCCAGGACGCGCTCGGCGCGCTTCCCGGGAGCCTGGGCGCGGTCGGGGTCAGGAACTATCCGGTCATCGCGGACGAGGCGCTGCGCGGCAGGCGCGGCATGTTCACCGGGGCCAACGTCGACGATACCCACTTGCGCGGCGTCGATGTCGAGCGTGACATCACGAGCTCCCAGTGGGCTGACCTGCGCCAGGCGCAGCCCGGCGAGCCGTGTATCCAATGCGGTCATGAGCTGGACGTCGAGCGCGGCATCGAGGTCGGCCACATCTTCAAACTGGGCTACAAGTACTCCGACGCCATGGACATCCGGGTGTCGGGTCCGGACGGCAAGCCGGTCAAACCGATCATGGGTTCGTACGGCATCGGTGTCGAGCGCGCCATGGCCACGATCATCGAGGTCCACCACGATGGGCGCGGCATTGTCTGGCCGGTCGCCGTCGCGCCGTTCGAGGCCGTGGTGGTGATCGCGCAGCAGGACGACGAGACGATCGCCGGGGCGGGGGAGCGGGCCTACCAGGCGCTGCTCGACGTCGGCGTCGAGGTAATCGTGGACGATCGTCCGGTGCGGGCCGGCGTGAAGTTCAGCGACACCGAACTGGTCGGCATCCCGTTCCGGGTGACGGTCGGCAAGCGCGCCCTGGCCAGCGGCAACGTCGAGGTGACCGATCGCGCTACCGGAGACACCATGCAGGTTCCGCTGGCGGATCTGGCCATGCGAGTCAAGGAAGCGCTCGGCCGGTGACCCAGGTCAAGTGGCTGCCCACGCCGGAGAAGCACGACTACCAGGCGGCCGAAGACTACCTGTCCCTGATCATGTCGCCCGAGGATGCGGCCAGGTGCCGGGAGGAACTCTCGGCAAAGGCGGGTGACCTCACGCACCGCAAGGCCAAGGACATCCTGCGGGCCAGTCAGCTGGCCCTGCTAAGCAAGGACAACAAGCACGTCGCGTCCGACCTGCACAAGGTGACATCCGGCACGCCGTTGTCCCCTATCCTGCTGGTCCGCGGCAACGACCGTCATCCGCTCATCGTGGCCGACGGCTACCATCGGGTCTGCGCCAGCTACTGGACAGACGAGAACACCGACATCCCCTGCGTTCTAGCCTGACGCAGACTCCTGGCGGTCGCGGGCCTGGCAACGCACGGCCCGCAGCACGTCGTCGCGCCCCTCGGTGAGCAGGCGGCGCAGGGCGGCGGGCGGGTTCTCCGCCTCCAGGTAGGCATCCGTCATCGCGACCGTCTCGGTGGCGAGCGGGAACGCCATGTACAGTCCGGAGACGAAATCCTGCGCCATCGCCGAGGACCATTCCCGCCAGATCCGGCCGATGATGGCGAAGTACTCTTCGCGATACGGATGGATCAGGCTGGCCTGGTCCAGGTCGACGAAACCCGCCTCCACCGCGCGGAAGGTGGCGAGCGGCAGCTCGCCGCCGACCATCGAGTCCCAGGCCGTTTGCTTGGCCTCCGGCGTGGGGATCGCGGCGCGGCAGGTCGCGGCGTGCCTCTCCCCGGCGTCGGTGGGATCCTTCGTCAGCTCGGCTTCGATGTCGGCGGGCCCGAGCACGCCCCGGCTCACCAGCCGGCACAGCAGCGTCCACCGCAGGTCAGTGTCCACGGTCAGGCCGTCGAGCGTCACCGACCCGTCCAGCAGCCCGGCGAGCAACGCGAGGTCGTCCGGGGTGGTGGCCACCCCGGTGAACGCGCGCAGGTACGCGAGCTGCTCATCGGAGCCGGGCGGCGCGGACTCGGCCAGCGGGCGCAGCGCGCGCGCCATGAGCTCTCGTCCGGTCGCCTGCCAGGCGGGATCCGCGTACCGGCGTATCGCTATGCTCGCCTGCCGCAGCAGCGTCTGCACCACGCTGATGTCGGCGACCGAGGAAACACCGGACAAGACAAGGCGGACGTAGTCACGCGCCGCCATCTCGCCGTCCCGGCACATGTCCCAGGCGGCCGACCAGCACAGTGCGGCGGGCAGGGACTCGGCGAACGAGCCAATCGACGTGACCAGAGTCCGCAGCGAGTGATCGTCGAGCCGGATCTTCGCGTAGGTGAGGTCGTCGTCGTTCACCAGCACCAGGTCCGGGCGAGGCTGTCCGGCCAGCTCGGGTAGCACCGTGCGTTCGCCGGCCACGTCGACCTCGAGCCTGCGGGTGCGCGTCAAACCACCGTCCGTTCGTTCATAAAGACCTATGGCGATGCGATGCGAACGGAGAACCGGCTGCGTTTCCGGAGCTTCCTGAAGCACCGCGAATGATGTGAACCGACCAGCGTCATCGACGGTATATGACGGGCGCAGCGTATTCACCCCGGCGGTTTCCAGCCATTCGCGGGACCAAGTGGCCAGGTCGCGGCCTGACGTGTCCTCAAGCGCTGCGAGCAGGTCGGCGAGTGTCGCGTTACCCCAAGCATGGGCGGCGAAATACTTCCGTACCCCGGCCAGGAAATTCTCCCGCCCGACGTACGCGACAAGCTGCTTCAGGACAGAAGCGCCCTTGGCGTACGTGATGCCGTCGAAATTGACTTCCACGGCCTCGATGTCGGGGATGTCGGCAGCTATGGGGTGCGTCGTGGCCAGCTGATCCTGGCGATACGCCCACGCCTTGTAGAGCTGCGCGAACGTTGTCCACGCCGAGGTCCAGCGGGTGGCCTCGGCCTGGGCGAGCGTGCCTGCCCAGGTGGCAAAGGACTCGTTCAGCCACAGATCGTCCCACCAGCGCATGGTGACCAGATCACCAAACCACATGTGCGCCATCTCATGCAGGATGGTTTCGCCGCGCGCCTCCCGGGCAAAATCAGTGACCCGGGACCGGAAAATGTAGTCCTCGAGGATCGTGACCGCTCCGGCGTTCTCCATCGCGCCTTCTTTAAATTCGGGCACGAAGAGCTGATCGTACTTTCCGAACGGGTACTTGATGCCGAACGAATTGTGGAAGAAGTCGAATCCCTGTTTCGTGGTGGTGAAGATCTCGTCGGGGTCCAGGTACTGAGCCAGCGACTGGCGGCAGTAAATACCGAGCGGAATACCATCGTGCTCGTCCTGCACCACGTGGTAAGGCCCGGCGGCGATGGCCGTGACATAGGTCGGCAGCGCCGGCGTCGCCGGGAACCGCCAATGGCGTCCGCCGGGACCAGCCTCGGCCGGCAGGACCTCATCAGAGTCGGGCGCCATGTTGGAGACCACCACCCATTGGGCGGGCGCGGCGACGCTGAACTCGAAGCTGGACTTCATGTCAGGCTGGTCGAAACAGGCATAGACCCGGTGCGCGTCGAACGTCTCCAGGTCCGAGTAGAGGTAGGAATGGCCGTCGGCCGGGTCGGTGAACCGGTGCAGGCCCTCGCCGCTGCGGGAGTAGGCGCACTCCGCTTCCACGATCACCACATTGTCGGCGGCCAGGCCGGTCAGCGTGACCCGGTCCCCGTCGAAAGCGTCCAGCGCGACCGGCGCGCCGTTGAGGACGATCCGTTTTGCCGTCGGGGCGTTCAGGTCGATGAACGTCGCGGCGCCCGGTGAGGTGCAGCCGAACCGGATCACGCTCGTCGAGCCGAAGGTCGTGTCGCCTCCGGTGAGGTCAAGGTCTACCTGGTATGACTTGACCGTAATGAGCGCCGAGCGTTCCCGGGCTTCGTCCCGGGTCAGGTTCGCTGACAACTGCGGGTCCCCTTCGGTTCGTTGTGATGCTCCCCGCGGAATCACTGGCGCTCCAGCGGGGTTGTCGCTGGCGGCGCCCTGACGCAGCGGGCGAAGCCGAGTTCTACTCGTGGTAGGGAGTGCACATGGCCGAGCAGGAGCGTACACGGGTCGACTTCTGGTTCGACCCTATCTGCCCCTGGGCATGGATAGCGTCACGCTGGATGCACGAAGTGGAGAAGGTGCGGCCAGTACAGACTTTCTGGCATGTGATGAGCCTGTCTGTGCTGAACGAGGATAAAGAGGGCCTGCCGGAACGCTACCGGGAGCTACTGAAGACCGGGTGGGGACCGGTACGGGTCTGCATAGCCGCGGAGCAGCAGTACGGCCCGGAGGTGCTCGGCCCGCTGTACACCGCGCTGGGCACGCGGATCCACCAGGAGAAGGCGCCCAGGGACCGGGAGACGGTGGTATCGGCGCTGGCCGAGGCGGGCCTGCCGCCCGGGCTCGCGGACGCGATGGATTCCACGGAGTTCGACACGGCCCTGCGGGCCTCGCACGCCGACGGCATTGAGCGGGTGGGCTACGAGGTCGGCACGCCGATCATCTCGGTGAACGGGACGTCGGTGTTCGGGCCGGTGGTCTCGCCTATCCCGCGTGGGGAGGCGGCGGCCAGGCTGTGGGACGGCGTGCTGCTGATCGCCGGGACCGACGGGTTCTTCGAGCTCAAGCGGTCGAGGACGCGGGATCCCATTTTCGACTGACACCCGACCGTTCCAGATGCGGTTCCCGGAGGCCGGTCTGGCAGACTTGCTCCCGTGCGCGTTTACCTCGGATCAGACCACGCGGGTTTCGAGCTGAAGGCCCGCATCATCGAGTGGCTGGCGTCGGCTGGTCACGAACCGGTGGATTGCGGGCCTACGGCGTACGTCCCGGACGACGACTATCCGGTGTACGTGATGCGGGCGGCCGAGGGCGTGGCCGGCGACCCGGGCAGTCTCGGCATCGTGATCGGCGGCTCCGGCAACGGTGAGCAGATCGCGGCGAACAAGATCACGGGAATCCGCGCCGCCCTGGCCTGGACCGATGAGACGGCGCAGCTGGCGCGGCTCCACAACGACGCCAACGTGCTCAGCCTGGGTGCGCGCATGTACGACGCCGCCGCGGCGCTCGGTTTCGCGAAGGTGTTTTTGAACACGTCCTTCTCCGGCGAGTCCCGTCATACCCGCCGTCTCGCGATGATCGCCGACTACGAGAAGACCGGCGAGCTCCCGGCGCTACCCGGCTCCTGATATCACGCCGCTGCGGGCGCTCACCGGCCGCGGAGGCTCACCTGGCGCGACGCCTGCGGTAAGGCCGGTGCCGCTTCGGTCGGTTCGGTCGCTTCGGCCGCGGTGCGCCATCGGCCGCGGCGTCCGTGTCCGCGGCCGGGACGGTGTCTGCGTCCGCTGCGTCTGCGTGCGCTGCGTCTGCGTGCGCTGCGTCTGCGTCCGCGGTGTCTGCGTGCGCTGCGTCTGCGTGCGCGGTCGCGGCGTTTCCAGCCGTGACATATGGCGACTTGGCATCCGGCCCCATGACATCCGCCGTGGCCGGAGGCCCAGGCCAATTCGGCACTGTGGCCGGAGGCCCAGGCCAATTCGGTGCCGTCGCACCGGGGGACTCGGGCTGGATCGCCATCTCGTCTCCGGCCGCGACGTTATCCGCTTCGGCTAGGAGTTCGGCGCTGGCTGCCTCGGCTAGGTGCTCCGCATATGGCCGGGACACGTCGCGGGCCCGCATCGCCGAGTTCACGGTCAGCTTCAAGCTCTCGCCACCTCTTGTTCGATATCGTCCGGCTGTCCGATATGTTCCGCTATCCCATCTGTCCGGCTAGACCGGTGCGCCGATGGCCAGTCCGCCGATGGCCGGTGCGCGATGGCCGGTGCGCCGATGGCTGCCGCCAGTGGCCCGCCGCTCGATTAACGCGGACGTTATCCCCGTTCTGGGAGCATTCCCAAATAGCACACGTTCCCGACATGTCGGCTATATCACCTTCGCTGGAACGCCGCGCCAGCCTGGTGAGCTACGCGTATCACCACATAGCCGGACGCATCGGCCAACCACTTCGTGGAAGATAGGAGCCCTCCGGAAGAAAAGGCGCCGGAAAGCGGCGCCCCTTTCTCCGCGAGGCTCTTTTCTTCCGCATCGTCCCGTGTAACCGCCATCCACATAACGACCGTATCCCGGCAAAACCGGCAGGCCGCTCACGATACGAATTCATCGGCCTCGACCCTGCCAGCCAGCGCCTTCTCCCAGCAGCCCAGTCGATACGGATAGTGACACCTTCACCACCTCCTGCCTTTACGGTAGGCCGGCGAGCGGTGGCTGTAAAAGTGGACGAACGCCTGGAAACCCAGCAGAGTCGGACTATGGAGATGGCAGGCGAGCCCCATGCCACCACACCAGCGGGCCCGCCTCCGGCCGGCCCGCCTCCAGCAGGCCCCACACCAGCAGGCCCCACACCAGCAGGCCCCACGCCAGCCGGCCCCACCCCGGCAGGCCCCACACGGACGGGCCCGCTTCCAGTCGGCCCGCCTCCGGCCAGCCCCTCTCCCGCCGGCGAGTCTCCGGCGCCGGCCGGCTGAGCCGGCGGATCGGCTCGGCGCGGATCATCTGGTTCTCGATGCTCGTGTTCGGGCTGCCGCAGCTACTCGTCCCGCTGGCCGAGCCCGGCTGGCGGGTGGTCGCATTCCCGCTGGGCTTCGCCGCGGCATCGTTCAGCGCGGTGGTGTACAACGTCGCGCAGGTCAGCTACCGCCAGACGGTGTGCCCGCCGCGCCTGCTCGGCCGGATGAACGCCGCCACGCGCTGGATCGTCTGGGGCACGATCCCGCTCGGCGGCGTGATAGGCGGCGCGCTCGGGGCGGCCCTCGGCATCCGCCCCGCCGTCTGGATCGCCTTCGCTGGATCGTGGGCGGCCGGCTGGTGGGTGTTCTTCTCCCCCCTCCGCAACGCGCGGGACATCCCGGCGCACGACTTACGCGTGTTAGAGACCCCGCGGAGCCTCTCAGAAGATCATCAGGGCCTCTCAGAAGATCATCGGGCACCAGGGGGCCGGATCCCAGGCCATGGCCGCGGTAAGCTGCCGCACCGCGCCCGGTCGCAGCTCGCTGACCAGGTCGGCCTCGGCCAGCGCGCCGAGCCGTGTGCCGCCGAGATATACAGCGCCGAGTTCGGCTATATCGAGAGCCACGTCGGCGGGGTCCGAAACACGCTCGCAGGCAGCCGCGAGCCCGGCGCCCGCGAGCCCGGCCCCGGCCCCGGCGCCCGCCAGCCCGCCCCCGGCGGCCGCCAGCCCGTCCGCATAGGTCCGCAGCCGCCAGCGTCCCGCGTTGCCGGGCAGCACCGGATCGCGCACCTCGATCACCACGTCGACCGGGCACGCGTAACGCCGTCCAGCCAGCGCCGCGCCGACGTCTATCAGCCGTACCCATAGGCCGTCGCTGAGCTGCGGCCGCGCTCGCCGCGGATCGGCGAGATGCGACAACAGCGGGTCATCCACGGGCCGCAGTGCGGCACGGAACTCCGTGGTCAGGTCCCTGCTCAGCAGGTCGGACCAGAGCGCGGCGCTGGCGGCCGGGTCGGCCGCCACAAGCTCCCGCACGGTCAGCGCGCTGTCCGGCAGGAACGTCTCGTCCTCCCAGCGGGACAGGCCGGAGTACAGCGCGTAGCCACGCGGGCCGCTCTCGTCTTCGGCGAGGGCGCAGCGCAGCGGGCTCGCTCCCCTGCGCTCCTCCGGAGGGTCGTGCAGCAGCCTCTGCCACCACGAGTCGCTACGCGCGAAGAAGCCCGGCCGTGACGGCAGCACCGAGTCGTACACCTTGGCCAGCTCCGGGCGGACGTCTGCCGGTGCCACCAGGCGCGGCCGCAGGCCGCTGGCCAGGCCCGACGCGGCGGGCGTCATCGTCGCTTCGCCGCGCCGTACCGTGAAAGCCAGGTGCCAGGAAGCCCGCCCGTAGCCGTATCTGCCGTAGATTCCGGCCTCGGAGGCCCAGAGCACCGCGAGCGGCTCCCGGCCAGCCGAACTGATGTCGGCAAGCTGCCGATGCATCAGGCTGCGCAGGACACCGCGGCGCCGATGCGAGGGCAGCACTCCCACGAAAGTGACCCCCGCCGCCGGCAACGTCGCCCCGGGGACGGTCAGCTGGAAGCTGTAGATGCTGGTGATGCCGGCCGGTGTTCCCGAATCCGGGTCGATGGCCGCGAGGCTGCGGTCGAACTCGAACCTGGACAGCACCTGCTCGCGATCGCCCGCCGTCAGCGGCGAGCCATGGAAGGCGTGCTGGTCGACCAGATGGCCGTGATCGAACTCGTCTTCGGCGATCGGCCGTATCGGATAGGGGCCCGGGTCTGCGCTCATAGAGCGTTCCTACCCCCTACGGAGCGGTGACGGCGACTGAATTCTCAGGCGGCTCTTATCCCCGGTGACGCCAGGTCGAATAGAGTTCGCCCATCATGTTCTCCGTCCCTCCGCGCCTGCGGCGTGCAACACGTACGACGCGCATCCAGTTGCGTCGCCAGTTCATCACCAGGAACCGGCGGCTGGCGCTCGTGCTGTGCCTGGCGACGGTGGCGATCGGAGTGGCGGCAGTGCACGTCTCGGTGTGGTGGTTCTCACCGGGCGTGATGATCCTGCCGATCCTCGTGGGCGGCCTGCTGTTGTGGCCGCGAGCGCTGCGGATCTACTTCATCGTGGTTGCCGCCGCGATCGCGTACGACGTGGCGGATGACAAGGCCGGCGCGGGCATTGTGGCCACGATCGTGGTGACCGCGGTGTTCGCCGACGTGCTGGCCCGGACCAGGGAGAAGCTTGGCGTCCAGGGCTGGCGCGGTGACCAGATGCTGCTCGACCTGAGAGACCGCATCCGGGCCCAGGGCCGGCTGCCCGATCTCGGCGACGGCTGGGGTTCCTCGGTGGTGCTGAAACCGGCCGGCGGGTCCTCGTTCGGAGGCGACTTCGTGGTGTCGGCGTGCGACCTCAAGACCCTTGAGGTCGCACTGGTCGACGTGTCTGGTAAGGGCATCGACGCCGGCACCAGGGCGCTGCTACTGTCCGGCGCGTTCGGCGGGCTGCTCGGCTCGGTGCCGCGCGAGCAGTTCCTGCAATCTTGCAACGCCTACCTGCGCCGCGGCCCGGCCACGGAGGGTTTCGTCACAGCGGTACATCTTTCCCTCGACCTGATCTCGGGGGAGTACGTGATCGACTCGGCGGGGCATCCGCCGGCCGTGCACTATGACGCCGCGAGCGGACGGTGGCGAATCACCCAGGCTCACGGGATCGTCCTCGGCGTGGTGGACGACATGTCCACGGTGCCCACCAGTTCCGAGCGCGGCGTCCTCCAGCGCGGGGACGCGTTGCTGTTGTACACCGACGGCATGGTGGAATCGGCCGGCCTCGACATCGACGCGGGCACCGACCGCCTTCTCGGTGAAGCCGAACGCATGGTGGCTACCGGTTTCCAGACCGGCGCGCCGGCCCTGGTGACGGCCATGCAGCGCGAGATGGGCGGAGCCGACGACTGCGCGCTCGTGCTCATCTGGCGCACGTAGCCCGTATTGTTACCGGACTGTAAATCACGCATTGGCGGGGCCCGCGCTTTCGGGGGTTTAACTGACGCTCGTGTCAGTCATTACTGACGTTCATGTCAGGCGCATTATGTACCATAACGATGTTCATCGGTGCAATCTATTTTTACCGTCTGTGAGCTGCGGCGATACGGACCGTGGACGGCCCGTCGCAAGCACCGGTTTACCGACGCGACCGTCATGTGACGTGCGCGTCATTGTTTGCAATTATTTGCGCGAGCCGGGGAAAATAGGCTCCGTGGTAGGGGGAACTCGTGATGCGGAACGGCCGGATGAGCGCGAAGATGAGCGCGAACTAGTCCGTCCGTCGGTGACCCGTGCCGATGATGTCCTCGTCAACGCCTCCGGCGAGAACTTCCCGGTCGCGCTCCGGGCGCTCCCCGCCCGGTACCGGCAGCATCTGTTCGCGCTGTATTGTTTCGCCCGCTTGACCGACGATCTTGGCGACCAGGCCCAGGTAGCCGGACAGGACACGGCGACCGCGCGATTGAAGCTCCTCGACGACCTCGAGGCCGACGTCGACCGCATCTACGCCGGCGAGGAGCCCCGTACCCCGGCACTGCGCCCCATGGCGGAAACCGTCAAGGCGTGCGGCGTTCCGGATCAGCCGCTGCGCGCGCTCATCCAGGCCAACCGCCAGGACCAGATGGTCGTCCGCTATCCGGTCTACGAAGACCTGGTGCGATACTGCGCCCTGTCCGCCAATCCGGTCGGCCAGGTCGTGCTCTATATCTTCGGCGCCGCCACCGCGGAACGCATCGCCCTCTCCGATAACATCTGCACCGCGTTGCAGTTGGTGGAGCACTGGCAGGACGTCGCCGAAGACCTCGCTAACGGCCGGATCTATCTGCCCCAGGAGGACCTGGTCCGGTTCGGCTGCACCGAGGCGGACCTTGCCCAGCCGCACGCCGGCGACAACGTGAAACGACTGATCAGCTTCGAAGTCGACCGGGCGAGCCAGCTGCTGGATGATGGCGCGCCGCTGGTCGGGACGCTCCGCGGCGCGGCGCGTCTCGCGGTGGCCGGCTATGTGGCCGGCGGCCGGGCGGCGCTGGCCGCCATCGAAGGTCACGGCCACGACGTGCTCACCAGCACGCCGAAGCCGGGTAAGCGCACGACGCTGAAAGAGCTGGCCAAGGCCTATCTGAGGGGGAGGTGAGACCGAGCGATGCCAACTGGAGAAGAACTCGAGCGGGCCTACCGTGAATGCGAGCGGATCACGTGGTCGCAGGCCAGGAACTTCGCATATGGCATCCGGTTGCTGCCTCCGGTCAAACGGCACGGCCTGGCCACCATCTACGCGTTCGCCCGGCGCATCGATGACATCGGCGATGGCGACCTGCCCGCCGAGACCAAGCTCTACCAGCTCGAACAGGCCCGTCATTCGGTGGGCAGCCTGGCGGGTAGCGACGATCCGGTTCTCATCGCGCTGGCCGACACGGCCGAACGGTTCCCGCAGGTGCCGATCGAGGCCTTCGGCGAGCTGATCGACGGCTGCGTCGCGGACGTACGCGGCACCAGCTACCAGACGTTCGAGGACCTGCTGCACTATTGCCGCTGCGTCGCGGGGTCGATCGGCCGCCTGTCGCTGGGCATCTTCGGCTCCGCCGATCCGGAGGCCCCGGTCATCGCCGACTCGCTCGGCGTGGCGCTGCAGCTCACCAACATTCTGCGAGACATCCGGGAGGACCATGCCAATGGCCGGGTGTACCTCCCGGCCGAGGACCTCAAGAAGTTCGACTGCGACCTGACCCGCGCCGAAGGCCCCGGCGCGCACGAGCCCCAGTTCGGGAAGCTCGTCGAGTACGAGGTCGAGCGCGCCCGTGACTGGTATGCCACCGGATGGCGCCTGCTACCGATGCTGGACTGGCGGAGTGCCGCCTGCACCGGCGCGATGGCTGGGATATATCGTCGGCTCCTTGAACGCATCGCCGCGGACCCGACGGCGGTGCTGCGCGGTCGCGTCAGCCTGCCCGCCAGTCAGAAGGCGGCGGTCGCGGTCCGCGCTCTGACCAGGAGGATCCGATGAAGGCGGTAGTCATCGGCGGCGGCCTGGCCGGCCTTACCGCCGCGATCGAGCTCGCCGCCGGCGGCGCGGAGGTCACCGTGCTCGAGGCCAAGCCGCGGCTCGGCGGAGCGACGTGCTCGTTCAGCCGCGACGGCCTGACCATCGACACCGGTCAGCACGTGTTCCTGCGCTGCTGCACGGCATACCAGGACCTGCTGGCCAAGCTCGGCATGACCGCCCACGCGCCGCTCCAGCCACGCTTCGACGTAACGGTGCTCGCACCCGCTGTGAAAAGAACAGCCCGGCTCCGCAGGTCCGCGCTCCCGAGCCCGCTGCACATGCTGCCGGCTTTGCTGCGGTATCCCTTTCTCAATTTGAACGAACGGGCGGTGGTTTCACGCGCCTCGCTCGCTATGCGCCACGTGGACCCGGCGGATCCGGCGGTCGATGCCCAGCGCTTCGGCGACTGGCTGGCCGCTCACGGTCAGAGCGAGAACGCCCGCCGCGCGCTCTGGGACCTGTTCGCCGTCTCGGCCCTGAACATAAACGGTGACGACGCCTCCCTGGCCCTCGCCGCGGTTGTGGTGAAGACCGGCCTGCTGGGCGCCAAAGACGCGGCCGACATCGGCGTCCCCGCCCTTCCGCTCGGCGAGCTGCACGGCGACGCCGCCGCTAAGCTCCTGTCCGGACTCGGCGCCCAGGTGATGCTCAACACCAAGGTCGCCGCGATAGTCCCCACCCCGCCCGGCACCCCATCCGGCTCTGCCGCCCCAATCGACCCCAACGCCTCCAGTACCTCTAGTACCTCTAGTGCCTCCGGTACCTCTAATGCAGCGGAACGGAACCTTTCGTTCCGCATCAAGCTGGTTCGCGGCGGTTCCGCGGAGTCCGCCTCTGTGGATCCGGTCTCCGCCGCCGCGGGCCCGGCCGCCGCCGAGAATCCCGCCCTCGCCGCCCAGACAAATCCCGACATTTCAGCTGATGTAGTGGTTCTCGCGGTTCCGCCGGAGCAGGCGGCGAAGCTGATTCCTGCGGGTGCCCTGCCGGAAGAAACGGTGGCCGGGTGGTCCGGCCTTGGCGCGTCGCCAATCGTGAACATCCACGTGATCTACGACCGGAAGGTGATGGACCTGCCGTTCGTCGCCGCGGTGAACTCCCCGGTCCAGTGGATCTTCGACCGCACCGGGATCTCCGGCCTCGCGGCGAATGAGCAGGCGAAGGGGCATCAATACCTCGCGCTGTCGCAGTCGGCCGGGGACGAGTGGGTGGACATGCCGGTGGCCAAGCTGCGCGACATCTTCGTTCCGGCGCTGGCGGAGCTACTGCCCGCGGCGCGTGATGCTAACGTGGCCGAGTTCTTCGTAACCCGGGAGCGCCGGGCGACGTTCCGGCAGGTCCCGGGCACGGCCGCGCTCCGGCCGGTGCCGGCAACGAGGCTGCCGGGTCTGGTCCTCGCGGGCGCGTGGACCGACACTGGGTGGCCGGACACGATGGAGGGCGCGGTTCGCAGCGGTCTGGCCGCCGCGGCCGAGCTCGAGCGGTACCGAGCCACCTCTGCACAACAAGCAGGACCGAAAGTGACCGTTAACGCCGATCCGTTGGGGGTAAGTCCGTGACTGCTGTGATGCCCGAGGGTGTGGCCCTGGCGCGAGACCTGGTCGGTCCCGCGATGGAGGCAGCGATCGTCCGGCTGACCCCGGAAGTCCGCAAGGTTGCCGCCTACCACCTGGGCTTTGCCGACGCCATGGGGAACCCGACCCGGAGCAGAAGCGGCAAGGCCCTGCGGCCGGCGCTGGCGCTGCTGTCAGCGCGGGCGGCCGGCACGCCGCCGGAGCGCGGCGTCACCGCCGCGGTCGCCGTCGAGATGGTACACAACTGGTCCTTGCTGCACGACGACATCATGGACGGCGACACCGAGCGGCGGCATCGCCCCACCGCGTGGACGGTGTTCGGTGTCGGCGCGGCGATCCTGGCCGGGGACGCGCTGCTTGCACTGGCCCAGGAACTGCTGCTGGAGTCCGAGGCGCCGCAGGGCGCCTGGGCCGCCCGGTGCCTGTCCGCGGCGGTGACCCGGCTGATCACGGGGCAGGGCAACGACCTAGCCTTCGAGAAACGCGATGACGTCACACTGGCCGAGTGCCTCGACATGGCCGGTGACAAGACGGCGGCCCTGATGGCATGCGCGTGCAGCATCGGCGCCGTCCACCTGGGCGCACCCCCTGCCCTGGCCATGGGCCTGGCCGGTTTCGGCGCGCACGTCGGCCTCGCGTTCCAGCTCACCGACGATCTGCTCGGCATCTGGGGCGCGCCCGAGGTGACAGGCAAGCCGGTCCGCGCCGACCTGCGCTCGCGGAAGAAGTCGCTCCCGATCGTCGCCGCGCTGAGCAGCGGTCTCCCCGAAGGCGCCGAACTCCGGGCGCTGCTCACCAGCCCGGACCCGCTGACCGAACAGGACCTGGTCCGCGCGGCCGACCTGGTGGTCGCGGCGGGTGGCAGACAGTGGGCCGAGAACGAAGCGGACGCCCAGCTGGCCGCGGCGAACGCCAGCCTGGCCGAAATCGACATCCCGACCGACGTCCGCGCCGAACTCACCGCCATCGCCGAGTTCATCACAGCCCGTCAATGGTGACATCTATGGACAAATCCCCCAGCGACCTCGCCCACCTCGCGGAAGAAAAGCGCCTCCCGGAAGAAAAGGCGCCGGAAACCGGCACCCAATCTTCCGCGAGGCTCCAATCCTCCACGCAGTCACCCCCAGCCCACGCCTCGTCCGCGTCCCGTCCCCCCGCAAATCCAGAAATGTCGGGCTTGTCCAGTGCGCCGAGCGGTGCTTCCGGCTCGCCCCAAGCCGCTCCGTCGGCATCCCTTACCCCCACGAATCACGAAATGTCGGATATGCGCCCGGCGGGTGCGGGTGCGGACGCGGGTGTGGGGGCGGAGGCTGCTGGAGCGCTGAAGCGTGCTACCGATCACCTGCTCGGGCTGCAGCATGCTGAGGGGTGGTGGCAGGGCGAGCTCGAGACCAACGTGACGATGGACGCGGAGGATCTGCTGCTCCGGGAGTTCCTCGGCATCGGCGACGAGCAGGCCAAGACCGCCGCCGGACGGTGGATCCGCTCGCAGCAGCGCGCCGACGGGACGTGGGCGAACTTCTACGGCGGGCCCGGCGAGCTGTCCACGACCGTCGAGGCCTATGTGGCGCTGCGACTGGCCGGTGACGCGCCGGACGCGCCGCACATGCTCCGCGCCGCGGAGTGGATCCGTGCGAAGGGGGGCGTCGAGGCCACCCGGGTGTTCACCCGGATGTGGCTCGCGCTGTCCGGGAAGTGGTCGTGGGACGACCTCCCGGTGATCCCGCCCGAGCTGATCTACCTTCCTTCGTGGTTCCCGCTGAACATCTACGACTGGGGGTGCTGGGCCCGGCAGACGATCGTCGCGCTGGCGATCGTGCAGTCCTTCCGGCCGTCGCGGCCGCTGTCGTTCGGCATCGACGAGATCCGCACCGGCATCACGCCGCCGGCCAAGGCCGATGACCCGTGGTCCAAGGCGTTCACCCTCCTGGACAAGGCCCTTCATCTTTACCGACCGGTAAAGTGGGGAGGGGCCGCCGTGCGGCGGGCGGCGTTGCGGCGGTGCGCGGAATGGATCATCGCCCGGCAGGAGGAGGACGGCTGCTGGGGCGGTATCCAGCCGCCCTGGGTGTACTCGCTGATGGCGCTGAACCTGCTCGGCTACGACCTCGAGCATCCCGTGCTCGCCAAAGGTATAGCCGGGCTGGACCGGTTCACGATCACCGAAGAGACCCCGGATGGAACGGTCCGGCGGCTCGAGGCGTGCCAGTCGCCGGTGTGGGACACCGTGCTGACCATGATCGCGCTGGCCGACGCGGGGCTGCCGCCGGACCATCCCACGCTGGTCAACGCCGGCCGCTGGGTGCTCGGTGAGGAGATCCGCGGCCCGGGCGACTGGCAGGTGCGGCGGCCGGATGTCGCGCCGGGCGGCTGGGCGTTCGAGTTCGACAACGACAACTACCCGGACACCGACGACACCGGGGAGGTCGTCCTCGCACTGCGGCGCGCGGACGTAGGCGGCGGCCGGGCCGCGATCGAGCGCGGCATGAACTGGCTGACCGGTATGCAGTCGAAGGACGGCGGCTGGGGGGCATTCGACGCGGACAACACCCGCGTGCTCGTCAACAAGCTGCCGTTCTGCGACTTCGGCGCGGTCATCGACCCGCCGTCGGCGGACGTGACCGCGCACATCGTGGAGGCATACGCCGCCGAAGGCCAGGCCACATCTGACGCGTGCCGGCGCGGCGTCGTCTGGCTGCTGAAGGCCCAGGAGCCGGATGGTTCCTGGTTCGGCCGCTGGGGCGCCAACTACATCTACGGGACCGGTGCGGTGGTCCCCGCGCTGATCGCGGCCGGGGTGCGGCCGAACAAGCCGTGCATTCGCCGCGCGGTCGCCTGGCTGGAAGCGCACCAGAACGACGACGGTGGCTGGGGCGAGGACCTGCGCTCCTATGATGATCCCGCGCTGGGTGGCCAGGGTGAATCCACCGCGTCGCAGACCGCGTGGGCGCTGCTGGCGCTGCTGGCCGCCGGTGAGCGGGACAGCGAGGCGGTCACGCGAGGCGTGCGGTGGCTGGCGCGGACACAGCGCTCCGATGGCTCCTGGGACGAGCCGTGGTTCACCGGGACCGGGTTCCCGCGTGACTTCTACATCAACTACCACATGTACCGGCTCTCGTTCCCGGTCACCGCTCTGGGCCGTTATGTGCGGGAGGACAGATGACAGACGGGCTGCTGATCTGCTCGCCGCTGGGTATCGAGGCGCGGGCGGTCCGGCGCGGGCTGAAGTCCGCTGACACGACCGTGCTGCGCACCGGATACGGGACCGCCCGTGCCGAGAAGCGTGCTCGGGAGATCAGCCACAGCTCGTTCGTTCAAATGGTGGTAATGGGGGTCGGTGGAGGGCTCACCGCGGACCTCAGCCCGGGCGATGTCGTGGTCTCAGACGCCACCCCCGCCGCGCTGTTGCTGGGGCAAGAACTGCGGCGGGCGGGGCTGCGGGTGCACCTGGGGCCGGTAGCCACGGTGGACCACTTGGTCCGGAAGCGGGAGCGGGCCAAGCTGGCCGCCACCGGCGCCATCTGCGTGGACATGGAATCCGCGCCCCTGGTGAAAGCCGCGGGTGACCGGCCCGTCGCGGTGATCCGGGCAATATCGGACACGCCCGACAGGTCGGCGGGGCACATCGTGTCCGGTGGGCTGGCCGCGTTGCGTTCCCTGACCAAAGCCGCGCCGGTGGTGGAGCGGTGGGCCGCGGCGTGTGCGGCGCGTGAGGTGCTGCTGGCCGGGCCGCGGTCGTTCTGCGCGGGAGTCGACCGGGCCATCGAGATCGTGGAGCGGGCGCTGGAGCAGCGCGGCGCGCCGGTGTACGTACGCAAGGAGATCGTGCACAACAAGCGGGTCGTGGCGGACCTGGCCGGACGCGGTGCCGTATTCGTCGACGAACTGGATCAGGTGCCGGACGGGGCCACCGTGGTCTTCTCCGCGCACGGAGTGTCGCCGGCGGTCCGGGCCGAGGCGTCCCAGCGCGGGCTGTCGGTGATCGACGGGACGTGCCCGCTGGTGTCCAAGGTGCACGCCGAAGCGCGCCGGTTCGCGGCCGACGGGTACACGGTGGCGCTGATCGGGCATGCCGGGCATGAGGAGGTCGAGGGCACGCTGGGCGAGGCGCCTTCGTCGATGGTCCTGGTGCAGACGGCCGACGATGTGGCCGCGCTACGTCCGGCGGATGAGTCCAAGGTCGCGTACCTGATGCAGACCACGCTGTCGGTGGATGAGGCCGCCGAGGTGGCGGGTACGCTGCGGTCGCGGTTCCGGGATATCCGGGTGCCGGGCAGCGACGACATCTGCTACGCCACCACCAACCGGCAGGCCTCGGTGCGGGCCATCGCGGCCGAGTCGGACGTCGTGCTGGTGGCCGGATCGAAGAACTCGTCCAACTCGGTCCGGCTGGTGGAGACCTGCGAGCGGGCCGGGACGCCCGCCTACCTGATCGACGGCGCGTCTGATATAGAGGTCGGCTGGCTGGCCGGCGCGTCGAAGGTCGGGATCACCGCGGGGGCGTCAGCGCCGCCCGCCGTGGTGTCCGAGATCGTGTCAGCGCTGTCCGGGCTTGGCCCGGTTTCTGTGTCCGAGCGGGTGACGACCACGGAGTCAATCCGGTTCGGGCTGCCCAAGGAGGTTCGACACTAAATGTCCATGCCATTGCGTCAGTCGCTGGCGGTCGGTTCATACCTGATCAAGCAGAAGCTGAAGGGGAACAAGAAGTTCCCGCTGCTGGTGGAGCTGGAGCCGCTGTTCGCGTGCAACCTGAAGTGCGCCGGGTGCGGCAAGATCCAGCAGCCGCACACGATCTTGAAGCAGCGGATGCCTGTTGAGCAGGCGATCGGTGCGATCGAGGAGTGCGGCGCGCCGATGGTGTCGCTGGCCGGCGGTGAGCCGCTGATGCACCCGCAGATCGACGTGATCGTGTCGGAGTTGATCAAGCGGAAGAAGTTCGTCTTCCTGTGCACCAACGCGCTGCTGCTGCCGAAGAAGCTGGACAAGTTCAAGCCGTCGCCGTACTTCGCGTTCGTCGTGCACATTGACGGGCTGAAGGAGCGGCACGACGAGTCGGTGTGCAAGGAGGGTGTGTTCGACGAGGCGGTCGCGGCGATCCGTCTGGCGAAGTCGAAGGGCTTCAAGGTCAACACCAACACCACCTTCTTCAACACCGACACGGCGCAGACCGTCATCGACGTGCTCAACTACCTCAACGACGACCTCGGCGTCGACCAGATGCAGATCTCGCCGGCCTACGCGTACGAGAAGGCGCCCGACCAGGAGCACTTCCTCGGCGTGGACGAGACCCGGGAGCTGTTCCGGAAGTCGTTCGCGGACGGGCGGCGGCGGAAGTGGCGGCTGAACCACTCGCCGCTGTTCCTGGACTTCCTGGAGGGGAAGGTCGACTTCGGCTGCACCGCGTGGGGAATCCCGTCGTACTCGCTGCTCGGCTGGCAGGTGCCGTGTTACCTGCTCGCCGACGGATACGTCAAGTCATACCGGGAGCTCATCGAGAACACGGACTGGGATGCGTTCGGACGGGGTCGCGATCCCCGGTGCGCGAACTGCATGGCGCACTGCGGCTACGAGCCTTCGGCGGTGCTCGCCACGATGGGGTCGCTGAAGGAGTCGATCCGGGCTATGCGTGGTTAGCCGGGCAGTAGCAGCAATTCCGTAGGTGCTGCTCAGGACATTTTCAGAATCCAGGTAGAAGATCTGGACTGGCGCTGGGCCCCTGGGCCGTCCCTGGCCGGGGCCTCGGCGCCGCCAATCGGCGGCGTTGGTCCCCTAGGGAGTCCAGATGTTCTTCACCTATTTGCGACGTGAGCTGCGCAGACGTATGCGTCAGGCGGTCTTCATCGCGCTCGGGCTTGCGCTCGGTATCGGTTTGGTGATCACCGTGACGGCGGCTTCGTCGGGCGTCAAGAACGCGCAGGGCACGGTGCTGCACGCGCTGTACGGCGTGGGTACGGACGTCACCGTGACCAAGGCGCCCGCGGCCGGGTCGTTCACGCCGGGTTCGTTCGGATTCGGATTCCGCACCGGGACCGGCAAGCGACCGGCGGCCGGCACCAAGATCAACAACAGCACGCTGCGGCAAGGCGCGGCGCTGGCCTCGATCAGCTCGTCGTCGGTGCAGACCGTCGCCAGCGTCCATGACGTGGCGGCCGCGGCAGGCGGACTGACACTCACCGACACCACCATCAGCGGCACCATGCCCGCGATCAACTTCAACGGCGGCGGTGCGGGCGGCGGCGGTGCGGGTGGCGGCGGTGCGGGTGGCGGCGGTGCAGGAGGTGCGGGCGCCGGCGGGGGAGGCGCCGACAACGGCGGGCAGAACTTCCGCAGCAACTTCAACTTCGGGTCGTTCTCCGTCGAAGGCGTCGACCTGAACAACGGCGAGCTCGGCCCGCTCAGCTCGGGCAAGCTCAGCTCCGGGCGGACATTCGCCACGTCCGACGCCTCCGCCGATGTCGCCGTGCTCGACTCGTCCTACGCGACCCAGAACAAGCTGTCCGTCGGCTCCACGATCGCCGTCGGCAACAGTTCGGGGACCGCGACAAACTTCAAGGTCATCGGCATCGTCAGCGAACCGGCCGGCGACAACCCCTCAGACGTGTACGTCCCGCTGGCCGTCGCGCAGAACCTGTCCGCCATGAAGAACGACATCAACACCATCTACGTCGCGGCTTCGAGTTCGGGCGACATCGGCGCGGTGCAGAGCTCGATCCAGAGAGCGCTGCCAGGCACGACGGTGACCACGTCCAGCGATCTGGCCAGCGAGATCACCGGATCGCTGAGCAACGCGTCCAGCCTGGCCAACAACCTGGGCAAGTGGCTGGCGATCGCGGTCCTGGTCGCCGCGTTCCTGCTCGCGTCGCTGCTGACAATGGCCGCGGTATCGCGTCGGGTTCGTGAGTTCGGCACGCTCAAGGCGCTCGGCTGGAAGAGCCGCCGGATCATCGGCCAGGTGATGGGCGAGACGATCGCCATGGGCATCATCGGCGGCCTGATCGGCGTCGGGCTCGGCTTCGGCGGAGCGGAGCTGGTATCCAGGTTCTCGCACAAGCTGTCAGCCACGGTGGCGACGACCACCGGCTCAGCCACCCCCGGCGGGGCCAGGAACTTCGGCTTCGGCGGCGGTGGCGGCGGTGGCGGCTTCGGCGGTGGTGGCGGTGGCGGCGGTGGTGCTAACAGCGCCAGGTTCAGCGCGGCGCGCGCCGCCAGCGACGCCGCCCACACCGTGAGCGTCCCCCTGCACGCGTCGGTGAGCGGCACCGTCATCTTGCTCGCGGTCCTGCTGGCGGTGGTCGGCGGCCTCGTGGCCGGCATATTCGGCGGATGGCGTGCCGCGCGGCTGCGGCCGGCCGCGGCTCTGGCCAAGGTCGCCTGATCTGTTACGGAGGATTGCGTTGTACAAGCTCAGTGGCGTTACCAAGAACTATCAGAAGGGCCGCGGCTCGGTCGCCGCGCTGCGCGGCGTGGACCTGGTGGTGGAGGACGGCGAATGGCTGGCCATTCAGGGCCCGACCGGGCACGGTAAGTCCACGCTGCTGCAGATCCTGGGCGGGCTGGACCGGCCGTCGGCCGGCATAGTGGACTTCGACGGCCGCGACCTGGCCCAGCTCCGGGAGACCGAGGTGACCCGGGTACGTGCCGCATCGATCGGATTCGTCTTCCAGACGTTCAACCTGGTGCCGACGCTGTCGGCTCAGGAGAACGTGGAGGCCGCGCTGGTCCCGCTGCGTGTCCCGGCGCCCTCGCGCCGCCTGCGGGCGGCCGCCGCTCTGGAGTCGCTCGGCCTCGGAGACCGGCTGCGGCACGTGCCGGGCGAACTGTCCGGCGGTCAGCAGCAACGGGTCGCGATCGCGCGTGCCCTGGTCAAGGAGCCGAAGGTGCTGCTGGCCGACGAGCCCACCGGCAACCTTGACGAGGACACCCGCGACGAGATCATCGGGCTGCTCGAGCAGCTCTGGCGTGAACGTGGCCTGACCATGGTGCTGGTCACGCACGACAGCTCGGTCGCCAGGCGGGCGCAGCGGATCGGGGTCATGAAGAACGGCCGACTCACGTTCAAGAAGCCGGCCCGGCCAGTGAACGTTGGGCCAGTAGCCGCCGAGAGCGTGGTGGCCGCGGAGAGCGTGGTGGCCGCGGACACGGAGGCGGAAGGCTAGTCCGCCAACCGTGCCTCCCGGCGTAGCAGGGCAACCAGCTCGGCCGGATCGGTTTTGGGCCGGGCCGCATCCAGGCCGTGCGCGGTGAACCACCTTGCCACGTTCATGGCGTCGCGCTCCAGGAACCACGCGCCGCGAGGATTGGCGATCACGTCCACCACCTGCGGCAGGTCGATCATCACGAGGCGGCCGTCATGCACGAGCAGGTTGTAGGCGGACAGATCGCCGTGGGCCACGCCGTCGCCGGCGAGAATAATCAGTGCGTCGACCAGCTGCTCCCAGAGATTCACGAGTTCCGTCGGCGTCGGCCTGGTTTCGGCGAGCCGTGGTGCTGCCGTGCCATCAGGTGCCCCGATGAACTCAAGCAGCAGTTCGGTGCCGAGGACCTGCACCGGGTAGGGAACCGGCACGCCCGCTGTGTACAGCCTGGTCAGGGCGCCAAACTCGGCGTAGGCCCACTGACCCGATATGGCCTCGCGCCCGAACGAACTGCGGCTTGACATCGCCCGGTTGACCCGCGATTCCCGGGTCCGGCGCCCTTCCAGGTACCCGCTGTCGCGGTGGAACATCCGGTGCTCCGCAGACCGGTACCGCTTGGCAGCCAGCAGACAGGACCGGGCGGAGTCCGACGGGGACCGGTCGGAGTCCGGCCGGGACCGGTCGGAGTCCGGCTGGGACCGGTGGGAGTCCGGCACGCCGCGCCGGAGCAGGAAGACGTCGGCCTCCTTGCCGGTCTTCAGCAAACCCAGTTCGGTATCGACCGCGGCCAGGTCGGTGACCAGCCAGTCCGGGTGTGGCGCCGGCCCCCGTTCGGTCGGCGTCGATTGATCCCAGGTGGACCACCGGTCACCTTCAGGCAGCCCGTCAGTAGCGTCGAAGGACTCGATCGAGGGGAGGGATTTCCGGTGGCGATCGCGTTTGGCGAAGGTTTCCTCGTCGTCGTACCGCTGCTTACCGCGGCGGGACGAGAACTTGTTGTTGTATGCGAAGGAATAGTCGTGCACGGGTAATGGTGCTCCTCAGCTGAGCTGTTACAAGGGCGGGCGAGAACGTGCCCACGACGGGCCTAGGCATCTGGCGCCTCCCTTCGCTCAGCTGGCAGCAGCCAGCAACGGACAGCGGTAGCCTCGCATGCGCTCGCGGCAGCGGGCAACTGATTTGTTTGCGAGGTTTGTCCGCGGGCCAGCTCGCCTTGCGGTCAGCTCGCCTTGCGGTAGCGGGCGAGGATGTCGGCGCGCAGTGATTCGCCGGACACGCCGAGCGCGGACAGGATCCGCGGTGACATGCCGTCCTTCATGGCGAGCTGAGCGAGGAGTAGATGCTGCACGCCGATGTAGTTGTCGTGCAGCGCCTCCGCCTCGCGCAGGGAGAGCGCGAGGCTCTTCTTCGCGCGGGGTGTAAACGGGATGTGGCCGCGCGGAGGCGGTCCGGGGTGGAGCAGATGCAGAGGTCGAGCGAGAGCGGGACGTGGCGAAAGCGGGATGTGGCGGCGCCCACGACGACGACGCCAACGGCGGGTAAGCTCCGCGACAGGTCCCTTGGACCAGGCCGGCCGCCTGCGGGCGGCGGTATCCCGCCGGTGAGCCATGATGGCTCGGTGGATGGCATCCGGCCCGAACGCGGCCTCGATGCGGGCACGCACCACATCCAGGTCGATGCCGATGGCGGCCAGCGCCTCGCTGTCCAGGCCACTCAATGGATCGCTCGTCGGTCGGTGGCCGATCATGTGCACTATCTCGGCCCGGATGAGCTCGGGTGTGATGCCGTGCTCACGCAGGACCGCGCCGGCCGGCTCGCCGTCCGCGGCGGATGCCGCGGCCAGCAGCAGATGCTCGCAGCCGATGTAGGTATGGCCAAGACGCCGGGCGCCCTCCTGGGCTTGGAAGACGACGTTCCGGGCGTTGTCGGTGAAGCGCTCGAACATCATCGCCTCCCGGTCAGGCGGCCGTATTTGCGGTGGACGGTCTGCTTGGTGACGCCGAGGCGGCTCGCGATTTCCTGCCAGGACCAGCCGAGGTCCCGGGCGTTCTGGACCTGAAGCAGTTCCAGCCGTTCGGCTAGGGCGCGAAGGGAGGCGACCGCGCGCAGGCCGACCTCGGGATCCTGGCTGGCGGCGCCTTCAGCGATCTGGACAGTCGTTTCCATGTGCGTCAGCATATGCTGACGCATGCGGAGCCGTCAACATCTGCTGACGATGCTATCCCGGAGCGCCCGCACCGGCCTAGGCTCTGCATATGACCACTCTCCCGGCGGGCTCGGATCCGAAGAGCCTCCGCGTTTCCGATCGCGATCGCGAGCACACCGCAGAGATACTGCGTGAGGCAGCCGGCGATGGCCGGCTAGATATGGACGAACTCGACCAGCGCCTGGAGGCCGTGTACGCGGCCAAGACCTACGGCGAACTCGAACCGATCGTCCAGGACTTGCCGCACAGCGAGATGGCACGCGCCTCCGCGCCGGCCGCGTCTCCCGCCACCGCCGCCACCGCCGCCACCGCGGCTGACCGGTTCGGCGGCCAGCCGAGCTCCAGCGCCGCCGTAGCGATCATGGGTGGATTCACCCGCAAGGGCGCCTGGGTGGTACCCGCGAACTTCACCGCCGTGGCGATCATGGGCGGCGGAGAGATTGACCTGCGGGAGGCGCGGTTTGCCGAACGCGTCGTCAATATCCACGCGGTCACCATCATGGGCGGCATCTGCGTCATCGTTCCGGATGATGCCGAGGTACATGTCACCGGCGTCGGGGTGATGGGCGCGTTCGAGCATGGACCGACCGGTACTGGACAACCCGGAGCACCGAAGATCGTCATCAACGGAGTGGCGTTCTGGGGTGCGGTCGACGTCAAGCGCAAAGCCCGTAAGAGTAAGCCTGCTGAAACTCCGGACAAGCTTGAATCCGGCCAGAACGCCGCATTGGACAGCCCGGGATAGGGTCGCTCCGGACGCTGGAGCCGTCATGGAAATGCCCCGCCAGCCTGGGAAGCGCACGCATATCGCCGCATAGCGGGCACATGGGCCAGCAACCTGCGGAAATTAGGAGCCCCCTGGAAGAAAAGGCGCCGGAAACCGGCGCCCTTTCTTCCGTGAGGCTCTTTTTGTCCGCGTCGTCCAGCGCAACTGCTGCGCACATAACGGCCATATCCCTGCAAACCGGCGCCCGCTCATGATAAACCGGCGCCCGCTCACGATAAACCGGCGCCCGCTCACGATAAACCGGCGCCCGCTCACGATAAACCGGCGCCCGCTCACGATAAACCCGCGCCCGCTCACGATAGGCCGGCGGCCGCTCACGATAAAACCGGCGACCAACGTCGTCGTTGATCGACGTCAGGATGAGCTTGACCGTCAGGCTCTTATGGCTCGCGTTGAATTCATTGACCAGTTTCTGGGCCAGTGTCTTGGATACGGCCCGCGCCCAGAACTGGACCGTCGCGTTGCCGGTGGAGGTGCTGCTCTTCGGGGCCGCCGCCGACGGACCCGGCGACCCCGAAGACGCGCACCCGGCGGCGGCCAGGAGTGCCCCCGGCCGCCGCGGCGCCAACGTGTATCTGTCTATTCAAGCTTCATATTGCTCTGGCCTTCTCTCGCTATTTACGTCAATGAGATTCTGGTCAGGAACTCGCGGGGATGCTGGGGACGACCCACTGGATCATGCCGTATGAAGCGGGGCCGCTGTCCAGCGCGACGCGCAGCTTGGTCGTGGTCACGGAGCCGAACGTGACATGGTTGAATGTGTCGTCCGCCGCGTTGTAAGCACTGGGGTTCGGCACGTCGACGAAGGCGGTGCCGTTCCAGTACTGGATCGTCCAGGACGTTGGCAGCCGCAACCCGCCACCGTCGTCGGCGAAGTAGACGTCGCTGCCATTGGTCGTGACCGGGGAGCTCCAGTCCAGTTCGACCCACTGGGTGCCCTGCTGCGGCCAGCAGCCCCAGTACGGGGTGAGGTTGCTGTCGTCGCTCGACTGGACCGGGTAGATGCCATTGTTGATCGCGGACACCGACGTCCATGGCGATGTGTACGAAGCCGACGCTGTCGCGGTCAGCGCCAGGTCGGTGGCGCCGGCCGGCAACGGCAGCGGCGGCTGCGCGTGCACCCACTGTTCCGCCGAAGCGCTGCCGGAGGCGCTGTCCGGTGCGGCGTAGCTGGCGTTGATCACCACGCCCGCGCCGCCGTTGGCCTTGGCTGCCGGGGTGATCTTCCAGGTCACGGTCTGCGTCTGGCCGGGTGTCAGGGTCGCGAAGCTGGTCGGGCTGGTCGTGGTGGCGGTCCAGCCAGACGGGGTGCTCAGTGACAGCTTCACATTGGTGAGATTCGTGTGGCCGTCGTTGGTGACGGTGGTGGCTGCCGTGGTCGGCACGCCCGACGTCAGCGTCGGCTGAGCGTGCTGGCCGGGTACCGTGCTGGCCGTCTCGACGGTGAGCGCCGGCCGCGCCGAGTCGCCAAGCTGTATCACGGCTTCCCGCCCGTCCATGGTGACGGTGTGCGTGGCCGGATCGTACCGGCCGCCTTCGACGTCCCGCACGCCCGCGCTGGCGAACGCGGGGAGCTGGACCTGGACGTCGTTCGTGGGGACGGCCCCGGTCAGCATGACGGCCACGGCGTGATCACCGCGGGCCTGGATCCGCACCCCGTACGTGGCCCGGCGCCCGGAACGAACGTCGTAGGACGCGGTGAGGTTGTCGACCGCCACGGTCTGACCTTGGGTGAGCCACGCGTCCGGGACGCCCCGGCCGACGTACAGCACCGTGCCGCCATCCGGGGTCCGCCCGGTCGCGGCCAGCGATTCGAGCAGGGTCTGGGTCTGGCCCGCCATCGGCCAGGCGTACGGAACCGCGCCGAACTCCGGTGCGGCGTGGCTGCCCTGCCACGGGTTGTTCGGATCGGGCGCGGATCCGTTGGCCTCCCACCAGGCGTTCGGGCCGCCGGTCGTGGTCGCGATCTGCCACGCGTAGCTGGTGATCGGCAGGTCGCGGTACTGATCGCCGTACAGCGCCGCCGCGGCATACCCGGTGTTGAGCGCGACGCTGTAACCGGTGTAGGCACCGAAACTCGGGTATGGCACGCCGGTGCCGTTGAGCCGGGAGAAGCCCATTTCGTACAGGTTGTCGGTCTGCGCCGGGTCGCCGAGTACGCCGTTCAGCGTGCCGCCCTGCAGCAGAACGTCCCACACGTTCTCGCCCCACAGCGCCTGGGACGCCCAGTTCGCGTCGTTCGGGGCGCCGCACCGGTCGGCGCTGACCGGCTGGTTCACCTCACAGGGCAGGAAGTCGAAGTTGTTAGCGCTCTCATTGGCGGCGAGGCCCTTGTTGGTGGCGTTGAGCAGGTTGGTGTACGCCGTCGCCGCCCACTGCGCTTCGGCGCTGTCGCCGATCCGGCCGGCGATGTAGCGGTACGCGGCCAGCCCGGCCAGCGCCGTCTCGTCGTCGAACAGCCACACGCCACCCGAGTCATTGTCGAAGGAGGACTGCAGGTAGCCCGTGCTCGAGTCGAGCTGGGCCAGGTAGTCGGTGTGCATCAGGGTGTAAAGACTGGGACCCCATTGGCTGGGCGCGCTCGCGTCGTCGTGGAAGTACGTCTTGACGAACGTCGTGTCATTGGTGGCCTGCAGGTAGTCGGCCCACGCGACCGGGGTGCGCCACGGGCCGTCCCAGTACCAGTTGGCGCCCTTCTCGTCGAAGTTCGGGTCCTCCGAGATCCGTCCGTCCAGCAGCAGGTTCTGCGCGTCGGTGAAGTCGCCGAGCTCGAACCGGTTGGCCATGATGCCGGGCAGGTCGTGATTGAGCAGCCAGTCGTAGTTGTTGGCGCCAGAGAACGGCGCATCACCCGACTGCACGATCCGGGTGTAGACGAACGCCGCCTTGTAGGCGTTGCCAAGTGCCGTGCCCGGGTTGGCCAGGTTGTTGGTGTTCGGCAGCGGGACGTTCGGCAGCGTCAGCCGCGGGATCACGGACAGGCGATCGTTCCAGTAGTCCCGCATCTGCCGGAAGGCCTGGTTGTACGTCGGTATCTGCGCGGCTGTCACCGTAGGCAAAGCATTTCCGCTGCCGAAGGTGTCGACCGCCGCGGCATAGTCGTCGGTTTCCGAGGCGCCGGGCGCCAGCGAGTCCGGCTGGCTGGCCAGCGTCACCAGCCCGGATCCGGTGGCGCCGGGGTCCACGGTCACCGTGCTGGTGCCGGTGTTCTTCGCCGTGACGCGCGTGTACACGACCTCGACCGGGCTCCCGCCGATGGTCACCTTGTCGGCGAAGTCGGTGATCGTGGCACTAACGCCGTTCCTGGTGAAGGACGTGGTCAGCGCGGGCAGGTAGCCGTCGGCCATGGTCCACTGGACCGAGCCGGCGGCCGGTGCCTGGCCCGACGCCAAGCCGTAGGTGTAGATGCCGAAGCTGTACATCGCCCCGCAGTACGTGGTGCCGCGCTGGGCGTAGTGGACTGGCACCCCGCGGGCGAAGTAGGAGCCGGACAGGTAGGCGAACGGCGCATACCAGTTGCCCTCCCAGCCGATGACCGACTGGTCCGCGAACCCGAACCCGTTCGGATCCGAAGGCACCGGGAAGTTCGTCCCGTAGCTCTGCGGCAGGCTGGAGTCGTGGCAGGAGTTGACCGGTAGGTTCGGCGGCGGCTGATACGTGCCGCTGGCCGCCGGTGTGGATGCGGATGCGGCGCTTGGGGAGGCGGTGGCCGCCGACGCAGCGGGCGTGGCAACCGCGAGCGCGGCGACAACGGATGCTGCGATGATCAGCCGGCCCATTTTCACGTGCGATTCCTTCACGACTTCCTCGTCACGTAGGCATGTGTGGGGACGCGCCGCCGACGGGTGGCGGGCAGGGGACGAGAGACGCGGGAACTCCGCGTCAGCGGGCTTCTCGCCAGGGGCAGGACATCAAGGAAATCCTTTGCCTTCTCAAGTTAGAAACGTGCGAGCCGCACGTCAACCCCCCGCGCCAAGCAAAACCAGCACGTGCCCGCACCCCCGTCCACTCATCCAAATTCACGATCTATCACGAACGAACGGTGGCTTAACCCCCATGACCAGCCAATACGTGACAAAGCCAGGCCATAGCCAGCGCGAACCCCTCCTGCGAGCCCCGGCCGCCAGGGAAAATCCTCGCGCCCGCGCCCGACTACCACAGATAGTAGTCGTTCAGTTACGATATGCTCGCCCATGTCGCCGGGGGCCCACGGTGCCGTCCTCGCCACCATGCGCCGCGCTGTGGCGAACTCAGATGAAGCGGCCGCCGCGAGCACACCGATGGGGCCATCGGTGCCGCCATTCAAGGCAATTTGTCCGATTCGAGCGTGCCGATGGCACCATCGGTGCCGGCCCCGAGTCGTTATACGCGCGGACTCAGCCTCCGCTGGACTCGCGTACTACGAGGCGGCATGGGACGGTGTGCACGCCATGCGCGGGATCTCCGCTGATGCCGGCCAGCAAATATCCAGCCGCTACCCGCCCGACCTCTTCCAGGCACATGTCGACGCTGGTCAGCGGCGGTAGCGCGCCGAGTGCCATCGGGGCCCAGTTGTCGAAGCCGACCAGGGCCACGTCCTCCGGAATGCGCCGCCCCACGGCGCGGAGGGTGTCCGCGACGCCCCGGGCGATCTGGTCGCTGCCGCAGAAGATCGCATCCGGTCGGTCGGCGAGCAACTGGCCGGCCGCCTCGCGGCCCCAGCGCTCGGTCCACTCCCCGTACCGGGTGTGCCCGCATGGCTCCACGCCGGCCGCCAGAAGCGCCGCCGCGAAACCTCGCGCGCGCAGCCGGGCGTTGAGGAACCGTTCCGGCCCGGTGATGTGCGCGATACGGCGTCGCCCGATGGCTAGCAGGTGCTCGGCGGCCAGCCGCCCGCCGCCCTCGTCGTCGGGCAGCACGGCCGGGCCGTGTCCGTTGGCCGGCTGGGTCATCGCGTACACGACCGGGATTCCGGGCCCGGTCCGCACCGGCGCCCGTGGCTCGATCCGCCGGCCGGCCACGATCAGGCCGTCCACCCGGCGCGCGGCCAGCATCTCGACGTAACGCTCCTCGCGTTCCGGATCGTCGCGCGTATCACACATGAACACCGATATCTGGCCGATGCCGAGGGCGTCTTCGGCACCGAGCATGACGGGAATGCTGAACCGGCCGAAGCTGTCAGTGGTGATCAAGCCGACGGTGTACGAGCGGCCGGCCAGCAGGGCCTGGGCGAGCGTGTTCGGCGCGAATCCGAGTTCCTGAGCCGCCGCAGCGACGCGTTCCCTGGTCTCGGCGCGGAGCTTGCCCTGTCCATTGAGTGCCTTCGACGCGGTGCCGATGGAAACTCCAGCCGCTGCCGCCACGTCTCTGATGGTCGCCCGCCTCATGTTTGCCTCCCTGATACCAAGGATTACCCGTGGCAGGCTGTTGACGTAGTCAGGCCGAGACTCTAGCCTACGGTGCTATTCTAGGAAAACCTATTCCTCAATTGGGAGTGTGCGCTCTGCATTCGCCGGATAAGTCATCGGAAACCGCATCGGTCATGGCCAGCTCCCATGCCGAGCACGAACAGCCGGACACCCCTACAGGGTCGGCCCTCCCGCCCGGTGAGCCGGCCGCTCAGTCCGGCAGACCAGCGGCCGCCGCCGGTGAGCCGGCGGCCGCGCCCGGCAAGCCCGGCAAGCCCGGCGGCCCTGCCGTCCCCACCGCCTCCGCGCGGGGGGCGCAGCGTCCGCTGGCCGAGGAAGCCGCCCAGCTGACCGAAGGCACGCTGCACGACTGGCAGCGCCGCAACGCGTCAGCCAGCATGCCGCTCGCACTCCGCCAGCTGGTGGTGGCCGGCAACCTGGACAACGTTCGCCTCGCCATAGCCACGGCCGGGTCCAGGATCCAAGCGGCCAGAACCCCGGCCACGGTCGGAGCGATCTCCGTCGACGTCGCCACCGCGGACGGCGCTCCGGCCGATGGGGACGGCCGCAGGCCCCGCCAGCTCGGCCCGGTCGATCCGCTGCCTGGCCTGGGTTACCGCGGCCCCGTCTTCATGGACTCCGACATCTACAAGACCCTGGAGGCCATCGGCTGGGAGCTGGCCCACGGCCCCGAGCCAGCCCTCGCTGACTTCGCCGCCTCCACGATCGACCTCCTGCGGCAGGCCCAGCAACCCGACGGTTACCTGAACTCCTACGTCCAGGCCAGCGGCGAGCCCCGCTACGCCCGGCTGGCCTGGAGCCACGAGATGTACTGCGCCGGCCACCTCATCCAGGCCGCGATAGCCATGCGCCGCGGCACCGGCGACACCAGCCTGCTGGACATCGCCACGCGACTCGCCGACCATCTGGTCCGCGAGTTCGCTGACAAGGAGAACGGCCTGGATGGCCACCCGATCATCGAAACCGCGCTCACCGAACTCTATCGCGAAACCGGCACCGAAAGCTATCTTAGCCTAGCACAACAGTTCGTAGACCAGCGCGGCCACGGCCTGGCCGGCGATTCCGGTCTGGGCCGCCGCTATCTCCAGGACCACATGCCGGTCCGCGAGGTGCCCAGCGAGGTCGGTCACGCGGTCCGCGCGCTCTACCTCGAGGCGGGCGTTACCGATGTGGCGACAGAGACCCACGACGATGAGCTGCTCCAGTCCGCGATCCGCCGCTGGGATGACATGGTCGCCACCAAGACGGCCCTGACCGGCGGAAACGGTTCGCGGCACGTGGACGAGGGGTTCGGTGACCGGTTCGAGCTGCCTCCGGACCGTTCGTACAACGAGACCTGCGCCGCGATCGCCAGCTTCCAGTGGAGCTGGCGGCTGCTGCTGGCCACCGGCGACGCCAAGTATGCCGATCACATGGAGCGCGTGCTGTACAACGGCTTCGCCGGCGCCGTGAGCTCCATGGGCGATCGCTTCTTCTACGTGAACCCGCTCCAGCGCCGCGAAGATCATTTCGAGAAGGACGACCCCGGGCGCCGCCGGGTCTGGTTCAATTGCGCCTGTTGTCCGCCCAACATCATGCGACTTCTCGCCTCACTCGAGCATTATCTCGCCACGACGGCCGCCGATGGCAGCACGCTGTACGTCCACCAGTACGCCGGCGCCCGGATCGCAGGTGCAGGCCTCGACCTCGAGCTGACCACCGATTATCCCTGGTCGGGTCTGGTTACCGTCCGTGTCAAGGCCGCGCCGTCGACCGCGCGCGGCCTGGCACTGCGCATCCCCGACTGGAGCGCCAGCACCAGCTTCAAGATAAACAATTTCAGCGAACGTTCTGTGGCTCAGCACACCGGCTACCTGCTCCTGCACCAGGAGTGGCGCCCCGGTGACGAGATCACCCTGCATCTGGACATGACGCCGCGGTGGACGTATCCGGATCGCCGGGTTGACGCGGTGCGGGGTTGCGCGGCGATCGAACGCGGCCCGCTCGTCTACTGCTTCGAGCAGGCCGATCAGCTCGTCCGCCTCGATGAACTGGCCGCTCGCCCGGGTACGAGGCTCACCGAGCGTGAGGTCACGCTCGACGGGATCGGCCGCACGATCCAGATCAGCGCCCCCGGCCGGCACCTGCCGCCCGCGGCGGAGTCCACTGTGCCCAGGATCTCGGCCGTCGCGATCCCTTACTTCCAGTGGGACAACCGGGGCCCGGGTGGTATGCGCGTCTGGATTCCCGGCGCCTAACGCCCGATCGCGAGCCCGCTGTCCGGGTCGAAGAAGTGCAGACGCGCGGTGTCGACCGTAAACGAGAGGCGTTCACCGGCCCGTACCGGAACCCGTGAGTCCACCCGGGCCACCCCGTTCGGGACGCCGGTGGCGAGCAGCCCCTCGTCCTGCCCGGCCGTTCCCGCGCCGCCGAATGGCGTCGCGTCGATCGAGAAGTACGCGTGCTGTTCGTCGCCGAGCATCTCCACGAGCCGCATGTCGGCGGTCAGCGTGCCGCGTGCGCCGGCCGACGCCGTGGTGAGGTCCTCGGGCCGGATGCCCACGATCACCTTGCGCCCCTGGTGACCGGCGAGACGCGTGCCTGCCTCAGGCATCTCCAGCCGCTGCGAGCCGAGGGCCAGCGAACCATCCGATGACACTCCCGCCTCGTACAGGTTCATCTCCGGCGAGCCGATGAACGTCGCGACGAACAGGTTGGCCGGCCGTTCGTACAATGACCGCGGCGTGCCGTACTGCTGCAGCACGCCGTCCCGCATCACGGCGACACGGTCTCCCATCGTCATCGCCTCGGTCTGGTCGTGCGTGACGTACAGCGTCGCGGCGCCTACGGACTGGTGTACCCGCAGCACTTCGGCGCGCATCTGCACGCGCAGCTTCGCGTCAAGGTTGGACAGCGGCTCGTCCATCAGGAACACCGAAGGCTCCCGGACGATCGCCCGGGCCATCGCCACCCGCTGCCGCTGACCTCCGGACAACTGGCGCGGTTTCCGCGTCAGCATTTCCGACAGGCCCACGATAGACGCGGTCGCTACGATGCGCCGATGTCGTTCGTCCTTATGGACCTTCTTGTTTTCCAGGGCAAAGCCGATGTTCTGATACACGGTCAGGTGCGGATACAGCGCGTAGTTCTGGAATACCATCGCCACATCGCGGCTCCGCGGTGACACGTTGTTGACCACGCGCCCGTCAAAGGCCACCGAGCCCGATGTGATGGACTCCAGGCCGGCCACCATGCGCAGCGCCGTGGTTTTTCCGCACCCGGACGGGCCGACCAGCACGACGAATTCGCCGTCGGCGACCTCGAGGTCAAGGGCCGATACGGCTGTGACGCCGGTCGCGAAGACCTTCGTCAGTTTCTCCAACGTAATGGCGGACATATTCAGCGCTCTCCTTAGCCGGCGCAGGGCGTCCCTAGTTGGCCACGCTGCCGAGTAGCAGGCCGCCGCGCCAGTAACGCTGCAGCAGCGCGAACAACGCGATCATCGGGATGATCGTGATGAGACCACCCATCACGAGCAGCGGGAACAGGTTGGTGTCCCCGGAATTGCCGGCGTGCTGCAGCCACAGTCCCATCCCGACCGTCGTCGGGAACAGGTTGTTGGTGCTGAAGATGATCAGCGGCAGGATGTAATTGTTCCAGGTCCCCGCGATCGACAGCAGCAGCACCGTCATAAGCCCGGGCACCATCAGTGGCAGCGCGACCCGGAAGAAGATCCGCACCTCGGACGCTCCGTCTATGCGCGCCGCGTCGAGCAGTTCGCGCGGGATCGACAATTCCACATAGGTACGCATCAGGTACAGCCCGACAGGCGTGACCATGGACGGCATGATCATGCCCCAGATCGAATTGATCAGATGCACCTTTGCGTACACCAGGTAAAGCGGCACGGCCACCAGCGTGATCGGGACAAGGAGCCCGGCGATGATAACCGCGAAGAACAGCCTGGAGCCGCGGAATTCGAACCGGGCGAACCCGTACCCGCCCAGCGCGGCGAGCACGGTAGCGCCGACGCCGGCGACCACCGAGTACAGCACGGTGTTGTAGAACCAGTGCGAATAGGTACCGTCGCCGTCCACGTCACGGAACAGGTTCCCGAACGTGTGGAAGAACTCGAAAGGCCGCGCGAACCAGAAACCGAACGACTGGAAGATGTTGGCCTGCGTCTTGGTGGAGTTGATGACGATCCACACGATCGGGATCAGCGTGAAGACGGCGAAAAGCACGCAGCACGCGGTCAGTAGCGGAATGGTCCCGCGCTTCAGCCCGTAAAGCTCCACCGGAATGGCGGCGTCGCGTTCCTCCAGTCGCTCGCGACGCTTTCGTTCCCGCCTTGATTCCTCCGCGCCAAGGCCTCGCTGCGCTCGGCCGGCTTGGGGCCACGGCGGGAACCGCCGCCCCTTCGGGACGGCAACCGTCGCGGCAGCTCGCTCGCGCTCGCTCATGATTCCTCCGCGCCAAGGCCTCGCTCGCGCTCGCTCATCCGAACTCCCTCCTGCGATTGCGGAAGGCCAGCGAAGTGACCGATATCGCGATGATGACGAAGGCCAGGACCACCGCCATCGCGGCGCCGAGCTGATATTCACCGTTGGAAATCGCCGTGTTGTAGATGTCGATGACCGGGGTATAGGTGTTGGTTACCACGCCGGCTTGATAGCTGTTCAGGATTGTCGGCTCGATGAACAACTGCATGGCGCCGATCGTGTTGATGAAGATAAGCATGATGATGGCTGGCCGGACCAGCGGCAGTTTGATCCGCAGGATGATCTTCCACAGCGGCGTGTCGTCCAGGATCGCGGCCTCTATCAGATCACGCGGCACCGACTTCAGCGCGGTGTAGAGGATGATGCAGTTGTAACCCGTCCATTCCCAGATGGCGATGATGATGATCGACGGGACCATCAGGTTACCTGACAGCCAGTTGAAATTGTGGAAGCCGATGGAGTTCATCAGCCGGTTGAACGGCCCGTAGTTGGGATCGAACAGGAAGCCCCACATCACCGAGGAAACCACGATCGGAACCGCGAACGGGACGAAGTAGATGGCGCGGAAGACCCGGCCCCACTTCGCCACGCCGAGGTCAAAGGTCGTGGCGAAGAAGAAAGCGATCGCGAGCATGACCGGGATCTGAATGCCGCCGAAAATGACTACCCGGATGACGCCGCCCCAGAACGGTCCGGATTTCAGCACGGTCGAGTAGTTGGCGAAGCCGCTGAATGTGGTCCCGCCGATGAGCTTGGTGGTGTAGAGGCTCTGGTAGATGGCGTAGATCAGCGGCACCACCATGAACAGCGTGTACACGATCATGAACGGCGTCACGAACGCCAGCCCGCTCCGGCCGCGTCGCCGGGCGTAAGCCGAGCGCCGGCGGCCGGGCGCCCGGCGCGCCGCTGTTTCGCGACGCGCCGGGGCGATGACTTCCGTCGTACTAGACATAACCGGATGTGACCCCTCAGGTGCTGACGTTGAAGCCCTGGGACTTGGCGTACGAGACCTCCGCCTGCTGGAAGGCCGCGAACGCCTGGGCCAGGGTTTCCTTGCCGGTCATGACCGCGCCGAAAGTAGTCGCGCCCTGGTTGAGCACCTGCGTCATGAACGGAGGCCAAGGCGTCTGCGGGATGCTGAGAGCGCCCGCGGAGAACACCTGGTTGGGCTGCGAGCTACCGGAGATCGGGTAGGCCAGCGCCTTGAACGACGAGGACTGAAGCGTCGGGAGGTAGGTCGGGAACAGCGAGGACGGCGGGGTCTTCACGATGTTCCAGGACTGGTCGGTCGCGGTCAGCCATTCGGAGAACTCGGCGGCCTCTTTCGGGTGCTTGGACTGGCTGAAGACGGGGTACGTGGACCCGCCCCAGTCCGCGCCCACGCTCGAACCAGCGGACCACTGTGGTAGCGCGGACGCCCGCCACTGCCCCATGGACTGCTTGACATCAGGGGCGAAGTACGACGGTGCCCAGGCCGAATAGATCGCCGCACCGATCGTCCCGGTATCCATGGCGGTGAGTTCCCCGGTGCTGAGGTCGGTGATCGTCGCGACCGCGTGGCTGTCGATCAGCGGCTGCCAGAACGTGGCGAACTTCTCCTGGGCCGGGCCGGTCCAGTTGATCGTCAGGTTGGCGCCGCCGCTGTACTGGAACGGCCACGCTCCGGCCTGGCTCATCATGTCCATCAGCCACTGCGGGTCGTTGGCCGGGAAGTCGATGAGGTAGGCCTTAGGGTTCTGCTGGTGCAGCTTGGTGGCGTCCTGCGCCAGTTGTGCCCACGTGGTGGGTGGCGTGATGTGGTACTTCGAGAGCACCTGCTGGTTGTAGTAGAAGCCCATCGGGCCGAAGTCGCTGGGCATGGCGTAGACGCCGCTGCCCTGGCTGACCTGGGACCATGCCCAGCTGGCGAAGTTGCTCTTGTAGTTGTTGGCGCCGTAGGGGACGAGATTGACCAGGTAGTGCTGGATCTCGTAGGAGGGGAGCAGGTCGAACTCGACCTCGGCCACATCCGGGGCGCCGGTGCCGGCCTTCAGCGCGTTGTCCAGCGGCACGTATTCGCCGGTGCCCGCGCCGGGGTCTTCCAGCGTGACGCAGATGTTCGAGTGGGTGGCGTTGAACTGGTTGACCGCGCGGCTCATGCCCGGCACCCAGGCCCAGAACGTCAGGTGGGTTGCGCTGGAAGAGCAGTTCGCGCCGGCCAGGACGCTCGCGGACGGGCTGGCGGAGGCGCTCTTGCCGCCGCCGCTGCTACTGCTACTGCCGCCGCTGGGGGTGCTGCTACCACTACTGCTGCAGGCGGCTAGCAGCGACACGGCGGATATTCCTGCTAGAACCGGCCACATATGCCGGAATCTCGTTCTCATTTTTCGCTGGACTCCTCATACTCAGTCATCGGCCAGATCCCCTTCGATGACGGTGAAAGACCGGGGCGGTAGTGTGACCACCACCCGTCCGTCCTTCGCCGCTACAGACCCCTGCTCCAGGCTTGCCGCCTCCACGCCGGGCAGCACTCGGGATTTATTCGAACTTTCTGCGGTTACGGTTCTGATCGATGCCTCGCCCTCGAGCGCGTAGTCGCGGACGATGAGCTCGACCGTTTCCGGCTCCTCCGGACTCCGGTTGACCAGCGTCAGCGCGATCCGCCGGCGGTGAGCGTTAACAGTGGCAGCGGCGTCGACCAGCGTGAACGGCCCGAGGTCGGAAACGCGGTGCGGCCAGCGGCTCGGGCCGGCTGACAGTTCCGCGTCGACGACCGGCCCGCTGACGTGCACATCCACCGCGACCTCCAGCGCGGCCTGCGCGTGCAGCAGGACCGGGTACCAGATCGGCTGTACGGTAGCGGTTTCCGGCGTGGTCACGATCGGCGCGATGGCATTCACCATTTGTGCCAGGTTGGCCATCCGGACCCAGTCGCAGTTGCGGACGAAGATGTTCAGGTAGGTGGCCACGGCCAGCGCGTCGGTGAAGTCGTATCGTTCCTCGAGCGCGCCGGTCATGTTGCGGTACCAGACGTTCCATTCGTCGTAGGCGATCCGCGGCGGTGTGGCCAGCTTCTGCCGGTAGGCCGCGCGGCGGAGCAGGGAGCGGGCGCAGTCGATGGCCCGCTCGGCCTGATGGGGCGCCAGGACGTTCGTCCAGTAGTCCTCGCTGCCGGTGTAGATGTGCAGCGAGTGGTAGTCGGTGAGCCCGGCCATCCCGTCGATGACCACGCGGTCCCATTCGTTCCAGCCGTTCATTCCGCAGCTCACCAGCTTGGCGCCCGGGTCGAGCATCCGGATCGCTCGCGCCCACCGCGTGGCCTCGCGGACGTACTCGTCGGCGGACAGGGCGCCGACCTGCCAATCGCCGTACATCTCGTTGCCCAGGCCCCAGTAGGTGACCCGCCACGGCTCGTCGCGGCCGTTGCGACGGCGGAGTCCGGCCCAGTACGTGTCCCGTGCGTCGTTGCAGTACTCGACCCAGGCCAGAGCCTCCTCGAGCGTGCCGGTGCCCATGTTGAGACAGATGTACGGCTCGGTGCCGAGTTCGGCGCAATAGGCCAGGTACTCGTCGGTGCCGAACCGGTTGGACTCCTCGCCGCCCCACGCCAGTTCCGGCCTCATGGGGCGGGCGTCCTTAGGCCCGATGCCATCGGCCCAGTGATAGTTGCTGACGAAGTTGCCGCCGGGCCAGCGCAGCACGCCCATCCGCAGCTCACGCAGCAGGCTCAGCACGTCTTTGCGGAAACCGCGGTCGTCCCTGAGCGGAGAGCCCTCGTCGTAGAGCCCCCCGTAGATGCACCGGCCGAGGTGCTCGACGAACCCGCCGAACACCTTGCGGTCCAGATGACCTATCGGCCGGGACGGGTCGATGGCGATCCGGGTCATGTTTCCCTCCGCGCCAAGGCCTCGCTGCGCTCGGCCGGCTTGGGGCCACGGCGGGAACCGCCGCCCCTGCGGGACGGCAGCCGCCGCGGCGCTCGCTTCCGCTCGCTGTTTTCCCTCCGCGCCAAGGCCTC
>JAFARZ010000404.1 GCA_019245115.1 Streptosporangiaceae bacterium | reverse complement strand
GCCGGAAACCGGCGCCCTATCCTCCGCGAAGCCCTTTTCTTCCACGTCGTCCACCGCAGCTGCCGTCACATAACGGCCATATCAGGACAAAATCGGCACCCGCCACGACACGCCGCAGACTCGATTTGTTTTGGAACGCGCACAGGGGCGGCAATTCCCGCCGTGGCCCCAAGCCGGCCGAGCGCAGCGAGGCCTTGGCGCGGAGGGATAAGGAGCCGGCCTGGGGGCGGAGGCCGTCCAGCATGATGGAGAGGAGACGCGGGGTTTGCTCGGGGGCTCGCTCGGAGCCCGACACAACGCCGTGCACCAGTCGCATCACGTCGATCGGATCCACGTCGGTCCTGATCAGGCCCGCCTGCTGGGCCTCGGTGAGGGTCCGCTCGGTGGTGTCGCGCATCGCCACCCAGCAGGTCGATATCACCTCGGCGTCCTTGCCCAGTGCTTCCATCAGGGCCTTGGACAGGCCGCGCTTGCTTGTCATGTACGCGGCGAGCGCCTTGATCCAGTCGAAGAAGGCGTGGCCGCGCGGCCTCTCGTCGAGATGTTCCTCCGCCTGCCCGCACAGCACGGTGACCTGGTTGCGGAAGGCCGCCGCCTGCAGGTCGAGCCTGGTCGGGAAGTGCCGGTACAAGGTCCCGATACCGACTCCCGCGCGCCGGGCGATGTCCTCGAGCGGCGCGTCGGCTCCGTGCTCGGCGAACGCCTCGGAGGCGGCGGCCAGCAGCCGGGCATGGTTCTGCCGCGCGTCGGCTCGCAGTTGCTCAGGGGGCCGTGCCGCGGCTTTGTCAGGTGTCTTCGTCATCTGATCCGAAATTAGCTTGCGTAAGCGGAGGGTTCCTCCGTATAGTAACCGGAGTAGACCTCCGTTTCATCCCCGATCGTACCGCCCGGCCAGCGGTACGCAAACCACCTTGAGGCCGGAGGCCCCCCCGACAGTGTTAACCCGGGGGGGCGACCCCCCGGACCCCACGAAAATGTCAGACCCCCGGCGTAGCGTGATCGACGTCTGAGGTCCGAGACCACCAACCCTGGGAGTTCTGTTGTCTTCCTCGCGAGTTCCAGGAGCGGCGCTGCGGGAGCGCGCCGCTCCTGCCCGGCGCGGCTCCGGCCGCCCGGGTGTCGCGCTGGCCATCATGCTCGGCGCTCAGCTGATGATCATCCTGGATATGACGGTGGTGAACATCGCCCAGCCGCATATCCAGACGAGCCTGCACTTTTCCCTGACCAGCCTGTCCTGGGTCGCCAACGGTTACACGCTGACCTCCGGCGGCCTGCTGCTGCTCGGTGGCCGGGCGGGGGACATCCTCGGCAGACGCCGGATGTTCATGATCGGCATCGCGATATTCACGCTGGCTTCGCTCACCGGCGGCCTGGCCAACTCGGCCGCGATGCTGCTGGCGTCCCGGGCGGTGCAGGGCGTCGGCGGCGCGCTGGCCGCCCCCGCGGTGCTGGCCCTGATCGTGAGTTCCTTCCCGGAGGGGAGGGAGCGGACCCGCGCGCTCGGCATCTACATGGGCGTGATCACCGGCGGGTCCTCGCTGGGCCTTGTGCTCGGCGGAGTCCTGACCGAGTGGCTGAGCTGGCGATGGGTGCTGTTCATCAACGTGCCGATCGGCGTTGCGGTGCTGGCGGTCGCGCCGCTGTTCGTGAAGGAGACCCCGCGGCAGCCGGGGCACTTCGACGCGGCCGGCGCGATCACGTCGACGGCCGGCGTGTCCGCGCTCGTCTATGCGTTCATCCGCGCGTCGTCCAACGGCTGGGGTGATCACCTGGCGATCGGGGCGTTCGGCGTGGCCGCGGTGCTGCTCGCGCTGTTCATCCTCATCGAGAACAAGGCCGCCCAGCCGATCACGCCGCTGCGGCTGTTCGCCGATGCGAGCCGGTCCGGCTCGTTTGTCGCCCGGCTGTTCCTGATCGCGGGCATGTTCGGCATGTTCTACTTCGTCACGCTGGTGCTGCAGCGACTGCTGGGCTTCAGCCCGCTCCGGGCGGGCGTGGCATTCCTGCCGATGACCGTCGCGTTGTTCGTGATGTCCCGGTCGGCGCCCAGGCTGATGCCGCGGCTCGGCCTCAAGCCGATGATGATCGCCGGCATGGTGCCGGCCATCGTGGCGATGGCGTGGCTGTCCCGGGTCAGTCCGGCCACTGGGTACTGGACGGGCATCTTCGGGCCGATGATGCTGATCGGCATCGGCATGGGCATCGTGTTCGTGCCGCTGACCACGACCTCGCTGGCCGGTGTCCCGCCGAGGGATTCGGGTGCCGCCTCCGCGATGGTGAACATGCTCCAGCTGGTCGGCGGATCCCTGGGTCTCGCGGTCCTGGTGGCGGCGTTCGGCACGGCGTCCCGGAACGCGGCCCGGCATCCCGCCGCCGGCCTGTCGGCGTTCGCGCAGGGACAGCATCAGCTCGCACACGGGATAGGGGTCGCCTTCCTGCTCGCCGCGATCCTCGATGTGGCCAGCCTGCTGGTGATACTCCTGGTGATCCGCGTCCGCAAGGCCGCGCCCGCGGTACCTGCGACCGCCGCCGAACCCGAGCCCGAGTCGGTCGCGTCGTAACCAGCCGGCTATGCGTCAGGCAGGACCGTGATCGGGACGCTGCCGGTGTACCAGACGCGGCCGAAGTACATCAGCTTGACCAGCGCCCACCACCGCGAGCCCGGGCGTGCGGTGGTGGGCGCGCGCACCGGATAACGGAGTTCCTGGCTCTCCCCGGGCAGCAAGGAGACGGCCTGCGCGGCGCGGCCGAGCAGTTCCCAGCTGCCGAACGGCGATATCAGCTGTGCCTCGCCGCGGAGCGGCGAGGCCAGGTGGCTGGTCACCCGGGCGACCAGCTCCCCGCTCCGGCCCGGCGCCAGCCGGACCTCCGAGGTGATCAGCTCCAGCTCTACCTCGGCGGCGCTCGCGCTGTAGTCGGCGAGCATCCGCTCCATCGCCTCCTCGGGCGGGAGGTCGCGATCCGGCCATTGTTTCTCGCCGACCGCCACCATCACCGTGTCCTCGATGAGGAGCGCGGATTCGTCCACGATGCGGGCGGCGACAAAGTAGCGGCCATCCCGGGTTCCGGGCCGGCATCGCAGGTTCACCACCCACTCGGCGTATCCACCCGCGGCGAGCTCGTATCGGAGCGGGGCCTGCGCGCCGCCGGCCTCCAGTCCGGCTGGCACGACCAGATCCACCGCCCCGCTCGCCGCCGCCGCGCCGCAGGCCACGGTCACGCGGATTTCTGCCGAATCGGCTTCACCTCCTAGCGCGACGCGGGTCGGAGACACGCGCACGGCCACCGGGAGGTTGCCGGCGGGCGCCGGTCCCTTACCGTGCAGCCAGTACCGCGAGTAGACCGGCCGGACCGGCTCAACGGTGCCCGCGTGTGAAGCCGTCACCGCGTCGGTCAGCGCGTCGGCGTCGGCGATCACCGTTTCCGGCTGAACGACGAAACCGGGAACTCGCAGTTCCATGGTCACCGTCCCGAAGGCCGGGACCTCGACGGACGCGGCACCGTCGATGACCGGCAGGGGAGCGCCCGCCGTTTCCTCGAGCAAGTCGGTCAGCCGGGCGGACGTGATGCCGCCCGCCAGCCTGATCCGGGCGGTCGTGGCCCGCCCCTCGGTCTCACGCAGCCGCACCGTCACCGGGACGTCATGGGGGCCCTCGGATCCGGCGCCGGCCCAGGCCGGATGGCCCGAGGCCAGCGGATTTCCCAGCGGCTTGAGGGCGCTCAGCGTGATGCTGGCCGGCTCGGCCGACAGCAGGTCGCGGCCCGGGGGAGCGGCGTCCGGGGTGCCGCCCGCGAAAGCGCCGCCCGCGAAAGCGCCGGCCGGAGCAGCCGCTATCAGGTCGTGGGCGTACTCCTCGGCATGAGCGTTGAAACCCGCCTTCCGCCAGTCGCCGGCTCCGGAGGCGAGCGCGTACTCAAACGTGTGGCTCCAGTGCTGCAACGAGAAGGCGCTGCCGTCGGGAGCCGTCCGCCGCTCGCCGTCGATCCAGATCCCAGACGGCCACGCGCTGCACGAGCGCATCAGCGACATGTGCAGTACCCCGTCCGGGGTCACCACGCATCCCGGCGTGCCCCGGTTGAGCAGGGCGACCGACCGGTCCGCCAGCATGAGGTCCGCCTCAGCCGCCGCCTGAGCGCCATCGGCCCGCGGAATGTCCACAACGGCGTCATCCAGATCGGCGATCAACGCGCTGACCGCCGCGGCAAGCCCTTCCGGCCCGGAACCGGCGACGATCAGCACCGGAAGATCCCGGACACCGCGCAAGTCCGCGTTGGGCGCGAAGGCATCGGCCCGCGACCGCGTGCCGGGTACCCACACCCGTGCGGTACCGGCCGTCTCCAGCTGTGCGGTCAGCGCCTTCGCGTACCCGGGCCCCGCGGCGGCGAGAACGGCAGAACTGAACGCGTTCAAATCCGGGCCGCCGAGGACGATCCGCACGTCGGGGAGGTTGGAATCGGCGTCGATAGCTCCGTACCGAGGACCGTCCGCGTGGCTGCAGGTAGCCGTGACGCCCGCCCCGGCCAGCGCGATCAGCAGATCCCGGAGGAGATCACGACAGCCGTTCGTATCATCGGGTGAAATAACCTCAGCCACGCCGATGGCCCGCACCGGCTGATCACCGGAGCGGACCCGCACGGTGGCACCCAGCCCGAACCAGCCCAGGGCGGGATTGTCGAGGGTGTACCAGACCCCGGCCGAATCCACGTCCACGGCGCCGAACGAGCGGCCGATCGCGGCGGTCGCGGTCTGGTAAACCGGCAGGCCGCCGGGCACGTCGGCCGGGAAGCGGACGCGCAGCAGGTGATCTTTGCCGATCGAGCCGTCCACGTGCGTGCGGAACTCGACGCGCCCGGCGCCGTCCCACAGCAGCGTCTCCTGGAGGACCGACAGGTCGCCCAGCCTGAATTCGGCGACCAGCCGGGACCCGATCGGGCACCGCTCGGCGCGGACGGTGGCCGGAGCCGAGCCGGAACCCAGGCCCGGCCCCTTGGGCGACAGGTGCCAGGGCCCCTCGCCGTGCCGGGGATGCTGCGCGTATTCCTCCTGGAGTACCAGTTCGTTTCCCGGCTCCCGCAGCACGTCGAAGCCGGTGCGCTTGTCGGCGATGCGGACCGTGCCGCCGCGCGCCGGATCCGCGGTGACCAGGTACGCCGCGTTCTCAATGGTCAGGCCCTCGGCGCGTGCCCATCCGGCAGCGGTAGCGGGACGTGCGGCGCGAGCGGCGTAGCTCCGGTAGCCGAGCCCAGGCACATCGCGAGCCGCGAACGCGAGCGTGACCTCGGCCAGCGATCCGTTTTCGCGTCGGCGCACGCCCTCGGCGAGCGCGGGCACGGGGTCCCCGGCGCTGTCCCGCAATTCGAGCCATTCCGTACCGTCATCCGGTACATCCAGCGCCACCCGGGCGATTCCGTCGCGCGCCCGCGGCACCGTGTTCCACACCGCGACACCGTCGGCGCTCAAGCGCGAGAGCGCCTCGCGGCGAACGGCGCCGGCCCGGTCCCAGGCCTCTCGCCACGATCCGGTCAGGTCCAGGTAGACCTGGTCGGACTCGACGCCGGTGATCCCGTCGTGGTGAGCGCAGAAGGCGAGGATCCGCCAGACCTTGTCCAGGGAGGCGTGCGGGTACGGGGCCCCGCGCAGCATGGCCAGCGTGGCCAGCCGTTCGGCGTCGCAGACGGCGGTCTCGATGGCACGGTGGGCCTGCTTGGTGTCGATGCAGGACACGTCCTTGCCGGTGTAGACCGGGTTCATGTCCCTGGTCTGCGGCGTGATCCACGCTCCCGTGGCGGCGGCCTCCCCGCGCACCGCGTCGAAGAACTCGCCGGGCACCGCGGTCACGAACCGGGGCCACACGTAGCGCTGATTCCAGGACCGGTGGATATCGGTCACCCAGCGCGCCGGGATCACGTGGTCGCTGCCCACCGGAAGCAGCACGTTCCGGGTCGTGGCGACCCGGGCCAGGTCGCGGAACTGCTCGTATGCCGCGCGCTCGGCGGCTTCCAGGTCCGGCGGGGAGTGCAGTACCCAGCCGCCCCCGTAGTGGTGCGCCATGTAATGGGTGAGCAGGCCGTTGCCGTCCGGCGAGAGCCATTCGAACTCGCTGGGGAACTGCATACGACCCACCCCGCCGCCCTCGGCGCCAGCCGGTCCCCACTGGTGGAACGGACCGCGCGCCCAGGCGCTCGACGTCAGGCCAGCGCCTGCCATCAGGCCCGGGTAGCCGGGGTCGTGGCCGAACACGTCGAGCATCCAGGCGCTGCGCGGATCTCCGCCCGCCACGTCGCGCTGGTAGCCGATGCCGTAGACGGCGTTGCGGATGGTCGACTCGGCGCAGGTCAGGTTGGTGTTCGGCTCGTTGTAGTTACCGCCGACGATCTCCAGCCGTCGCTGCTTGATCAGGTCCTTCAGGTAGGCGCGGTCCCGCGGGAACGTGTCGAGGTACGGCTTGAGGTAGTCGATCTCGGCGAGCACGAACTTGTAGTCGGGGTCGCTCCGCGCCTTCGCGAGATGGATTTGAACAAGTTCAAGTGCGGTTCTGACATCGGGCAGGCCGCCGTCCTCATCGGGCATCACGAGCTTGGCCTCGGTGAATTGTCCCTGGGTGTTCCACCACACCGGGTCGTAGTGGAAGTGGCTGACCATCCACATCGTCCAGCCCGGTTCGGCGATGGTGATGTCCGCCTCCGCCTGGCCGCCCGCCGCGGTGACCGTCACCCGCCGGGTGCCGCCCGGCTGATACGGCGCCGTGAACTCGACCGGCACTTCCACCGTCCGCTCTTCGCCAGGATCAAGACCATTTACCACGAACGGCTGTGGTTCCCGCACGCCATTCCCCTGCACCCGCACGGTGGCTTCGGTCACGGCGGGGTGCTCGTTGGCCAGCGTGACCCGGATCGCCTGGAAGGGCCGCTGCGTCGTGCCGAGGAACAAATCGGTCGATTCGATGCCCGTGATCCGCATATCCCCATCGTGTCACGGTCAACGGGCTCCGCGTCCCGTCAAGCGATCGGCGAACGCCCGGGCCGCCGCGGCGGGATCGTCGGCCTCGGTGATGGCCCGGACCACGACCACGCGGGTGGCGCCGGCGGCGAGCACGTCGTCGAGCCGGCCGAGGCTGATGCCCCCGATCGCGAACCACGGCCGCTCCGGGTGCCGCGCCGCGACGTGCTCGATCAGGCCGAGACCAGTGGAGGGGCGGCCCGGCTTGGTCGGCGTGGACCAGATCGGGCCGGCGCAGAAGTAATCGATGTCTGGCTCGCCGGCCGCGGTGTCGGACTGCCCGGGATCGTGGCTGCTGCGCCCGATCAGCGGTCCGGGACCGAGGATGCGGCGGGCTATCGGTACCGGCAGGTCGTCCTGGCCCAGGTGCAGCACGTCGGCGCGCGCCGCCAGCGCCACGTCGGCCCGGTCGTTGACGGCCAGGAGGCGGCCGTGCCTTCGGCAGGCGTCGGCGAAGATCTCGAGCAGGTCCAGTTCCTCCCGTGCCTCGAGCCCTTTCTCGCGCAGTTGCACGATGTCGACCCCCGCGCCGAGCACCGCGTCAAGGAACTCCGCCAGGTCGCCGCGCGCCCGGCGTCCGTCGGTGCACAAGTAAAGCCGCGCCCCCGCCAGCTTCGCGTTCAGATCATCGCTCACCTGGCCATCGAACCACGCCCGCCCCGTGCGTGGTGCCGGGCGTGCGTGGTGCCGGGCCTGCGCGGCGCCGGGCCAACCGGTTGAATGTCACATGGGTGCGGCTCCCTTAAAGGGACAGTCAGCCAGGTGCTGCTCCCTGGCCAGCGGCACCGATGGCACCATCGGGCACGCTCTAATAGCGCTGCTGATCGGTTTGAGCGACACCGATGGCACCATCGGCATGCTGCCCACTCTGGAGGAGCCGCACCCATGTCACATTCACCCGATCCTATCCGGGTGGCTGCCATATTTATCCGGCCTGCCTTTCCCCGGACCGGGTAAACCGTCACCCGACATTTCAGGATTTGTCCGATTTGTGCGGCCGGGCGGGGCTATGCGGGGTGCCGGGGTGCGGCGATGCTGGCTGAAGCCTGCGGTGTGCGTCTGAATTGCCCTGAATGTTCCATCATTCTCGAACGGGGTGCTGATTAAGACGGAACATCCATGCTTCGTGGAAATCTCATGTACGAATACGGCGGGTTTGTTTCCGCTTAGCATGGGATTTCCGCGCTAATCACGGATGCGGGTGGCCGGGCCGCGGCGGCTGGGATGGAGGCTGGACCAGGGAGGGCTGTCGGGGGCGGGCGCTGGGTGGGATAAAATGAGCAGACCACGGGAGCCTATAGGGCTGAGAGGGAGGCTGACGCCTCCGACCGTCGTACCTGATCCGGGTAATGCCGGCGAAGGGAGTGCTGATCTTGGCAGTGACCGCCGACGTCGTCATCGCGGGTGGTGGCGTCATAGGGACCGCTATCGCGTGGCGGGCCGCGATGAGCGGTCTCGATGTGGTCGTCGTCGATCCGGACATCGGTGACGGGGCGTCGCTGGTCGCGGCGGGCATGCTCGCACCGGTGTCGGAGAGCCTGTTCGGCGAGGGTGAGCTGCTTGCGCTGAACCTGCTGGCGCTGCGTCGCTTCCCCGAATTCGCGGCCGAGCTGGAGAAGGCGGCGGGCGACGAGATCGGCCTGCGCACCGAGGGCACCCTCGCCGTCGCTTACGACGCAGGCGACTATGCCGCGCTGTTGCGGCTGACCTCGTTCCGGCGCTCGGCCGGGCTCGAGGCGGAGGAACTGGACAGCCGGGCGTGCCGCAAGCTCGAGCCGTTCCTCACCCCGGACGTGCACGGCGGCGTGCTGTTCGGCGGGGACTGGTCGGTGGATAACCGGCGCTACGCCGCCGCGCTGCGCAAGGCCATGCTGGCCGCCGGAGCGCGGACGGTGCGGGACCGGGTGACCGAGGTCCGCCCCGGCGTCGGCGTGATAACAGCAAGTGGCGCCTCCGTGCGCAGCGATCAGGTGGTGGTGGCCACCGGCTGCTGGACGGGGACCATCGACGGCCTGCCGCCCCAGATACGCGGCGCGGTCCGGCCGGTAAAGGGGCAGCTGCTGCGGTTGCGGCACCCAGACCGCATGCCGCCCGTCACGACCCACACGATCCGTGCCACCGTGCGCGGCGCGGACATCTACCTGGTCCCCCGGGCCGACGGCGAGATGATCATCGGCGCCACCCAGGAGGAGCGCGGGCACGACCAGACGGTGACCGCCGGCGCGGTGCACGACATGCTGCACGACGCGATGAGCGTGCTGCCCGTGACCAGCGAGCTGATCCTCGCCGAGACGTGCGCCGGGCTGCGGCCGGGCACCCCGGACAACGGGCCCATCGTGGGCCGGGCCGACGGACTGCTGATCGCGACCGGGCACTACCGCAACGGGATCCTGATGTCCGCCGCGACGGCGGACGCGGTCCTGGCCTACCTGTCCGGGGAGCGGCCAGAGGCCGAATGGAACGCCTTCACCCCGGGACGGCTGGCGTGATGGAGGAAGCCGTGGAAGACGTTCGTATAAAAGTAAATGGAGAACCACGCGCGATGCGGCACGGTGTCACCGTGGAGCATGTTGTCGGAGAGACCACTGCCCTCAGCAGTGGTGTCGCGGCGGCCGTCAACGGGGAGGTGGTGCCGCGCGGTCAGTGGGGCATGACCGTCCTCGGCGACGGCGACCAGGTCGAGATCGTCACCGCGGTGCAGGGAGGCTGACGTGGACAGCGAAAAGTGGGTGCTGGGCGGGCAGAGCTTCCAGTCGCGGCTCATCGTCGGGACCGGGGGAGTGCAGAGCCTGGAAGTGCTGCGGCATGTGCTGGCCGCGTCGGGCACCGAGGTCAGCACGGTCGCCATGCGGCGGGTCACCGACGCGGGGGAGGGGTCGCTGCTCGGCGTGCTACGGCAGGCCGGAGTGCGGGTGCTGCCGAACACGGCCGGGTGCCACACCGCCAGCGAAGCGGTGCTCGTGGCCAGGCTGGGCCGGGAGGCACTCGGGGTGGACTGGGTCAAGCTCGAAGTGGTGGCCGACGACCATACGCTGCTGCCCGACCCGGTGGAACTGCTCGACGCGGCACGGATGCTCGTCGCCGACGGGTTCACCGTACTGCCGTATACCAACGACGATCCGGTGCTGGCCAGGCAGCTGGAGCGGGCCGGCTGCGCGGCGGTCATGCCGCTCGGCGCGCCGATCGGATCCGGTCTCGGCATCCGGAACCCGCACAACATCTCGATGATCGTGGAAGGGGCCGGAGTGCCGGTGATCCTGGACGCGGGGATCGGGACGGCCAGCGACGCGGCGCTCGCCATGGAACTGGGCTGTGACGGGGTGCTGGTCGCGTCCGCCATCACCCGTGCGGCCGAACCGGAAGGGATGGCGCGGGCCATGCGGCTGGCGGTCGAGGCCGGCTACGTCGCCCGGGCTTCGGGCCGCATACCGCGGCGATGGTACGCGCAGGCGTCCAGCCCGGCGTTCGGCTTCCCGGAGATGCCAGCGTGACCCCCGCGAGGGTGCTGTCGATCGCTTCCTCGGACTCGGGCGGCGGCGCCGGCATCCAGGCCGATCTGAAGGCCATCGCCCGCTGCGGCGCACACGGGATGACCGCGATCGTGGCGCTGACCGCGCAGAACACGCTCGGCGTGACCGCCATCCAGGAGCTTGCGCCGGGCTTCGTCCGAGCGCAGATCGACGCGGTCCTCGACGACATCGGCGCCGACGCGGCGAAGACCGGCATGCTCTTTTCCGCGCCGCTGATCTCGGCGGTTGCTGACGCGCTGGCCGGGCGGACGCTGCCACTGGTCGTCGACCCGGTAATGGTGGCCAGCTCGGGCGCCCGGCTGCTGCGTGAGGACGCCGTGACCACCCTGGTCGACCGCTTGTTCCCGCTGGCCACCGTCGTAACGCCCAACCTGCCGGAGGCGCAGGCGCTGACCGGCCTGACCACCATTGATCGCGTGCTGCTCGCCGAGCGGCTGGTGGAAATGGGCGCCCCGGCGGCGCTGGTGACCGGCGGCCACGGCGACGAGGCCGTAGATCACCTGTTCTGGAAGTCCACGCACATAGCGATTCCGGTGCCCCGCTATCCGATCGCCGCGACGCACGGCGCCGGCTGCACGCACTCGGCGGCGCTGGCCGCGGGCCTGGCGGCCGGCCTGCCGCTCGACGAGGCCGCCCGGCACGCCGCGTTTGTCGCGGGTGACGCGGTGGCTCACGGCCTCACCCAGCTCGGCGGCGGCGACGGGCCGGTTCACGTCCTGCACGACCAGCTGGTGGCGGGAGCGGGGCGGTGAGTTCTGCACCGCACTCCCCGCGGTTCAGCCAGGAACTGTGGCAGGGGATCGCTGAGATCTACGACGCGATCCTGCGGCATCCGTTCCTTACCGGACTGACCGACGGAAGCCTGCCGGGCGACGCGTTCGCCTTCTATGTAGTGCAGGACGCGCTTTACCTGAAGGGGTATGCGGCGGCCCTGGCCGCGGTGGCCAGCCGGGCACCGGATGCGGGGGCGAGAGAGACCTTCGCACGGCACGCCGCCGAGGCGATTTCGGTGGAGCGGGAGCTGCACCGGTCCCTGCTCGCTGACCTCGGCATCGACCCGGCCGCGGCCGCGACAGCGGAGCCGGCGCCGCTGAACCTGGCATACATGAGCTATCTGCTGGCCACGATCGGCTTCGGCTCCTATGCCGAAGGCGTCGGCGCGGTGCTGCCGTGCTACTGGATCTACTGGGAGGTCGGCAAGGAACTGCTCCGCCGCGGCTCGCCGGAGCCTCGTTATCAGAAGTGGATCGCCACCTACGGTGGCGAGGACTTCGGCGCCACCGTGCGGGAGGTCCTCGACGTTGCCGACGATCTTGGCGATGGCCTGGGGCCGGCCGAACGGGAGCGGGTGCGTCGCGCGTTCCGCGTGACCAGCCGTTACGAGTGGATGTTCTGGGACATGGGCTACCGCAAGGAGCCGTGGCCTGTCTGAGGTCCGCGTGGACACTGCCCGGCTTGATAGCTCAGCTTCGGTGCGCCTGTTCCTGGAGCCGGTAAAGCTCCGCGTACAGGGCATTGTCCGCGATGAGCCGCTGGTGTGACCCGTACTCGCGGATCCGCCCCCGTTCCAGCACCGCGATCCGGTCCGCCATGAGGACGGTCGAGAACCGGTGGGTGATCAGCACGGTCACCCCGCCAAGCTGGACGGCCGCGCACTTGGCGGAGCAGGCATAGCGCTCGAACAGCTCATGCTCGGCTGTCGCGTCGAGAGCTGCCGCGGGCTCGTCCAGTACCAGCAGCAGGGGATGTTCGCGCATCAGGCAGCGAGCCAGCGCGAGGATCTGCCACTGCCCGCCGGACAGGTCTGCACCCTGCTTGTAGTTGTGGCCGACGACGCCATCCAGGCCACCGGGGATATGCGCCACGACTTTGTCGGCGCGGGCACGGCTGACCGCTCGGGCGATGGCCCGTTCATCGGACAAGAGCGGTAGTTCGCCCAACCCGATGGTTTCGCGGGTAACGAACTCCAGGCGCGCGAAATCCTGGAACATGGCCGCTACCTGAGCGCGCCACTCGTCCGGCGCAACGTCAGCGAGATCGACGCCGTCGATGAGGATCTTTCCGCTGGTGGGGGAATACAGGCCGCAAAGCAGCTTGGCCAGGGTGGATTTGCCCGCCCCGTTCTCGCCGACCAGCGCGATGGTGTGGCCGGCGGGCATGTCCAGCGAGACACGGTCAAGTACCAGCTCAGAGCTTCCGGGATAGGCGAAGCTCACGTCATCGAGGGTAATCCCGCCAGCGAGCGGTGAAGTGATCGTGGCGGTCCGCCGCGTGGCTACGGCCGTCCGCGCCCGGCAGACGCGGCGGAGCCGGGTGATGCGCTCGGCGGTTCCCCCGGCTGCCTGTAGCACGCTCAGCTGAGTGAGGGCCATCGCCATCTGCGCGTTCACCTGGATGAGCAGGATGATGACCAGCAGCAGGCTGCCGATGGTCATCTGCCGCTCCTGCGCCAGGCGCACGGTCAGCAAGACCGTGCCCGCGGCGCCGAGCGTGAAGATTAGCTGCCCGAGCGAACGGAGCGCGGCGGCGGCGGCCTGAGCTCGCCACATCCGGTTGGTGACGCCGTCCCACAGCGTCTCCTGCCGGCGGAGGATCTCGGCTTCGGCACCGAAAAGCCGCAGTTCCTTCGCGGTCGAGATGGAGGTCGCAAGAACCACGAAATGGCGGTTGAGCCGGATCCCTTCGGCGCACCGCAGCCGCGCCGTCTCGGAGATCGTCTGGGCGTGCTTCCCGAGCAGCATGGCGGGTACGGCGAAAGCGGGCATGAACGCGAGCCAAGGATCGATCCTGATGAGGATGCTGATGGTGATGGCGGTTTGCAGCGCAAGCCCGGTAAGGCTGAACAACGACTCGAGGGCTTGGGCGGTCCCGAACAAGGAGTTGCGGATCAGGTCGATCTGATCAGCGAACTCTGGGTCGTCGAGGTGCTCGATGCCGGGCGGACGCCCGACGATCTCGATCAGCTCGATGTTCAGCGCGGCCAGCTGATGCTCGTATAGACGGCCGGAACACAAGTGCGAGAAGTGCCCGCCCATTAGCTGGATGACCAGGAAGGCCGCGGCTAGCAGCGCCGCGGCGAGCGCGGCCTGCCCGCGTCGGCCGATGAGATCATCGGCGAAGACCGCCAGAGACAGCGCGGCGAGGGGCGCGGCACTGTACCCCGCCAGCATGATGAGCATCGCCCCGATGAGGCGCCGGCGGTCAAGCTTCGCGGCCAGGGCGAACAGGAACCGCGCGGCCTTGGCCACTTTCATGGCGGGCTCTCCCGCCGGGTCCGCGACGCTTGCGGCGGCTCGGCCGAGAACCGGCTTACCTGGAGCCGGAAGAGGTGAGCATAGCGGCCGGTGGCCCGGATCAGCTCGTCGTGCGAGCCATCCTCGACAACGCGACCGCCCTCAAGGACGACGATACGGTCCGCGCGCCGCACAGTGGAGGAACGATGCGACAGGATGATCGTCGTGAGTCCCTGCGTGAGATCGAGGAAGCTGTTAAAGAACGCCACCTCCGCTCGCACGTCAAGGTGCGCGGTCGGCTCATCGAGCACCAGGACCGACGCTCCCGCCTCCACGGCGAACAGCGCGCGAGCCAAGGCGATGCGCTGCCACTGCCCGCCGGACAGGTCGACGCCGCCCGAATAGCGGCTCGACAGCGGCGTCCGCTCCTTGTCGGCCAGCCTGGCGATGATCCCGGTCGCGCCCGCGCGGTCACACGCTCGCCAGAAGGCCGCGGTGTCGTCGCCGTGGCGTGGCGCGCCGAGTACGACGTTCGCCCTGGCGTCCAGGTCGTAGCGGGCGTAGTTCTGGAAGATCACGGCAAGACGCTGATGCCAGCTCTGCGGATTCAGGTCGGCCAGGTCGATCCCGTCCACGGTGATTCGTCCCGTATCAGGTTCGTACAGCCCGCTGAGGAGCTTCACCACAGTGGTCTTGCCAGCTCCGTTGAGTCCGACGATCGCGGTCGACTGGCCGGCCCGGAATCCCAGGTTCAGCCCGTCAAGGACGAGCCGGCGCGCTCCGGGGTACGCGAAGCGGACACCATCGAAACGAATCGAGGAACGCGGTAGGCCAGCAGCGGTGCGGTGAGGTACCGCGTTATCACTGGCAGTACCGGTAAAGCGTCGTTCGAGCCGGGTGATGACCTGAACCGTCTGGGAGCCCCATTGGGTGGAAATGTCGGCCTCGGGAAAGAAGGCAGCGAAGCGCGCGGCCAGGCCGATCGACTGGATAGCCAGGCTCAGTTCGAAGATGGACAGCTTGTTCCGAGACATAACGCCGCGCAACTGTAGGAGCACTACGCAAATTCCGGCGAACAGGATAAGGGTATATCCGATGAACGGCTTGAAATACAGCCGTATACGCTCCCGCCAGATCGGCAGCCAGTGCGTATCGGCATCTTCTGCGGAACGGGCCCGGAACCAGTCCAGTATGCCGAGAAGACGCATTTCCTTGCTCAGCTCCGGGGCGATGCCGGTCTGGAACATGTATTCCATGCTCCGGCGCTGATCGCCCTGGCGACCCCAGAAGCCCATGAAGCTGGTCAACGTAGCCCGGTAGCCGATGCGCACCACAAGAACCGCGACCATCAAGGTGAACGCGGCCCCGGGGCCGACGATGATAGCCACCAAGGTCACGGCCGCGAGCATCTGCGAGTAGCGCACGACGAGCGCGAGCACTCCGGCCACGGCTCCCCCTGGTGTGCCGAAGTCCTGGGCCAGCCCCGACTGTGCGTCGCTGAGCTGGGAGAGGACTTCACGCTCCTCGAGCTGCGGAAGGGACGCGTCAGTGAGCGAGGTATGGATGAGCCGCCTGACGCAGTGCCCGTCCACCTTCCGGGTGACCAGCTCGCCGAGAGCGAACTGAAACGGAGTCAGTACATTCTGCAACAGGAGGGTGATTCCGGCCAAGACGAGCGCCTGCCCGACCGTAGCCCAATGGGCCGGGCCGTGGCCGAAGATCAGGTCTAGGTGGCTGATGAGCACGCTCGTCGCGATCGCGAAGCCGACGGGCACAAGCCCGATGGCCAGGGTCGCGAGCGCCGAGCTGATCCCGGCAATGCATCCAGCACGCGGCAACAGCCTGAAGATGGCGGTCCATCTCGCCACGCCGTCTCGAATCAGCTCTGGCACCTGTCGCATGCTTGCAGAAATCGTGCGTGAGAATTCATTGTTGATACCGGAAACATATCGCACACCAATGGGCCGCGGCCAGTTCTGTCCAGCCGGCTTTCTGATCGTCCCGCTGGCGGGACACATGCGATAAAGAGCGATCCGCCGGGGTCTCACCGGGGTGCTCCGTGCAAGCCGGGTGCCTCCTGGCGGTTGCTGTATCCGTCCTTGAAGGTACCGGCGGCGAAATACAACAATGGTATCTACTCTCGTATTTTAAATTCAACCGTGTATACATGTTCGGCTCGTCGTCAGCGACGGACACGCAGGGGCGCGATGTGGCGCGTGCTAGCTTCGGCCCGTGAAGCCGTTCGTTTTCAAACATGGTGCGAATCGGTGGCCAGACGGCGTCACCATCCTTTACGTTTTCGCGGTTCCCGACCTTTCCAGGGACACCTCCCTCGCCGCACTCGTGCACGGCGGCCAGGCGGCGGTCAAGGAGTTCCCCATCACCCCGGTGCCCGACAAATGGCTACATGTTACTATCGACCAGGTGACGGGTGCGGTGGGCGGCGGCATAACGCGAGCGGAGCGGGACGACCTCGCGGCCGCGCTCCGCGAGGACTTGGCGCAGGTCGAGCCGCTCACGATTATGGCGGGTAGCATGCTGAGCTACGCCTCGGGCGTGATCTGCGACCTCAGTCCCGACGAGGACCTGACGGACCTCCACCGCAGGGTCCGGTCGGTCATCGGCGCGGTTCGCGGTCCGGAGGCGGCCCAGTACGACTGGGGCGCACAGCACATGGCCCTCGGCTACGCCTACGGCGACGGAGATTCCGATCAGGTCCAGCGGCTGTTGCGCCGGGTCCGGCCCAGCCACGCGCCATTGCACATTGACGAGGTGCATCTGGTCGATGTGGCGGCTGATCATCAGGGTCGCCAGATCACCTGGGAGCACCTGGCCCGCATTCCGCTCAAACGGCGTAGCGTCCAGTGAATCGTGGCGATGATGTGAAGGCGGCATCCAGGGACTTGGTGGAATGCTCCTTTGATGCCGGACAGTCGCGCCGCGCTCGCCTTAGCTGGGCGCAGCAGTATCTAAGCCATGTCGTGACCCTACCCGGTAACGAGCACCGGCTGGACTTCGTTATGAACATCCGGGTCGGGGTACCCATGCGAGTTCCGGAAACGATTGATGCCATACGGAAGCTTGTCGAGCTGAACTCCACTCTTCGGACGGGGATATTCGCCGACCAGGATGGAGTAGCGTATCAGTATCTGGCTGGTTCTGGCACGATCCCGGTCGAGGTTCTTGAATTCCCATGTTCACCGGGGTACCTGGCTGTTATTGAGAGCCTGCCGCAGGTCAGCATGGAGCGTCCGGTAGGGATAGTGATCGCGGCCGTCGCGGAGCTAGTGGAGTACGTCGCGGTAAGGCTAAACCATGTGGTGACCGATGCGTGGGGCTTTATGCGATTGAAGCAACAGCTTGAAAGCGAACTCCACGGTAATGATGGCCGGGTAACAGCCAGCACGCCGGCAGGCGATAAGTCCCGATGCGCCGGGAATAGTTCCGTTGATCGGGCCGATTTCGAGTCCTCGGATTCCGGAAATGAGCTGCGTAGGCGTGCGCTCGAGTATGCCGCCGATCAGCTGCGCCGCTGCCCTCAAACCATGTTCCCGCATCGACGTCTGGCTCCGGAATCCCCGCGCTACTGGAACGTTGAATTGCATTCCAAGGCGTTGTTCGCGGCGCTCGGCAGCCTAACGGCAGGCACCCGAATGATGCTGTCTACGCCGATAGTCGGCGCGTTCGCCACTATAATGTCGTTGCATGCTTCCCTGGCCACCGCGCTGGTATACGTGGGCTCCAGCAACAGGTTCTCCCGGGATTGGAAAGACTTTACAGGTCCCCTTTTCCAGGAGGCCATTATATGCATTCCGATACCAAGAACTACGTTGCGGAGCCTATTTACCGAACTTAATGGCAGAATACCGCGAATGTATAGATACGCCCGCTGCGACCCCGCGGCGCTACGGGAGCAGATACGTGAGGTGGAGCTGGCCCGGGGTATATGCCTGGATAAGGTTGCCGCGTCCGCAATGGTCAATATTGTCTCTGATCCGGTGCACATCGAGGCCCCGCGGTCGTCACCACAGAAGCTTCATATGCTGGCGCAATCCAGCAAGATCACCCGGTCGCCGCGAGCGGTCGTTGACAATCTCACCTTCTTCCTTGATGTTTTCATCAACGCGCCGGAAGTGCTCTTGGCGTGCCGGGTCGATACCGAGATAGTAAGCCTGTCCGAAGCAGAAGCAATCCTGCGCGGCCTGGAAAAACTGCTCTGCACGGTGGTTGGGGACGATATACCGACGGATCAGATCGCTGTGCTCTGCCCGGGAATCAGCCGGCGTGCCGATGACGCGACCGTTGAGGTCGATCACTGCAGGATCAGCTTGGCTGATTGTCGTGCGGCGGTGAATGCTATCCCTGCGGTGCGCGATTCATTCATGCGGCTAGATGAGCGCGGTGAAACGCCTGCCCTCACCGCATATGTCCATGTGGCCGACCGCGACCTGACCGTCGCGCGGCTGCGTCGCGCCGTCGTGGCGGAGCTGGCGCCGCACGGACGGGCTATGGCCGCGCACCACTACCGGCTGTACGGCAGCCGACCAGCGGTCTTCGATGACGTCTCGGGCTGGGACCGGGCCGAGCTGATCTCGGCAGGCTGCGGTCGCGGCACGATACGGATCCGCGCTGCTACCCAGTGAGTAGGCGCCGGTCAGCACGAGCCGGGCAGCAATGGCAGCGAGCCGTCCTCGAACCGTCGGCGTACTTCGGCGGTGCGGACCTTTCCGCTGGTTGTCACGGGTAGCGCGTGGGTGGGCATGAAGGCCGCTCGCCCCACGTACAGGCCCAGGCTCCGCGCCAGCTCAGTAACGAGATGACGCTGACGCCGCGCGAGCGCCTGCGCCGTTGTATCCGCGTCCGCGCGAAGCTCGGCCACCACTATCACCTGGTCATCTGGCTCGTCCGCGGGCCTGGTGGTGAACGCGGCCACGCGGCCGGGGTGAACACCAGCTACCCGGCCACACACGGCGGCCACATCGGCGGCGTAGAAGTTCCGGCCATGGCGCACCAACGTGTCGTCGATCCGCCCGAGGACGAACAGTTGTCCCTGGTAGACAAAGCCCAGATCGTTTGTCACCAGCCGTCCGGCAGGCCGCTCCGGCGGATCGCTGTCCTGGCACTCAGTCCAGTACCCGGTGGCTACCTGAGATCCCTCGACACATATCCGGCCGACATACCCTTCCGCAGTACCGCCATCGATGTAAACCCGCGTATCCGCGACCGGCGCACCGCAAGACTGGATGAGGGTCCCCGGCACCGAGCCGCCTCGCCGCGATGTCCTGTCTCCCGGTGGTATGGGAGACACCTGGCAGCCGGGCGCCAAGTCGGCGGAATCGACGCTGATCCGGAGCGGTCGCTGACCGGGACGGCTGCTGGTGACCGTGAGCGTCGCTTCCGCGAGCCCGTACGAGGGGCACATCGCATCGGGCCGGAACCCGGCGGCGGCGAAGTGGGCGGCGAACCTGTCGACCGTCTCGGCGCGGACTACCTCGCCGGCGTTACGCGCAACCCGCCAGGTGCGCAGGTCCAGTGCGTTCATTACATCGTGGCCGACCTTGCGCACACACAGGTCGTAGCCGAAGTTCGGGGCGCTGGACATGGTCCCGCGGTGCCTGTCGATGGCCTTCAGCCAGGACGCTGGTGTGCGGATGAATGCCTCCGGTCTGAGCAACACCGTCTCGTAACCGGAATACATTGGCCTCATCACCCCGGTTATCAATCCCATATCGTGGTACAGGGGCACCCACGTAACGGCGACATCGGCCCTGGTTTCCAGGTACGCGGCTGCCGCCTGCCGACAGCACGCACGCAATGCGCCATGGGTAATCACAACGCCGCGCGGACGCTTGGTCGAGCCGGAGGTGTACTGAAGCAAGGCCACGTCGGCCGGGCGAGCGTGCTGGTCCACCGGCGGCACGGCGGTCGCCTCAAGCAGCTCGGCGGTCGCATCGAGCGTCTCCCAGGGCAGCACGGCGACGTCCTCCGGGCAATGCACCGCCTCGCGTACTCGCGATGCCCACTGCCGTGTCGTGATGGTCAGCCGTGGGGAGCAGTCATCGACGATGCTCGTGATGCGCTCCTCGAAGGCGCTGACCCGGTTCACCTCCGGCACCGGTCCCGGCACGGCGATGACGCCGAGCGCCAGGCACCCAAACGTCACGGCCAGGAACGAAACGTCATTGGGCAGGCTCAGCACCACCCGGTCACCCCGGCCGACGCCGTGGGCACGCATGCCGGCGGCGGTCCGGTCCGCTAGGGCAAGTAGTTCCGTGAAGGAGTACCGCTCATCGTCGCACTGGCCGGTCCCGCAAACGGTTACGGCGGCTGCCGTGGGGGCGATCGCCGCGTTCCCGCGCAACCAGTCGTACGCGGTGATACCGGTGCGAGTAACCGGCCTGCCCGTGTCACCCGCGATCTCGCCGGCACCGGGTCCGGTCATGCGCGATCCCGGCCGTGCGGGGCGGCCGGGATCCGTGCCGCGAGTTCACTGGCCAGGTCAGCGAAGCTAGCGGCACTGATCACCGCCTCATCGTCGATGACGGCCGCGGCCTCGTCACCGGCCCACCGGGCGAGCCGGTGCTCCAGCGCGGTGATCAGTTCCACCATCGCCAGGGAGTCACCGCCCAGCGAAAAGAAGTTGTCGTCGGCATCCACTGGACGCCCGAATGCTTCGGCGGCGGCGGCCAGCACCTCGGGCAGGAGTTCATCAGTGTTCACTTCATTCTTCCTCGGCTAGGCGCGTCCTGTCGGGAATCCCATCCAGATTCGCGGGAATAGATGCATAATGAGTTCCTGCATGACTAAGTGGGTGACACCGTAAGTTCGTCGGGGGTCTTGGGGTTCGAGCACGCCGGTGATGGAGGCGAAGCTGCCGTGGTATCTGGCCCGGGCTTTGGCCAGCTGCGGCCAGTTCTTCTCGGCGTGATCCAGCAGCCGCAAGGTGATCGGGCTGCGGGCCGGTTCCAGAATGGCGGGCATGGGCCCATCGTGCCGCGCCGGGGTGGCCGGGCCGGTCAGGGTCCCGTGCCCGGCATCGGATCGCATCGCTGTGATCTTGACCCGGAGCTGCCATGCTGCTGCTTGGCGCTGTGCCGGTCGTGCCGAGCGCCGGTGAGCGTGCCGCTTCGGGAAAACGCGTCCGAGGAGCGAGGACGGCGTACCGGGACCGGCTGGGCGCGCAGATCGTGCTGGCTGCCGCGCGCGGCCGGTACACTGCGCGGATCGCCGCGGACCTGCGGATCAGCATGGGCACTGTGCGCAAGTGGCGAACCGGTTCGCTGGCCGTGGCCTGGACGGGCTGGGTGATCTTCCTCGCCCGGGGCGGCCGCGGCGGATCAGCGAGCTGACCCGGGCTGCGGTCGTCGCGCTGGCCTGCCAGCTGCCCGCCGTGACCGGGGTGCCGCTGTCGCGCTGGACCGGCCGGAACTGATGGCCGAGATCACCAAGGCCGGGCCGAGCCAGCTCTCGGTGTCATCGGTACTGGCTGAGCACCCGGTCAAGCCCTGGCAGTACCAGTCGCGGATCTCCCCGCGCGACCCGGGCTTCGCCGCCAGGGCATCTGTCATCCTCGGCTTGTACCAGGGGTTTTACCAGGGCAGGCGGCTGCGGCCCGGCGACAGAATCCTGTCCGTGGACGCCAAGCCGTCCATCTAGGCCCGCGGCCGCACTTAGCTAACGACATGAAATGTCACGGGGAGGGCGGAGGCATCCGCGCAGCCGGGCCGCACGACCAAGAGATCAGCTTTAAGCGGGACGCTCCGGAAGTTCGCCGGGGGTCTGGGATGGATCCAGTGTCACAGGGCATGTGACCCATGAGGCGTGAGCCAGCTATCGTGATCCCGGCCCATGGCGGCCAACCCCGTGAATGTCACACCCACGGGCACCAGACCCCTTGAATGTGACAACCACGGGCTCCGAGAACACGGACCCTCGACGAATTTACGGTCCAGCCCACTAAGTCGCCGCGCATTTCGTCAATTAGAGCCGCCAGGGTACGAATTGACTTCGCTTCCAGGAAACGATCGAGTGATAGTGCGATCTTGAACTCTTCCTCGATAAGGCCGAGTAGCAGCACTGCGCTAAGAGAGTTTCCTCCGAGATCCATAAAAACGTCCTCAGCGCCAACCATCTCTCGCTCTAGTATCCTCTTCCAAAACCTCGCCAGGACCTCCTCGGTCTGGCCGCGCGGGTGCGTAAAGTTATAAACCAGTACGTCCTCTGAAGCTATCAGCTGCTCTATCGACTTCGCTGTAATCATGGTCTTAGAGGGGTAGGATATAGCGGGAGCCATGATGATGGTATCCGGAATGCTATCCATTCCGAGGCGGTTGAATATGAATTCTCGCAGATCCGGGGCACTGTAGTATTCTTTGAGTGCTATTGCCATGACAAGAATGCGGCGATCCCGGTTCTGCCACGTTGCGGCAGCGTCTTCTATCTCAGGACGCTCGCACGTTACTGAGCGCAAGCGTTCGAAATCGACAGAACGTGTGGCCATAATTCGGCCTCTCCAAACAATGAAGGTAGCAGCCGCCGCTGAATTTTTCCCGCATCATTACGCGGCACCCGTGTCACCTGATGGACACTGCGAGGCAATTGATGAAGTGCGAGTAGACTCTGGCAATGCGACAACAGATCCGCCAGGGTCAGTGGCTGATCGCCATGTGTGCTTACTACGGCGACAATCTTGGAGCCAAATATCGTATCTGGTACACCGACGACCGCCACATCTGACACCAGCGGATGCTCGGCGATTACATTCTCAATGTCGGCCGGATAGACATTCTTTCCCGCCACCGTGATCATGTCCTCTCGCCTTGGCGCGAGAAACAGATATCCATCATCGTCCAGCCAGCCATAGTCGCCGACGCTCTGGAAGCCATCCGGAGTCTGCTCTGAAGGGATACGGCCGAGGTATCGGGCTACGCCCCGCCGCGAGCCCGGCGCACGCATAAATATCCTGCCCTCCGATCCGGCTGGCAGTGGATTGAGCTTCTCATCAAGAATACGGATCTGGGTAAGCACCCCACGGCCAACGGTGCCCGGTCGCTGGATCCATTCTTCACCGCTAGCCAACGTCGCCCCAATATCCTCTGTAGCGGCGTATAGTTCGAAGATGCGAGACGGATCGACAAGCTCGAGCCAACGTCGCTTAACCTGACATGGGCAGAAGGCGGCGGTATGCAAAATGCCCTGTATCCGACTCAGCCGAGCGCTGTCGCCTGAAATCGAGCTTATCATTCGTGCCATGTGAGTAGGCGTCAGCTGAAACCACTCCACCCGATAGCTGTCAATAATGCGCCATATGAAGGCCGGATCGAACTTATCAGGTAGTACAATGGTGCCCTCATCAAGCACACCCGCCAGGCAGCACGTGAAGGGAGCGGCATGGTGGAGGGGGCCAACTATAAGCTGCCGCTGTCCAGCCCGCCATCTTGCCCGGCTGAGGGCGCGTGAGGGCACCAGCCGAGGGTCGTACGTCACTGGGCCGGGCCGTGCAACGATTTTCATGCCGCCAGAGGTGCCGCCGGTAGCGAGAAAGTATCCAGCGATCTCGGTTGCTTTTCTTTTGGCTTCGGTCAGCCTCAGCTGCGATGACCGAGCTTCTATGGTAGAGGCGTATGTATTCCTAACATAGCGAAGCATGCGCTCGCGCGCTTCTGCGGGCAAACTAGGGTCAAGGGGAAGCACGGGCAGCCCCGCTCGGATGGCTGCCATTATGTCTACGATAGTGTGAGGGGTCCGATGTGCGCTGATGCATATAACCGCCATGCCTCCGGCGGACTTCGCGACCTTGGTGAAAGTTGCTGCCCGCGCCGAACTCATACGTTCAAGTTCAGCCCGCCGCAGGATGGTTTCATTGCCATCTGGCAGAAGTCCGACAACGGCTGCCTCGCTCGGAGCCCGCTCTGCCATGTAGTTAAGACGCTCAGATACACTCTGGGCCATTAATCGTCAACTTCCATCTTGACTCAAGGTGACTGGACCGGCTCGCTTCGGGGTGTTCTTACTTTACCGAAGAAAAGCCGCTCTGGCGAGAGGGACAGCTCACGGTCCGCGGATCAATAACGGCCATCTTCACATAGTCTTTCAGAAACTCCTGAATGACTTCTTGAAGATGTTTTGGCTGCATCTGGAGATAGAAGTGTCCTCCATTCAGAAATTCCAGTCTGAACTCCCCGGCCGTCACCGTTTTCCAGGATGCGAGCTGAGCGACCTCGGCGTGCTGATCTTCCGTTCCGCCCACCGCCATGATAGGAAGGTTCAGTAGCGGGCGGCCATGTGGGATTCGGTATTGTTCCGCAGCTCGCAGGTCAGCCCGAATGGTAGGAACTACCGCTTCCATTAGTTCTTGGTTAGCGAGTGCGGCTTCTGGCATTCCATCAATTTCGCGCAGTCTGTCCAGCAGCTGCGGCAAAGGAAGATCTGCAATGCCCGGATCATCATCTCTGGGAGAATCATCTGGGAATGGCTGCGCGCTGATGATGAGGCCGGTGCAGGGCGGGCTGGATTTATTGAGTGCCAATCTGTATGCCAGTTCATATGCCACTAGGGCGCCGCTACAGTGACCGAAGATAATTAGCTGCCTGGCCGGAAGACTGGCGACCCCGCAGAGCAATGAATCAGCGATCGCCTCAATCGTCGGCAGCGGCTCCTCGAAGCTCCGGTTCTCCCTGCCAGGCAGACACGCTGCCCAGACAGAAGCCATGCCTTGTAGCGCATAGCTCCAGCTATAGAAGACGGCCGCGCCAGCACCCGCGTGCGGAATGCAGAGCAATGCGGTCGGATGATTCCGCTTAATACTGATAGGGACAACGCGATCTTCGGGTTTAGCCGGATTCATGCCTGACGTCTCTCGCATATATTATGTATTTGGCTAGCATCGGTGCTGTGTCCTCGCCGCCACGGCACCGAGCCACCGGTACCAAAGTCAGTGACACCAATCAGTAGCACTCAGTGGCAGCGAATGATGATCTATCGGCTACCAGCCTTGCTCTTGTCCCGCCGGCGGGACAAGAGCGACAAGAACGAGGCGTGTCCGGCGTCGCGCCTAGCTGGTGCCGTGGCAGGTATGGTTTGTCCGCTTCGCGGGGTCTCCGTGCACGGCTTGGGTCCTGGCTGACGCGGCGGCACGGGTGCCAGGGATGACGATGGCGTCATCGATACGCCTCAGATCGGCCGCTATAGCCTCGGGCTGGCAGCTGGGCGTATACGGCAATCGTTCCCGAGCGTTCACTGAGGAGAGCTATGCGCGTCACCGTTATCGGTATCGGTTACCTCGGCCTCACCCACGCGGTGTGCATGGCGGATCTCGGCCACGAGGTGGTGGCGATCGACGTGGACGAGGACAAGGTCGCTCGCGCGGCGCATGGCGAGGCGTCGTTCTTTGAACCCGGACTCGAACCGCTGCTCGCGAAAAACCTGGATTCTCATCGGCTCCGGTTCACCACGTCGGTTGCCGAGGCCGGGAGGTTCGGTGAAGTCCACTTCATATGCGTGGGCACTCCCGAGGGCAGCAGCGGCCAGGCCGACCTGGGCTTCGTGTATGCGGCCGCCGACGCGCTGGCTCCGCACCTCGCGTCACCATGCCTCATCGTGGGAAAGTCCACGGTGCCGGCCGGGACGGCACGGCAGGTCATGCGCCGGGTACAGACACTCGCCCCGGCGCGGGAAGGAATCGAGGTTGCCTGGAACCCGGAGTTCCTGCGTGAGGGGTTCGCGGTGGCGGATAGCTGGGCTCCCGACCGCATCGTGCTCGGTGTCACCTCCTCTCACGCCGAGGTGCTGCTGCGCCAGGTCTACGCGGCGCCGCTCGCGGCGGGCACCTCGTTGCACGTGACTGGCCTGGAGACCGCCGAGCTGGTGAAGCTGGCGGCGAACGCTTTTCTCGCCACCAAGATCTCGTTCATCAACGCCATGGCCGAGATCTGCGAGCGGACAGGCGCTGACGCGATGGCGCTGGCCAGGGCGCTGGGCGACGACCCGCGAATCGGTCAGCGGTTCCTGTCACCGGGGGCGGGCTTCGGCGGGGGCTGCCTGCCCAAGGACATCCATGCCCTCCGGGTTACCGCCGAGGCCCTCGGTGTCAGTCCGGCGGCCGACATGCTCGCCGCCGTGGACACCATCAACATCGACCGGCGTCACCGGGTCGTCGCGCTGGCGCGCGAATCGGCGGGCGGCACGCTCGCCGGTAAGCGCGTAGCCGTACTCGGTATCGCGTTCAAGCCTGGCAGCGATGACGTACGGGACTCCCCGAGCCTGGCCATCTGCGATCAGCTGGTCACCGAGGGGGCGGTTGTGTCCGTGCATGACCCCGTGGCCATGCCCAAGGCCGCGGATGGACGGCCGGACCTGCGGTACGCGCCATCGGCCTCGGCGGCGGCAGAGGGCGCCGAGCTGGTGCTGCATCTCACCGCTTGGTCGGAGTACCTGGCCATTGACCCTGTCTCGCTGGCAAGGGTGGTCACCCGGAGGGTGATAATCGACGGCCGATGCTGTCTGGATACGCGGCTATGGCGCGGCGCGGGCTGGACGGTGCGCGCGCTTGGGCAGGCCTGACCCACCCAGGGTTCTGCTCCGGGAGGTCCGATTCCGGATACCGGGAACTGTATAGGCAAGTGAAGGGCGGTGCAATTGATCGATGAGTGACGAAAAGCGTGGAATCAGCCCTGATCGGCATGTGCATGACGTATTGCGACGAGTGTGGATGGAAGTCCTGGGCTGCACAGAGGTGGCTGAGGGGGATAACTTCTTTCTTCTGGGCGGGACGTCAATGATGGCGGCGCGGTTGCAGGAGCGGGTGTGGCAGTTGCTGGGGATACGGCCGACGCTGCGGGATCTGCTGCGCTGCCGGACGTTTGCTGAGCAGGCCGGGCTGGTGGCCGGGGCGGCTGATGGCGGTGAGCTGGTGGTGCCACCGGCCGGTGAGCTTGCGTTTCACTCCCAGCTGGCGGCCCGCTTTGACCGGGCCCGTGCGGCACTGTCACGGGGCGATCTGCCAGCGATAAATGCCATGACGCTTACAATGCGCTTTCGCAAGGTCAGTGATCTAGAGGTCGTGGCCGGGGCGGTTGGTGATTTGCTGCGGCGCCACGATGGGTTGCGGACGGCGTACGTGTTTGACGGGCCGGTGGTGCGGGCGGAGGTCCGGGAGCTGGAACCGGGGTGGCGGCCGGTGGTGCGGGATTACCGAGAGCGCGGTCGTGGTGCGGCGTTGCGTGCGGTCGCGGAGGAAATGGAGGCCGCTGAGCGGGGGGTGATTGATCTGGGGGCTGGTCCGGTGGCGCTGGTGCTGGTGGCCGGTGTGGCTGACGGGGAGGCGGTGGGCGGGCTGGTACTGGATCATGTGTGTGCGGATGGCCAGTCGATGCTGGTGCTGCGGCGGGATCTGGAGGAGCTGTACGCGGCGCGGGTGACGGGGCGGCCGCCCCGGCTCCCCCGGCTGGTGGCGCCGGAATATCAGCTGGTGGCGTGGAATGCACAGCGGGCTGAGGTGGATGTGGAGCGGCGGTCGGCGGCGTGGCGGGAGCTGATGGCGAGCTATCCGCAGGCGCCGGTGTTCGAGCTGATGCCCCATGACCGGCCGGCGTACGAGTTCGATGTCGCGCCGGCTGCTTGTGCGGAGTATCGCCTTGATGGCGGGGCTGTGGCGGGCCTGGTGGCGGGGGCGCGGGCGCTGGGGGTACCTGCGCTGGCGGTGGTGCTGGCGGCGTTGTACCTGGGAGTGCATGCGGTCAGCGGGGCCAGCGACATATGCGTGCGGGTGCATCATCAGCGGCGGGATGTGCCCGGGTCGCAGGACGCGGTCGGGTGGTTTTCCGACGAGGCGATCGTGCGGGTTGGTGATGTGTTTGGCGGGCATCCGGGCCGGGCCGGGTGGCCGGCGGTGGCGCGGCACGTGGCCGCGTACATCGACCGGGCGGCGGAGATCATGCTGCCGGTCACACTGGTGATGAGCGCCCTGGGCCTCGACGGCACGCATCTGTCCCAGATCCCGCACATCTCCCTGGACTACGCCGAGCCCGGGCTGGCCATGCTCCCCGCCGACCCGCTCACCATCCCCATTCCGCCGCCCGCCCCGAGCTCGGAGGGCACGAAAGGGATCCGTGTCGTCGTCCGCCGCGGGACGGATGCCCTCACCGCCAGCTTTATCGCGCCCGAGCCCCTCTACTCCGCTCCCGTCCTGGAGGAGCTGGCCGGCCACATGAAGAACGCCCTTACCTCCCTCATGAAGGACCAGAGCACGCTCCACTGCTGAGCAATTCCAGTACCACCCGTGTGGCTGGCAGAACATCCGGCTACTCGATGTGTAATTGCTTGACATAATTTTCCGCATCATGGGAATGTCGGTAACAGGTGCTATGGGGGGGTGTTGGTGATCATCGTGTGAATCCTCATGTGAAGGAGCAGGCAGGTCATGAACGATTGGCTGTCTGGCACAGTTCATGCGATTTGGTCGTCGATTCTGGACGTCGCGGACGTCACCACTGACGATAATTTCTTCGAGCTGGGCGGTATCTCGATCAAGGGGAGCCATATGCGGGCCGAGATCCGTCACGAGGTGGGCGCTCCGGTCCGGCAGCGTGGCATGGCGGAAACCCCGGCGCCGGAGCAGTTCATCGGCGCAATGGCACGACCCGGCTTGGCCCGGCGGGACCAGTCGCGTGCGGGGAACCCGGTCGGGCGGCCCGTCTCCGGCATCGCGCCCAGCCAAGTGATCCAAGGGATCCATGGAAATGAGGGTGGCGCCGGGCTGGGCGCGCTCAGAAGCGCGCTTGCGCTGGTGTCCTCGCTCATGACGCTGGCGCTGCCCTGACCTATGTATATCCTCGCCGCCTGCTATGACAGCCCAGCACGCTGGGCCGGGACAGCGGGCGTGCACTCCGTTATCTTCCAGATGACTAACTCCATTTCGCGGAAGGAGCGATTCTTGCTGCGTACCCTATTCGTGCAAACAGAGAGGTGGTTCAGTCGATAACGTTTTCCGCTACTCGAGGAGCCGAAATCGAATAAGACGTTAATTGACGGCGCATACGGGCCTCGGCCATACAGCTATAAACGCTCCACCGGGCCTCTGCGCGAATCATTCTTCAGGAGGGTAATGAAGGTGCCCGGGAAGCTCGCGACCCGAAATGCACAAAACCGGCATGCCTCGCGTATGTCTACGACACATAACCAAACACATAATCGGCATGCCGCGCGTGTGCACGCGATCGGCACAACAGCAAATGCGGAATTCGATCATTTCATAATGCCGAGAACCGGCATACAGCTCCCGCGGCAGCTACCGTTCGAAAGGTGGGTGAGCATCGGTCGGCAGTTGTCGGCGGCAGCCACCTCATCCGCATGGTGCCTGGGGGATTGGCTGATCTACGGGGAAGACGCCTATTGTGGGCGTTACCGCGATGCCATAGAGCAAACTTCGCTCGATTACCAGACGCTCCGTAACTACGCCTGGGTGGTCCGGCGGTTTCGGATATCTCGTCGCCGGGACACTTTGAGCTTCGGCCATCATGCCGAAGTCGCGGCGCTCGCGGAACCTGAACAGGATTTCTGGCTCCGGAAGGCCGAAGAGCTTGGCTGGTCGCGAAATCAGCTGCGCCGTGAAGTGCGCGCCAGCCTGAGTGAGCGTTCCGAGTCCGAGAATCCTGGCAAACCCGCCGGCTCGCCCGTTGACCGCGAAATGCCACAGGACGGACAGAGGATCCAGGTAAAGCTGACTTCTGAGCAGCTGGAGTTGTGCCGGGAGGCGGCCGCCGAGGAGGGGCTCAGCATCGAGACCTGGGCAGCCGTCACGCTTCACCAGGTTGCCAGGAACGCCACGAATGGCGGTGTCCCGGCTCAGCAGGTCGCGATGTCGGTGGCACCTTTAGCTGCCTGCTTCCGCTTCCGCGGTCAGGGCGCCGTTCCAGCTAGAGTGCGCTGTTCCAGCTGGAGTGCAGGGCCGCGTACCTGCCGTTGCCGGTGATCAGGTCGCCGGGCGGCCCGTCTTCGACGATGCGGCCATGCTCCAAGACCAGGACGCGGTCGGCGACGGCGACTGTGGACAAGCGATGCGCGATGATCATCGCGGTACGCCCGGACAGGACCGTCCGCAGCCCGGCCTGGACCAGACGCTCGCTGGGCATATCCAGCAGCGACGTGGCCTCGTCCAGCACCAGCACCGAAGGAGCGGCGAGGAACACGCGGGCGAACGAGATCAGCTGGCGCTGGCCTGCCGACAGGCGACTGCCGCGCTTACCGACCGGCGTGTCGTAACCGGACGGCAGCGCGGAGACGAAGCCGTGCGCGCCGATCGCACGTGCCGCCGCCTCGACCTCGCCGTGGGACGCGTCCGGACGGCCTAGCCGGATGTTGTCCGCCACCGTGCCGTCGAACAGGTAGTTCTCCTGGGTGATCACGATGACCTCGGAGCGCAGCACCTCGTCGGGCAGGCGGCGCAGGTCCACGTCATCGAGGGTGACGCGGCCCGCCTGCGGATCGTAGAACCGGCCGAGCAGCCGCGCGATCGTGGTCTTGCCGGCACCGGTCTCGCCGACCAGCGCCACCGTCTGCCCGGCGGGAATGTCCAGATCGAGCCCAGGCAGCACCGCCGAGTCCCGGTAGCCGAACCGGACCGAGGTGAACCGGACCCGCCGGCCAGCCCCCGCCGCGGGCAGCGATAGCGTCACCGAAGGTGCGGGTGCGGGAACGCCGGGATCCTGCTCGAGCAGGCCGGAGATCTTCTCCAAGCCCGAGGCCGCTGCCTGGAATGTGTTGTAGAACTGGGACACATCCTGGAGCGGGTCGAAGAAACGGCGCAAGTAGAGCAGGAACGTGGCGAGCACGCCCACCTTGATGTCGTGGTCGATCGTCAGCAGGCCGCCGTAGGCCAGCACCACGACCATGATGACGTTGCCGGTCAGCGTGATCGAAGGGCCGTAGACGGCGTTCAGCCGGGACGCCTGGCGGGCCGCCATGGCGTGATCCTGGCCCAGGGCGGAAAAGATCTCGGCATTGCGAGTTTCGCGGCGGAACGCCTGCACCGCGGGTATACCGCCGAAGGTTTCCACAAAAAGCACGATGACCAGGGCTATCGCCTCGCGCATGCGCCGGTAGACGCGAGCTGACGTGCGCCGGAACCAGGCGGTCAGCAAGGTCAGCGGGATGAAGCCGGCCAGCACTAGCAGGCCGAGCCGCCAGCTGAGCAGCAGCATGCTGGTCCCGACCAGCAGCAAGGTGAGTATCGCCGTGATCAGCGAGTCGAGCCCTTCCTCGAAAAGGTCCGAGATCGCCTCGATGTCGGAGGTCTGCCGGGAGATGATTCGTCCGGAGGTGTAGTCCTCGTGGAACGCTACGTCCAGTTCCAGGCAGTGCGCGAACAGGCGCTGGCGCAGCTCCAGGACGATCCGCTGGCCAACCCGCCCGGTCAGGGACACGAACATCCGGGTGGTCACCGCCTGCGTGGCGACCGCGATGGCGTAGCACATCGAGATCACGATCAGTGGTGCCGCGTCCGCGGAGCGGACCAGCGGAGGGATGCCGTTGTCGATGGCAAGGCCGACCAGCAACGGCCCGGCCAGCGCGGCCAGGCTTTCCACCACTATCAGCGCGATCGTCAGCGCCACCGGCCGGATGTGTGAACCCAGCAGGTCGGCGAGCAGACGCCGGGACCGTTCCCGGAGCAGCGCCGCCAGGCCGGCGCCGATACCCTCGGCCTGCTCCGCGGCAACTCCGTGCCAGGCACCGGGCTGGCCCGGGTCCGCGCTCACGCGGTCACCTCCCACGAACTCATCAGCTCCGCGTATTCCGGGCAAGATGCCAGCAGTTCGCGATGGGTGCCAGTGGCCGCGATCACGCCGTCGGAAAGCAGTGCCACCAGATCGGCCAGCGCCACCGTAGATGGGCGGTGCGCGACGACCAGTGCGGTAGAACTGCCCAGGATCTCGTGGAGTGCCCTGGTCACCCGGGCCTCGGTGTAGACGTCCAGTGCCGACAGCGGGTCGTCGAGGACAAGCACCTCGGGTCCGGCCAGGATGGCTCGGGCCAGCGCGATCCGCTGCCGCTGCCCGCCAGACAGTGCGATACCCTGCTCACCTATCCTGGTCTCCAGGCTCCACGGCAGGTCGTACGCGAACCGAGCCTGCGCTACGGTCAGGGCCGACTCGATCTGATCATCGGTGGCGTCCGGCGCACCCAACGTCACGTTCTCCCGGACACTGAGCGAGAACAGCGTGGTGTCCTCGAACGCACAGCCCACCGCCGAGCGCAGCCGCGTGAGCGGCATTGACCGGATATCGGTGCCGTCGAGCAGGACGGCACCGGAGGACACCTCGAGCAGCCTCGGCACCAGGTGCAGCAACGTCGACTTGCCGGAACCGGTGGCGCCGGTGAGGGCAACGGTCTTGCCCGGCGGCAGATCGAGGACGATGTCGCGCAGGACGGGATCAGTGGCACCTGGATAGCTGAAACTGACGTGCCGGAATTCAAGATGACCTCTTCGCACGAACGAACTGTGGTGCTTGTGCCGCGAAGCTGCCGCAGCTCCTGGCGCGGCGATCTGAGGTGCTGTATCCAGGATTTCGAGCACGCGCTGCGCGGCGGTGACCGCCTCCTGAGCCGACGCGATAAGGTAACCGAGCGCTTCTACCGGCCATACCAGCTGCAGTGCGAGCGTGATGAACGCGATCATGCCGCCCAGGCTCAGGGCGTGCCGGCTGACCGCGATGGTGCCGAGGATCAGGATGACGCAGATCACGGCGTTCGGGATCAGGTCCAGGAGCGCCCAGAAGGAGCCGAGCAGGCCGGCCTTCTCCACCTGGGTGCGGTAGACTTGGTTGGCCTGCGTGGCGTGGCGGGCGGCGGCCTGCCTGCCGCGGCCCAGTGCCTTGAGCACGCGGATGCCGGTGGCCGCTTCCTCGATCTGCGTGGCCAGGTCGCCCTGCTGGTCCTGCACCCTTCTGGACAGCACCCGGTAGCGC
>JAFARZ010000403.1 GCA_019245115.1 Streptosporangiaceae bacterium | reverse complement strand
CTGTTCGAATGAATGTGGCAGCCACCCGGTTGTAACCGGGTGGCTGCCACATTCATCTGCTTTTGGGAGGGCTCCTGCTGATAACAGCAAGAGGCGGGTGGGGGGTGGGGCTCAGGGGTGGGTGGGGGCGGGGGTGGGGGCGGGTTCGGGGAGCAGGGGGAGGACGATGGCGAACCGGGTCGTGCCCGGGTGGCTTGTCACGGTCACGCAACCGCCGTGCGCCGCGACGACGGCGTCCACGATGGCCAGGCCGAGGCCGGTGCTCGCGCCACCACCGTTCCCTTCGCGGGCGCGAGAGGTGTCGGCCCGGGTAAAGCGCTCGAACAGGTCGGGAAGCAGATCCGGCGGGATCCCGGGTCCGTCGTCGGTGACGCTTAGCTCGGCCCACGGCGGCGGCGGCATCGTGCCGCGCCGTCCGATCTGATCCGGCTGAGCGGGAGCCGGCCGTTCCCGGCGTGCCTGACCGCGGGGGACGGGGCGCTCCTCGGCCACGGTGAGCGCGACGGTGACGGTGGAGCCGGACGGGGTGTGCTTCCCCGCGTTGCTCAGCAGGTTGGCGAGCACCTGGTGCAGGCGGTGCTCGTCACCCTCCACCAGGACCGGGTCGTCCGGCAGGTCGAGCCGCCAGCGATGGTCGCCGCGGGCCATCCGTGCGTCGCTGGTCGCCTCGATGGCCAGCCGGGACAGGTCGACCGGCCCCCGGTCGAGCGGCCGGCCGGCGTCCAGGCGGGCCAGCAGGAGCAGGTCATCGACCAGCACGCTCATCCGCGCCGATTCGGACTGGACCCGGTTGAGCGCGTGCCTGACCTCGTCCGGCACCGGGCTCGGGTGCCGCAGCGCGAACTCGGCGTAACCACGGATGGCGGACAGCGGCGTGCGCAGCTCGTGGCTGGCGTCGGCGGCGAACCGGCGCAGCCGTGACTCGCTGGCCGCCCGGCGGCCCAGCGCCCGCTCGACGTGACCGAGCATCCGGTTGAACGCGGCGCCGACCTGTCCCACTTCGGTGCGCGGGTCGCTGTCCGGCACGCCCGGGGGCAGCGACACGTCGCCGGAGTCGAGCGGCAGCTCGGTGACCCGGGTGGCGGTCGCCGCGACCCGCCGCAGTGGCCGCAGCGACAGCCGCACGAACCCCGTGCCGACTACGCCAGCCAGCACCAGCACGGCGAGGAAGACGATCAGCACGGTGAGTGCTACCTGGCCCAGCGTGTGCTCCACGTCGCTCAACGGGAGCAGGGTGATGAGCTTGTCCTGATCGCGGCCGGCGATCGAGGTCAGCCGGTAGTCGCCGCCGAGCGACTTCAGATGGAGAGTGTAGTAGGGCGGGTTCATCGGTACCGGGGGCAGCGACTGGTACGCCGGCAGCGCCAGCAGGCTGTTCAGCTCCGCCGCCGATATCGATGGGCATGCCTTCTGCCCCATGCCGCTGACGATCGAGCATTGCCTGATGCGACCGCCCGCGATCCGGATACCGGTCATGCCTTGTGGCTGGCCCCGGCTGCAGTAGTCGCTGTTAGGCGCAGGCGAATTGTCGTCGCCGTCGTGCGGAGCGCCCTGTCCGCCCGGTGGGGGGTGCTCAATGCAAGCGACGTACGCGTTGCTGGCGTTGTACAACTGCCCGTCGAGTGAGGAGACCATCGAACTTCGCACCGCGAGGTCGGTGACCAGGCCGATAACCGCGCAGGCGCCGGTCAGCAGCACCAGGACGCCGGCGATCAACCGCGCGCTGAGCGTCCTGCCGCGTACCAGTCGGCCGGCCCGCATTTACCCGGCCGGCTTCAGCACGTAACCGACGCCGCGCACGGTGTGGATCACCGGGATGCGCCCGGCGTCGATCTTCTTCCGCAGGTAGCTGATATACAGCTCGACCACGTGCGCCTGGCCGCCGAAGTCGTAGTTCCACACCCGGTCCAGGATCTGCGCCTTGGACAGCACCCGGCGCGGGTTGCGCATCATGAACCTGAGCAGCTCGAATTCGGTCGCGGTGAGCTCGATCAGCTCACCGGCCCTGCGGACCTCGCGGGCGTCTTCGTCCATGGTCAGGTCGCCGACGACCAGAGAGCCCTCGGCCTGCGTCGCCGTCCTGGTCAGGTTCGCGCGGCGGAGCAGACCGCGCAACCGGGCCAGCACCTCTTCGAGGCTGAACGGCTTGGTGACGTAGTCGTCGCCGCCGGCGGTGATGCCCGCCACCCGGTCCTCGACCGCGTCCCGGGCGGTCAGGAAGAGCACGCAGATCTGCGGTATCTCGGCCCGCAGGCGGCGCATCACCTCGAGCCCGCTGAAATCCGGCAGCATGATGTCCAGCACGACCGCGTCGGGATGGAATTCACGTGCCCCGCGCACCGCCTCGGCACCATTGGCTGCCGTGCGGACCTCCCAGCCTTCGTAACGCAGCACGCTCGACAGCAGTTCGGCCAGGCTTGGCTCGTCGTCCACGACGAGTACCCGTACCGGCGTGCCGTCGGGCCGCTGCGTGCCGTCGGCCCGGGCCGCGGATGCCGGTGCTCCCGGTGCGGTGTTCTCCATGATCACCTAGTATGCCCACCCATGGTTCACAGCTATAGCGTGGCGGATCCGCTGCGTTCAGAAGCTGGCAAACATCTATGAATTACCTCTGAATTCGCGCTCTACTGCTTAGGAGAGGGATCGTCCAGGAGGCGGGCCAGTTTGGAGGCGGACCGGGCGGGACGGGCGCCGGCGTCGCGCAGCCGCTGGCCGGTGGCCGTCAGCAGGTCGTGGGCCTGCGACGGCTCCAGGCCGGGGCCGGCCTCGACTTCGATCTCGCGCCAGGCCAGCGGCGCGGACGCGTCGCCACCCGGCGCATCCAGCCGCCGGGCGGTGACATGGTCGTCGGCGATCTCGGCCAGCACGGTGTCAGCGGGGCCAGACAGACGCACGACAGTACGTTCGTTCAAAAGGTTGGCTATTGGGTGCAGCGGCTGATCACCCACGAGATCCGCCACCTGGGACCTCAGCCGGGCCGGGACCTGGGCGCCTGAGCTGAGCGGCTCGTGTACCTCCTGGCGCACGTCGGCGCGGACCGGCAGCTTGAGGTGCCAGCCCTCGTCGGCGCCGCCGGTGCGGCGGCGGAGGGTGACCTTGTTCCGGATCAGCGCGAGGTCCGCGGTGTCGAAGTAGGTCGCGTCCAGGCGCTGCCGTTCCGGAGCGCTGACCTTGGCCACGCCGGGCAGGTCGTCCAGAGGCGGGAGCGCGAAGCCGGCGTCAGCCTCGTACTTCTGTTCGATCTCCAGGTGGTCGGCCATGATCTCAAGGTTACGCGTGATACACGGCGAACCGCGTGTGCGGCCGCTCGACGAGCATGTGAGCCGCAGGCGGCTGATCGGCCTGCGACCGGGGATAGGCGTCGACGTGCAGGCCGGCCGTCTCGGGCCGTCCGGCCGCGGCCCAGGCCCAGACCTGGGCGGCCAGATCGGTGGCCAGCGCGGCCCCGTCCGGGCCGAACCCGGTGGCGACTAGCTCGGAATCCTCCTTGCCCAGCAACAACGCGATCCCGCCGGCGTCGGACACGATGCCATAGGTGGCATGGAACAAGTGGCTGCTCAGTGGCATGCCGGCCAGCCGCGGCTGCTGGCCGGGCACGCGTTCTTCGGCCAGGCCGCAGGACCGGGGATCGCGGACGGCGAGCCACAGGTTCAGCCCCCAGTACAAGCGCGGCCCGCCGCTGGCGCTGGTGGGCTCGGCGGCCGCCGGGGGAGCGGCCAGCGCCGCCGCGACGGCCGCCGGGTCCACCTCCCGCGGCTCGCGCAACTGCAGCCGCAGCCCGGGGGCGAGGGTCAGGACCGCCGCGGAACCGGCGTTGGGGCCGCGCATCCGCATGAAGCCGCACGGCGATATCGACCGGCTGGCCCAGTGCCCTCCGGAGCGCCCGAAGGCCACCGAGAGCTGCACGCCATGCACGTCCAGCGGGACAACGATCAGCGCGTCCGCGGTTACCTGCGACAGCCAGGACGGCGTGAGGTCACTGACCCCGACGGTGGCGATCAGCCGGTCGTACGGGGCATGACCGGCGAAGCCCTCCGCGCCGTCCACCGCCGCCACCGTGACGTCCGGATACCCGGCCGCGGCGAGGTGCTCCGTCGCCGCGGCAGCCACTTCGGGGTCGATGTCGACGCTGGTCACCTGCCCCTGCGGGCCCACGATCTCGCGGATCAGCGCGGCGTTGTAACCGGTGCCCGCGCCGACCTCCAGCACCCGGTGCCCGGGCGCGAGCGCCAGCTGGTCGAGCATGATGGCCATGATCGCGGGCTGGGACGACGAGCTGACCGGCGTTCCCGAGGCGTCCCGCTTGGTCACGATGGCCTCGTCGCGGTAGGCGTTCTCCGGCGGGATCCCGGGCAGGAACAGGTGCCTGGGCACGCTCCGCAGGGCCGCGCCCACCGCCGGGTCAGCCACTGTCACCTGCGCGGCGAGCTGCTCCCGGAGCCGGACCAGGTCCGCTGTCATGTGCGCTACCCTCCTCGATCCGCTCGCCTGCCACCCTACGCCCGCGCCCCCCGCTAGGCTTCAGGATGTGACCCAGGCAGAAACACACGTGGTCGCGGGGCAGGAGGCCGGCGGCCGCGGCGGGCGCGGCGGGGTGCTGCTCGCGGCGGGCGCCGCCGTGTTCGCGGTCGCGCTCGGCGGATACCTCGCGGCCATCGCGACGCATCCGGCCAGCGCCATGCTCAAGGGCTTCGACCTGGGGGTGTACCTGGAGGGCGGTCAGCTCGCGCGGCACTCGCCCGCGACCCTGTACTCCTGGTATCAGCCGGGCCATCCGGGCATTCAGTTCACCTACACGCCGTTCGCCGCGATGGTTTTCGCGGCGCTGTCCTTCGTGTCGCTGCGTGCGCTCGAGGATGCCGGCGTCGTGGTGAGCATCGCCGCGCTGGTGGCTACGTTGTGGATGGCGTTCCGGGAACTCGGGGTGGCCGAGCGCGGCCGCCGCGCCGGGGCGGTGCTGCTGCTGGCCGGGGTGTGCCTGTGGCTGGAGCCGGTGCAGCGGGCGCTGTACCTCGGCCAGGTCGAGCTCGTGCTGATGGCGCTGATCGTGTGGGACATGTGCCAGCCCGCGGAGCGGCGGCCATGGAAGGGGGCCGGCGTCGGCCTGGCGGCGGCCATCAAGCTCGTGCCGCTGATCTTCATCGCCTACCTGGTCATCACCCGGCGGCTGCGGGCCGCGGCGGTGGCGCTGGCGGTGTTCGTGGTGACGATCGTGGCCGGGTTCGCGGCCCTGCCGCACAGTTCGGTGCAGTGGTGGCTGCACGCGAACTTCCTCCAGGCGAGCCGGACCGGATTCGTCGGCGTCATCAGCAACCAGTCGCTGCGCGGCATGCTGACCCGGCTGATCGGCAGCGTCGCGAGCGGGCAGCCGCCGTGGATCGTCGCCGGGGTCGTGGCCGGAGTGGCCGGGCTGGCCGCCGCCATGCTGCTGCACCGGCGCGGGCTGGTGTTCGAGGGGCTGATGACCTGCGCGCTCACCGCGCTGCTGATCTCGCCGATCAGCTGGGACCACCACTGGGTGTGGGTGGCGCCGTTCCTGGCCGTGCTGGCGATGGCGGGGGTGCGGGCCCGGGATCGCCTGGCCCGGACGGCCTGGTTCGGCGGGGCGGTCGCGCTGGCCGTCGTGTTCGGCGGGTGGCCTCGATGGTGGGACAGCGGGGCCGGGCTGCTCCAGGGCGGGCTGATCTGGTACGCGCCGTCCACCTCGTGGGCGCATGGCGACAATCCCGGTTACGCCGAATATCACTGGCACGGGCTGCAACTGCTGGCCGGGAACCTGTACCTGCTGGCGGGCTGTCTGCTGTTTCTGGTGCCGCTCTTTGTGTGCGCGCGGCGGCGCTACCTGCGCACGTACAGCTGACCGACCCCGCGGATCCAGTCGCCTTCCTTGCTGGGCACCACCTGCTTGAAATGCGCGGAAAACCAGGTCCACTGGCTCGTCCACCATCCGAACGGGATGCGGCGCCAGTGGTTCGGCGACAGCCAGACGTACGGCGCCTGGAGGACCAGGTGCTGCCACGCGGCGATCGCCGTGGCGTTGTGATTCGCGCCCCCTTGGACGCTGACGCCGTGGGTGAGCACGAGGGTCGTGGCCAGCGCGTCGATCACCACCGGGCAGCCCGGCTTCGCCGCGGTGAACCGGTCCGCGGAGATGACCAGCGAGGTCTCGTCGGTGAGCACGCACGCGCCGGGCGGGATCATGCTGGTGATCCGCTCACTGCCGGACGGCAGGGTCACCTGCGAGACCTCGGTGAGCTGCACGACCGCGGCGGCCGCCAGGACGACGGTGACGACGGTGACGAACCCCACCGCGAGCCGCCGGAAACTTATCTGCAACGCGCTGACGAGGCGCCACAGCGCGACCCCGGTGACGATGGCCAGCCACGGTCCGGGGAAGGCCGGATAGTGATAGAAGAACGCCGAGTAGATTCCGATCGCGCCGACCGCGAGTATGGCGGTGCCCAGCGCGAACCACTCCGCCTGCGAGGTGTCGCGCCTGGCTACGGCGAAGCCGCCGGCTACCACCGCGGCCAGCACCAGCGCGGCGGCCAGCGGGATCAGCAGCGCGGGCGTCGCTGGCGCGGTGTCAGCCACCACGGCCTGCCCGAACAGCGAATTCGCGCCGGCCCACGCGAGGTTGCCGTAGTAGTTGAGCACGTCGGTGAGCCCGGTGATGTGGGCCAGGCGCAGCGAAAGCGGGGTGTAGGTGCCCACCCGGGCGGCCTGGTAGACCACCGTGCTGCGGAAGAAGGTCCCCGCACCGTAGGCCAGGAACGGCAGCAGCGGCACGACGAACGCCCCGGCCAGCCCGGCCACGTAAGCGGCCGCGCGCTTCACCGCCAGCCGGGCGCCTGGCCGGGCGCCTGGCCGGCCGCCTGGCCGGGCGCCGTTGGTGCGATCGAGCAGGCACACCGCGAGCAGGACCGCGGCCGGGGCCATGGCCCAGAACTTGACCACGCTGGCGAACCCGATCGCGATCCCGGCCCAGGCCAGCCTTCGCGGCCGGGTGGCGAGCCGTCCGCCGCTGAATGCGGCGTTCGCGCCGAGCAGGCACAGCAGGTTCATCCACGGCTCGAGCAGCAGCGTGTGAGCGCTCGCGATATCCGGCGGGTAGACGGCGAGGATGCCGCAGGTCAGCGCGGTGGCCAGCGTCCCCCGGTGGCGCACCAGGTTGCCGGCCAGCGGGACGCACGCGGTGCTGGCCGCCACGGTGAGCACGCGGGCGAGGGCCAGCCCGGCCGCGGTCGAGGTCACCCGGGCGATCAGCGCCACCGGCGACATGAGCAGCAGGATCCCGGGCGGCTGCACGAACGCGAAGTCGTGGTAGGGCATCACGCCCTGCGTCATCCGGATCGCCGCGCCGATGTAGACGCCGTCGTCGTATTCGCTGGGTGAGGTCAGGAATCCGGGCCGGGAAAGGGTATAGAGCCGGATGCCGAGGGCGAGGACGCTGGCGATCAGCATGGCCGCGCCGGGCGACGGGCGCAGTGACGCGCGAGCGGGTATGCCGGGTGGGCTAAGCGTGCCGAGTCTCGCGCTCACGAGGGGAGACTAGCCGGCCGGCGTCTCGCACAAGCGAATCCGGCACCGCCGCTGGCGGGCGGCGGCGCCGGATCGGCTTCGGCGGGACAGGGATTACTTGATGACGTGCGTGTCTTCTTCGCGCGCGGACGGCACGGTCACCGGCTCGGTGACCGGGGCGGCCGGCTCGACGGCGGTCACGCCTGGCACGGCGGTGATCCGTCCGGCCACCGCGGCGGCCACCAGGACCATGGCGATGCCCAGCCCGGTGAAGAAGCCGACCTGCTCCACGGCCCGCATGAGCGTGGTGGTGCTGGCCGGGACGCCGGCCGGGCTGGCCGTGGTCCACAGCGGAGCGAAGACGTTGCCGAGCGCGAACCATGCGCCGCTCACTATGCCGAGGAAGGCGCCCAACAGCGCGGTGTGCCTACCCCTGGCCACGATGAGCATGAGGCCGCCGAGCAGCGCCGCGGCTCCGGGCAGGATTTCCAGCCAGAGCCGTCCGGTGTTGTACGTCCACGCCTTATCCGGCGTGTAGGCGTAATGGAAGTAGGGGCCGATAAACGGGATCAGGGCACCCCAGATTCCGAGCAGAGCCAGCAGGAATCCACCGAGGACGCCGTGGCTGCGCCTTATCTGCAGCATCCCAGCCATTTTCATCACTTCCCGATCGAGTAACGGTGAGAAGGTCTCCCGGGACTATCTGAAGCCCTACCCGGTGCCAGGCGTGATATTCCCGTTGAGGGCAGGGGTATTGTCGCGGTCGTGGATACGCGGCGTCTCGTGCCCCGCACCGATGTGCTGCTGGCCGACCCCCGGCTGGTCGCGGCGGCGGCGCGGCTGGGCCGTCCCCTGGTCAAGGCGGCGGTGGCCCGTGCCCAGCAGCGCGTCCGGGACGGTGAGATAGCGGCTGACGCCGTTGCGGTGGCCGACGCCGCCGTGGCTGAATTGCCGCAATATGCGGCATCGCTGACTCCGGTGATCAACGCCACCGGGGTCCTGGTTCACACCAACCTCGGCCGGGCGCCGCTGTCGGCCGCCGCTGTCGATGCCGTCGTGGCGGCGGCGGGCAACTGCGACCTCGAGTTCGACCTGGTCAGCGGGGTCCGCGGTCGCCGGGGGACCGGCGCGCTTGACGCGCTGGCGGCTCTGGTCCCGGCCGCCGAGGCGGTCGCGGTGGTGAACAACAACGCCGCGGCCCTGGTGCTGGCGGCCACGGCGCTCGCGGCCGGACGGGAGATAGTGGTCAGCCGGGGCGAGCTGATCGAGATCGGCGACCGGTTCCGGCTGCCTGACCTGATGGCGAGCACGGGGGCGCGGCTGCGTGAGGTCGGCACCACGAACCGGACCACGGTGGCCGACTACGCCGGGGCGATCGGCCCGGACACCGGTTTCGTGCTGAAGGTCCACCCGTCGAACTACCTTATTTCCGGGTTCACCGCGTCCGCCGACGTGGCCTCGCTCGCTTCGCTCGGGCCGCCCGTGGTGTTCGACATCGGGTCCGGCCTGCTCGCGCCGCAGCCGCTGCTGCCGGACGAGCCGGACGCCACCTCGGCGCTGCGCTCCGGCGCCGCCCTGGTCACCGCCAGCGGCGACAAGCTGCTCGGCGGCCCGCAGGCCGGGCTGCTGGCGGGGCGGGCCGATCTGATCCGCACCCTGACCCGGCATCCGCTGGCCCGCGCGCTGCGCGTCGGCAAGCTCACGCTCGCGGCGCTGGAGGCGACTCTTGCAGGCCCTGTGCCGCCGTTGGTGCGATCGCTGACCGCCGATCCGGGCTCTCTTACCAAATGGGCCGAACGTACTGTGGCCTTCCTATCTGAGTCCGGCCTCGACGCCCGGGCGGTGGCGTCGAAGGCCGCCGTGGGCGGGGGAGGTGCCCCCGGGGTCGAATTGCCAAGCGCGGCCATCAGCCTGCCCGCGTCGCTGGCGGCTCCGTTGCGGGCCGGGCGGCCCGCCGTGGTCGGGCGCGTCGAAGCCGGCCGCCTGCTCCTGGACCTGCGTTCGGTCCAGCCGGAGGATGAGCAGCGGCTGGCGGCCGCGGTGGTGGCCGGGGCCGCGGTAGCGGCCGGGACATTGACGCGGCCATGATCGTCGTCGCCACCGCGGGGCATGTCGACCATGGGAAGTCGGCGCTGGTGCGCGCGCTCACCGGGATGGAGCCGGACCGGTGGGAGGAGGAGCGGCGCCGCGGCCTGACCATCGACCTGGGCTTCGCGTGGCTGGTGCTGCGCCGCGGGCAGCGGGTGGCGTTCGTGGACGTTCCCGGTCATGAGCGGTTCGTGCCGAACATGCTGGCCGGTGTCGGGCCGGTTCCCGCCGTGTTGTTCGTCGTCGCGGCGGACGGCGGCTGGATGCCCCAGTCGGCCGAGCACCTGGCCGCCATCGACGCGATGGGAATCCGGCACGGCGTGGCAGCCATCACCCGGTCCGATCTGGCTGATCCGGGCCCTGTCATGCGCCAGGTGCGAGAGCGGCTCGCCGCCACCAGCCTCGGCGCGGTGGAGGCGGTGCCGGTCAGCGCGGTGACCGGCAGCGGGCTGCCTGAGCTGCGGGAGGCGATCGCCCGCCTGGCGGAATCTGTCCCGCTGACCGCGGCCGGGTCGCCGGTGCGGGTGTGGATCGACAGGTCGTTCAGCATCAAGGGGAGCGGGACCGTGGTGACGGGAACGCTGCCCGCGGGCACGATCCGGACCGGGCAGGAACTGCTGCTGACCCCGTCGCTGCGCCCGGCCCGCATCCGCAACATCGAGTCGCTCGGCGAGGCCGCGGGCCAGGTCACGGGCGTGGCCCGGGTGGCGCTGAACCTCCGCGGTGTTCCGCCCGGTGTGCCCGCCCGCGGGATGGCCCTGATCGAGCCCGGCCGCTGGACTCTGACCACCGTGCTCGATGTCCGCCTGCATACCGACGCCGGCCGCCTCCCCACCCAGCTGACCCTGCATATCGGCTCGGCCAGGACGGTGGCCCGCGTCCGCCCCCTCGGCCACGTGGCTTTCGCCCGCCTCACCCTCCGCGACCCGCTCCCTCTCCACGCCGGCGACCGGGTCCTGCTCCGCGACCCCGGCGCCGCCACCCCGACGATCATCGGCGCCACCATCCTGGACGTCATCCCCCCGTCCCTGACCCGTCGCGGCGCCGCCGCCGCGGCCGCCCGCGAACTGTCCACCTGGCCGGATATGCCCACCGCCGTGGACCTGCTGCGTCGCCACAGCCTGCTGAAAGCCAGCACACTCCGGGCGATGGGCATTGGTGACATACCCGCCCCGGTAACCGGGGAGTGGCTTATAAACCCCATCCACTGGCAGGAGCTGCAACGTGCACTAGCGGCAGTGGTCAAAGCTCACGCTGAGCGGAACCCGCTAGCCCCAGGAATGCCCGTAGAAGCGGCTCGCGCTGCCCTGAGACTGCCCGACCGGGCCCTGGTAGAAGCCCTAGCCGGGGCGCAGGGCCCGGTGAGTGCGACGGCCGGCCTTCTCTATGGCCGGACGTCGCACCCGCCGGGTCAGGCGCCTCACCTGCCCCCCCACGTGATGAAAGCCGTCCAGGCCGTCCTCAAAGACCTTTCGAGCACCCCTTTCGCCGCCCCAGAGGCAGGAAGGCTGAAACAACTAGGCCTGGACACCAAGGCCATCGCCGCCGCGGCTCGGACGGGTTTGCTATTGCGTGTCAATGATCAGATCGTCCTGGCCCCCGGCGCCGACAAAGCAGCAGCAAACGTACTTTCGAAACTGGCTCAGCCGTTCACTACAGCCGACGCCCGTCAAGCGCTAGGGACGACCCGACGAGTCGCCATTCCGCTCCTGGAATACCTGGACCGGGCCAGGATCACCGAGCGCCTCCCCGACGACCGCCGCCGTATACGTTAGAGACTTCGGAACTCGGGGGAGCGGCGGATGGCGTCAGCGACCCGGCGGGTAGTGCCCCAGCCGGTGGCCACGCTGAGGACCGGAGGCCCGCTGGCACGGATCCGGAACACCGAGGCGCCCGGCGTGTCGGCGATGCTGACCCTGGCGGCGGCTAGCGGGCTCTTGCGGACCGTAACCCGTCCATCGCCGTTGGGCTCTACTGTGTAACCGGCGCCCAGCCTCCGGCCGAGCACGGTGGCGAGTTCTCGTGGCGTCACATTCTTCCGTGGCACCCTGACCTTCGGCATGGGGGAAAGGTTACTACTGCTGGGTTGGCGTCCAGACGAACCGCCTGACCGCGAACGCCGCCGCGGCAACTCCCCAGATCAGCACGATCCCGAGGTCCGACCAGGCAAACGTGCGGCCGCCGTTGGTCGCCGGGTCGAAGGCGGACTGCATGGCCACGGCCAGCGGCCGGATAGGCAGGACCTGTGCCACGTCGCGTATCCACTGCGGGAACAGGTTCTCTGGCACGTAGATGCCAGAGATCGCGTTCACCGCGAACATCACCAGCATGGTCAGCGGTCCAGCGGCGTCGACGGAAGGCACGAACGGGCTGAGCGCGTAGGCGACCGAACCGAGCGCGATCGCGCCCACGACGACGGCGAGCAGTGCGGCGAGTAGTCCCGCGCCGCCCGGATGCGTGCTGAAGGCGATCCAGGCGATCAACGTCAGCACGATGGCGATGCTGAGTGCGGATACCACGGCGGTGGCCAGGTCTCCGCCGATCAGCACGATCGGCCGGACCGGCGTCGCACGGCGGCGCTTGAGCGCTCCGGTCTCCCGCTTGGACACCAGGTTTATCAGCAGGTTCGACAGCGAAGCGCCGGTCAGTCCGAGCACGATCATGCGCGGGGCATAGTACGCGTCGCCCGGGATCGTGACGCCGGCGTATGTGAACGAGTCGTGCCGGAAGATCGACCCGAACAGCACCAGGAGCAGCACCGGGAGTGCCAGCGTGAAGCCGCGGGCCCGCGGGTCGCGCCGGAAGACCCGGAGGTCATAGCGGGCCTGGTGGACAACCAGCGACGCGGTGCTGAATTGGCCTGGGCCTCCGGCCGCGGCGCTCACGTGAGCTCCCGGGTGAGGCGCAGGTAGATGTCCTCCAGCGACGGGCGCTGCACCGCGATGTCGGTGATCGGCAGGCCGCGGTCCATCGCCCACGACGACAGGGCGTACAGCACCGGCATCGGCTCGGGTGCGACGATTTCGACGCGTCCGTTGTGCTCGACGTTGACCGGCACGGTCAGCGGCGGGAGGCCGCCGGGCGTCAGGCCGGCCGGCATCGTGAACGTGATCACGCTCGCGTCGGTCTGGCGGCCGCCGATGGTCTGCGGTGTCCCCTCGGCGACGATGCGTCCGGCGGCCAGGATCACGATCCGGTCGGCGAGGTTCTCCGCCTCGTCCATGAAGTGCGTGGTGAGGAAAACGGTCTTGCCGAGGTCGCGCAGGCCCCGCACCACGTCCCAGGCCATGTGCCGGGCGGAGGGGTCGAACCCGGTGGTCGGCTCGTCAAGGAAGATCAGCTCCGGGTCGCCGATCAGCGCCAGGGCCACGTCCAGGCGACGCTGCTGGCCGCCGGAGAGCTGATCGCAGCGGCTGCTCGCCTTGTCCGGCAGGCCGACCAGGTCGAGTACCCGGTCGACCTGGAGCGGCCTGGGGTAATAGCCGGCGTACATGGTCAGGCACTCGCGGACGTTCAGCAGCCGCTCGGGCGCGTTGGTCTGCAGGACGACGCCGATCCTGGCGCGCCAGTCCGGACCTGCCCTGGCCGGATCCGTGCCCAGTACGGTGACGTCTCCGCCGGTCCGCATGCGGAAGCCTTCGAGGATCTCGGTGGTGGTGGTCTTGCCGGCCCCGTTCGGGCCGAGGAATGCGAAGATCTCCCCGGCTTCGACGTCGAAGTCGATGCCGCGCACCGCCTCGTACATGCCGTAGCTCATCCGCAGCCCGCGGACGCTGATCGCGTTACCCGCGGAGAGAGTATCTACACGATCCTCCCGAAGGCGCTCACCCGCCGGGTGTTCAGCTGTCGTCACGGTACTCGGCCGCCTGGCTGAGGACCTCGGCGGTGCGCTTGGCGATCCCGCGGTCGTTCGCGACCTTCATGGTGATGAGGTATCCCTGGCCGTTCACATCGAACACGGTGCCACCGGGCTCCTCGCGCAGGCGTACCTTGGCCCGGCCGAACGCGCCCTTGCGGACGAGTATCTCGGCGCCTCCGGCCGGCTGCACCTGGTACCCCTCGCCGAGGCCGCGCCGGATCACATCGGCGACATCCTCCGCCGAAATCCCGCTCTTGCGGACTTTTACGCTTGTCATACCCCGTTGCTCCTCCCGATTACCTGATGCCGACGCTTAGGCTACATGTCGAATCGACTCATTGGAATAGAGGTCGCCAATCGTGACGGAACGGCCGCTTACCGACTTCGAGCAGGTGCTTCTCGGCATGCTCGTGGACGAACCGCGATCCGGCTATGACCTGAAGAAGCTGTTCACCGCCACGCCCGCCGCGGTTTACCAGCCGAGCGCGGGCGCGCTGTACCCCGCCCTGCGCCGTCTCCAGCGGCGCGGGCTCCTGTGCGTGGAGGTCACGGTGTCGGCTGGCCGCCGTGGCCGGCGCGTCTGGCATCCGACCGAAGCCGGGCGCGCCGTCCACCTGGAATGGGTGCGGCAGCCGGTCGAGCCGGACGCCGTCGCCAGCGACCTGGGACTGCACCTCATGCGGTTCGTCATGATGGAACGCCAGGTGCCGATCGCGGAGGTGCGCCGTTTTCTCGTCGGCCTTATCGAGGCTCTCGAGTCCTTCGTGACGGGCATGGAGGACTTTGCCGCGTCGGCCGGAGAGAAGCTGCCCGGCCGGCATCCGCTGCTGGCGCTCCGGCATGGTGTCCTGACCCACCGTGCCAGCCTCGAGTGGGCCCGGTCGACGCTGGCCGAGCTGGCCGAACGGTGAGAGGCTCCGCGGTTACCCTCGTGCCAGCCACACCGCCGTATCCGGCGGGAGGCTGCCGTCGGTCACGGGCCCGCTGCTGAGCAGGATTCCGCTGTGCGGCGGCAGCGGGATCGCGGTCTGGCCGAGGTTCGCGGCGAACACGAACCCGGGTTCCCGGCTGAAGATCAGCGAGTCCGGCGGGCTTTCCAGCCAGCGCATGGCGCCGCCGCGGCCGAGGGCGGGATGCTCGCGGCGCACCCGGAGCGCGGTCCGGTACAGGATGAGGATTGACTCCGGCTCAGCCGACTCGGTCTCGACGCTGTACCGGCCCCAGTCCGGCGGCTGCGGCAGCCAGGACGGGCCGCTCGGGCCGGCGCGCCAGGGGAGCGGCACCCGGCAGCCGTCCCGGCCCAGTCTGCGGCCGCCGGTCCGGCGGAAGACCGGGTCCTGGCGGGCCTCATCCGGTATATCGATAACTTCCGGCAGGCCGAGTTCTTCGCCCTGGTAGATGTAGGCGGAACCGGGCAGGGCCAGCTGGAGCAACGCCGCGGCCCGCGCGCGTCGCGCCCCGGCCCTGGCGTCGTCGGTATCGATCGGCCCGCGCGGGAGTGTGGATTCGTACTGGTGGGCGAGCCCGAGCGCGTAGCGGGTCGCCGGCCGCGGCACGTCGTGGTTGCCGATCACCCACGGAGCACGAGAGCCGCCCGCGAGGTCCTGCGCCGCGTCGACTGCGCGCCGCAGCGGGCCAGCCTCCCATGGCACCAGCATGAGCTGGAAGTTGAACAACTGGGGCAGGCCGCCCGGCTGGAGGTACGGGGCGAGCGTCCCGGGCACGTCGTACCAGACTTCTCCGATCGCCGTGCGCTGGCCGGGAAATTCGCCGGCCGGGTAGGAGTCCAGGATCTGCCGCCAGGACCGGTACAGGGCTTGCAGCTCCGCGCGATGACGATAACCCGACGGGGCCAGTGGGTGCTGTCCGGGAGGGTTGTCAGGCAGCTCCGGATCTTTGAACATCGCGCTGGCCACGTCCACCCGCAGGCCGGCCACGCCCCGGTCCAGCCAGAACCTGATGACGTCGGCGAACAGCGCCGGTATTGCCGGGTTGTCCCAGTTCCAGTCGGGCTGGGTCGTGTCGAACATGTGCAGGTACCACTGACCGTCGGGCACGCGGGTCCAGGCCGCGCCGCCGAACGACGATGGCCAGTTGCTGGGCGGCAGCGAGCCGTCCTGACCGCGGCCTTCGCGGAAGATGAAGCGATCGCGTTCCGGGCTGCCGGGGCTGCTGGCCAGTGCCGCCTGGAACAGCGGGTGCTCGGCAGAACAGTGGTTGGGCACGATGTCGACGATCACCCTGATGCCGCTGGCGGCGGCCTCCTTGACCAGGGCATCGAAATCCGCCAGCGTGCCGAGCAGCGGATCGACGGCACAGTAGTCGCTCACGTCATACCCGCCGTCCGCCAGCGGAGACGGATAGAACGGAGTCAGCCAGATCGCGTCGACGCCGAGATCGGCGAGGTAAGGCAGGCGACCGCGGAGTCCGTTGAGATCACCGACGCCGTCCCCGTCGCTGTCCGCGAAGCTGCGCGGGTACACCTCGTAGACCACGGCGTCTTCCCACCAGGCATGCCCGTCGCTCACGCCCACCCCTGTCCGCGTAGCCGGCTAAGACGACAACTCGCCACAGTCTAGAAGAAACCGGATGGCGGCTCTCGATGGGGCAGATGGGTTTCCGGTGCCGGTGACTCAGTAGAGTCGGTGCCGGAGGCGTCTGGGTGCCTGGTGGCCCCCCTGGTCTTCAAAACCAGTGAGCGCTGCACTGTAGCGCTGGCGGGTTCGATTCCCGTCCGCCTCCGCCATGGCGACCCCGCGGCCGGGTTCGCCGCCTGGTACACGCGGGGTCATCGCGCCTTAATGCACCGATCGGGACCCGTGAGGCTGGAGTCGGGCTGTAAGTGGCCCCTCGCTGGCCGCCAGTATTGCCAGATATGGCCGATATGTGTAGGGCGCTGGCACTGAACGACGTGGAAGAAAGGGGCCTCCGAGAAGGATTGGGTGGCGGTTTTGCCGGATGGCTCGGAAGGAAGGGGTCTCCGGGAAGGATTGGGTGGCGGTTTTGCCGGATGGCTCGGAAGGAAGGGGCCTCCGGGAATATAGGGCGCCGGTTTCCGGCTCCTTTTCCTCCAGGGGGCTCTTATCTTCCACGAGTCGGTGGCCCATGTGCCCGGAATGCGGCGATACGCGTAGCGCATCGGGTCGGCGCCGCGTTAGCGAAGACGCAATAGCTGACGCTGAAGCTGATAACAGTAAGAAGCGTCGCGCGCTTATGCTTGGGGGGCGGGTGTTATTCCGGAATGTCCGTATTCGGTGGCCTGCGTATTCCCTAACTCGTCAATTCAGGCTGCTTGTTGTAGCACCGGCACCGGCACTGTTTACGCGTGTACTGGGGGGTGCCGGCCGGTCCAGGGGGCGGCCCGCTCGAGCTGGCTGGCCACCTGGATGAGCGTGTCCTCCCGCCCGTAGGCGGCGACGAGCTGCACGCCGACCGGAAGCCCGGCGGGCGTCCAGTGCAGGGGCAGCGTGATGGCCGGCTGGCCGGTCATGTTGAACTGCGCGGTGTAGGGAATGAAGCTGCCGACCCTTCTCCCCTCCTGTTGCGGCCCGGCGGCGGTGAACCACCCCAGTTCGGGCGGCGGCGCGCCGAGGGTGGGCGTCACGAGCAGGTCATGGTCGTCCCACCAGGCCGCCATGCGGCGCGCCCACGCCCCGAACCACGCCCGGCTCTGCAGGTAGGCCGCCACGCGGAGCTCCCTGCCGAAGCTGCGGTAGCTGGCGTTGCGCGGTTCGATCTCGTCCTCGCCGATCGGGCGGCCCAGCCGCATCTCGAAGGCCTGGAATGCCGCCTCGGTATCGGCCGCGATGATCGTGTTGAAGTGCTTGCCGAACTCCGGGTCGAACATGGCCACGGGCGCGGACTCGTCGATGTGGTGGCCGGACGACTCCAGCAGCCGCGCCACGCCGGACACGGCGGCCCGGCACTGCGGATCGTCGAGAAAATCCGCAGTCTCTGACTGGCCTGGGCCCGCGGCGCCTGGCCGGTCGAGCACTCCGATCCGGAGCCGGCCCGGATCGGCCCCGGCCTCGCGGGCCAGCGGGCGCGGCAGCGGGGGCGCGTAATACGGCTCGCCGGGCATGCGGTTGCTGATCACGTCCAGCACGCCGGCCGCGTCACGCACCGTCCGCGCGACCGCTCCGTCGATCACTCCGCCGCCCCATGCCTCGCCGATCAGCGGGCCCTGGCTCACCCGTCCGCGGGTCGGCTTGAGCCCCACCAGCCCGCATTCGCTCGCCGGGATCCGGATGGAACCGCCACCGTCGTTCGCGTGCGCGACCGGCACCATGCCGCTCGCCACGGCGGCGGCCGAGCCTCCCGACGAACCCCCGGCGGAACGACCGGGATCCCACGGGTTACGCGTCGGGACAAAGCTTCGCGGCTCGGTGGTCACCGTGGTGCCGAGTTCGGGCACGTTGGTGCGGCCGAGCGGGACAAAGCCTGCCGCACGGAACTGCTCCGCGAGATAGGACGTCACCGCCCAGGTCGTATCACGCAGCGGCCCCAGGCCGAACGCCGTGACTTCACCCGCGACCGTGCAGCCCAGGTCCTTGTACAGGATCGGCACGCCGCGGAACGGCCCATCGGGCAGGTTGCCGTCGGCCTCCAGCCGTGCCGCGTCGAACCGCGTCCGGATCACGGCGTCCAGTCGCGGGTTGACCGCCTCGATCCGGGCGATGGCGGCCTCGGCCAGCTCCTTGGGACTCACCTCCCCGCGACGCACCAGGTCGGCCTGTGCGGTGGCGTCCAGCCACGTGGTCTCGTCCATGCCAACGACACTACGGATACCGGTGCGGATTGTGGACCGGGGAACCACCGCCGTTCGTGATAAGTCTCGTGGCAGCGTGCGGGGGAGGCCGAAGCGGCCGATGAGGCCCCGGTCACCGAAGTGGGTGAGCTCGCAGATGCTGTTCCCCCGCAGCGTGAGCACGCACAGACCGCTGAACCGCCAGATCGGCGCGCTCGGGTCTGGGTGGTAGAAGGCCAGCGCGGGCTGGCCGTTGGCCCGGGTTGGTATGCACCTGGTTTCCAGGCCGCCGAGGTGTTCCCGCAGGAACCCGACGACGTCCTGGGGACCGCGGAACTCGATGGGGTCGGGCGGCATGTCCAGCCTGGCGTCATCGGTCAGCAGAGCCACCAGCCGCGATATGTCGGACCGCTCGAACGCCTCGACGAAGCGCTGGACGACCGCGGCCTCCGCCGGGGACTTCGGCAGGGGCACGTCGTGCGGGTCCCGATCCCGGCGGAGGCCACTCCGGGCCCTGATCAGCGCGCTGTTGACGGCCGCCGGCGTCGTGCCGAGGATGCCGGCCACCTCGGCCGCCGGGAACCCGAGCACGTCCCGGAGCACCAGGACCGCCCGCTGCTGGGGCGGCAGGTGCTGGAGGCCCGCCACGAACGACAGCGCGATCGACTCCCGCGCGTCGTACCGGGCTTCGGGACCCGTGGCCGCGTCACCGAGCAGCACATCGGGGTAGGGCTCGAGCCACCACGGGACATCGGAAGTCACCGGCCGTGTCCTTCCTGATTCGTGTTCTGGCCAGCCGGACCATCGCGGCCGGCGGGACTCGTCGCGCAGGTAGTTGAGGCAGCGGTTCGTGGTGATGCGGTACAGCCAGGGGCGCAGCGAACGGCCGTCGAACTGGCCGATCGCGCGCCAGGCGGCCAGCAGGGAATCCTGAAGCAGGTCTTCGGCGTCCTGAACCGACCCGAGGATCCGGTAGCAGTGCGCCTGCAACTCGCCGCGGTAGGGCTCGATGAGCTCGCGGAAGGCGTCGCCGTCGCCGGCCTGGGCCCGGGCGAGAGCTGGCTGTGTCATCTTTTCCGGCCTCATGAAGGGTGTAACACCATCGGCGCCCCGGATTCATCGGCGAGTCGCCGGCCCGGCCGGTGTCTTCACCAGTGAGGAGTTACCTGACCAGACCAGCATGGAGGAACACATGACCTCAGTCGTCGAGGTGCACAGGTGGCGGGCGTTTTCGCTGCTCGCCGTGACGTACCTCATGACGGCGGTCGACCTGACCATCGTCAACGTCGCCCTGCCGACCATCGGCCGTAAGCTGCACTTCGCCGAGTCCGACCTGCAGTGGGTGGTGACCGCCTATGCGCTGACCTTCGGCGGGTTCCTGCTGCTGGGCGGGCGGGCCGCCGACCTGCTCGGGCGCAGGCGCCTGTTCATGATCGGGCTGGTGATCTTCACGGGTGCCTCGCTGGCCTGCGGGCTGGCCACCAGCGGCACGTTCCTGATCATCCTGCGTGGCATCCAGGGCCTGGGCGCCGCCATAGTGCTGCCCGCCGCGCTGTCCATCGTGATGAACATGTTCCGCGAGGGCGCCGAGCGCAACAAGGCGCTCGGCGCGTGGGGCGGCCTTGGTGCCACCGGCGCGACCATCGGCCTGCTGGCCGGCGGCACGCTCACCCGGTATGCCGGCTGGCAGTACATCTTCTACCTGAACGTTCCCATCGGCGCGGCAGCACTGCTGCTGGCCCGCCGGGTGGTGCCGGAAAGCAGGCTGCACGGCGCGCGCCGGCGCTACGACCCGCTGGGCGCCGTCACCGTGACCGGCGGCCTCATCGCCGCCGTCTACGCGATCTCCCAGGCGCCCGCCATCGGGTGGACAGCCACCCGGACCGTGGCGTTGCTCGCGGCATCGGCGGTCCTGCTGGCCGGCTTCCTGGTCATCGAGACCAGGGCCGAAGCGCCGCTGCTGCCGCTGCGCCTGTTCCGGCTGAAGACTCTCGCCGGGTCGAACGCGGTCGGCTTCCTGCTCGGGGCGAGCTTCTACAGTTATATCTTCGTCGGCACCCTCTACATGCAGCAGGTACTCGGATACTCCGCGCTCAAGACCGGAATCGCCTGGCTGGCGACGTCGGTCACCGGGCTGGCACTGGCGGGCCCGGCGCAGATCCTGGTCACCCGCGCCTCGGCCAAGCTCGTCATGGCGGCCGGGATGACGCTGGTCGGCGCCGGGATCCTGTGGGCCACGCAGGTGCCGGCGGACGGGAGCTTCTGGGCCAGCCTCGCCGGTCCGTTCTTCCTCACCGGCGCCGTCACCTGGGCGTTCATCCCGGTATCAATCGGGGCGCTCGCCGGTGTCACGGAGCGCGATGCCGGAGTCGCCTCCGGGCTCATCGACACCTCGCAGCAACTCGGCGGGGCCATCGGCATCGCCGTCGCCTCTACCGTGGCGGCGGCTCATTTCCGTGTCCTCCAGGGCCAGGGACACGCCGCCGCGATCGCGCTCACCGGCGGGTTCCACTGGGCGCTGTGGGTAAGCGGCCTCACCGCACTAGCCGCCGTCCCCGTGACGTTCCTGCTCATCCGCCGCGCGGAACTCGCCCAGGCCGTTACCCCACCTGCGCTGGCACGAACTTGACGATGGCGTCGGCCACCGCGGCCGGGTTGTCGACCGCGACCCACGTCCTGGCCCCGGGAACGGAGACCAGCGTGGCGTCGGGGAAGTCGGCCGCGAGCCGGCGCGCGTGTGCCATCGGGAAGAAGGGGCATGACTCGCCCCAGACCAGCAGGACGGGCCGGTCGAACCGCGGGATCGCCCCGGCGGCATCGACCAGAAGCTGCGGGCGGAAGCAAGCCATGGCCGCGACGAAATCACCGGCCACCCGTCGATCACGTAGCAGCGGCCCGGCGAAGGAGGCCGCGCGCTCGTCGTCCAGCCCCTTGGCGGTGACGGTGGACATGCCCTTGCGGCGCGCGGCCGGCGATCGAGCCTGCCGTCGGAACCGCAGCCGGACCAGCCCCTGCATGATCCGGGGGAATGTGCGGGCTAGCGCCGTTGCCTTCCGGAGCTTGTCCGGAGGGAACTGATCGTAGCTCTCACAGTTCGTCAGGACGAGCCTGCTTACCCGGTTGAGCGCCGGATGGCCGCTGGCGAGCGACAGCAGGAGCAGTCCGCCGGCCGTGTCGTTGACGACCACGGTGGCGTCTTCCACCTCGAGCAGTTCGAGGCAGTCGAGCAGCAGCCGGGCCAGCGAGGCGGCCGACCGGTCCGCGCCCGGCGACAGCGGCCAGGGATGCGCCCCGAGCGGGAGGTCGATCGTGATGCAGCGGTACTGGTCCTGGAGCGCGACAACGACGTCACGCCACAGATCGTGATTCGCCAGGACGCCGGCGAAGAAGACGAGCGTCGGCCCTTGGCCTTGGCCTTGGCTTTGGCCTTGGTCTTGGCTTTGGCTTTGGCTTTGGCTTTGGCCGGAAGATTGCCAGGCCAGGGGCCCGAGCCGGGTTTCCAGCAGTTGGGATTCCATGAGTATTAAACATACTCTCGGTATGTGTAGTGAGCAAGTGGCGTGGCGTCCGCTGACGCCTCAGGCCGGGGGTGAATGTGCCATCGTCCCCGTGATAGGGGGTGCGATGGCACATGGGTGCGGCTCCCTTAAAGGGACAGTCAGGTGCTGCTCCCTGACCAGCGGCACCGATGGCACCATCGGGCACGCTCTAATAGCGCTGCTGATCGGTTTGAGCAACACCGATGGCACCATCGGCATGCTGCTCACTCCGGAGGAGCCGCACCCATGGCACATTCACCCCCCTCGTGAACGCTCAGAAGCTGCCCGTGGCCCGTCCGGCCTCGGGCAGCTTCTGAGCGGCCGGCTCCGGTGGGCTGGTCTGGTGCCCAGGGGCCCCACACCACCCAGGGGCCTCGCGCCGCCCGCCGCCGCACTCGGAGGCTCGCACCGCCTCGGGCGCGAACGGGCGGGCGCGAACGGGCGGGCGCGGATGATGTGAGTGCCAATGCTGTGGGTACGGATGGTGTGAGCGCGGATGCTGCGGGCGGGATGCTGTGGGTACGGATGGAGTGGGCACGGATGCTGTGGGCACGGATGCGACGGGCTGCTGGATATTTCACGATAAATCGGGCAATCTGCCGACGCCGCGCATGCCTGCTCCGCTTATCGCGGACGGTTATCCCATCAATTGTGAGCATTCCGGAATAGCATGCGTTTGCGACATGTGGGCTATGTCGCCTTCACTAAAGTGCCGCGCCAGCCTGGGGACTTGCGCATATCATCGCATAGCGGGCACGTGGGTCGGCCACTTTGTGGAAAATAGGTGCTCTCCGGAAGAAAGGGCGCCGGAAACCGGCGCCCTTTCTTCCACGGCGCCCTTTTCTTCCACCTCGTCGAGCCGAGCTGCCGTACATATAACGGTCATATCCCGGCAAATCGGCGGCGGTAATGGGGTGCCTGCGATAACAGCAAGAAGCGTTCAGCCATTCACGGTGCGCGCACGTTAAACCGGCGGCCGTCACGAGGCAGGGGGCGTAACCGTTATCTCGCGCGTGCCGCAGCGATCTGATAACAGCAAGAAGCGGCAGGCGCCCTGACAGAAGCGGGGGGCTCTGGTCTGGGCTGCCGTTCAGGGGGGAGTGGCGGGGGCCAGGCCGCGGAGCATCGCGTCGAGGGCCTCTCCGACCGCCGCTCTGGTCGCGTCACGGTCGCTGGCCCGTGTGATGCGCATGCCGCCCAGCCAGGCCAGGCCGCGGATGAGATGGGTGAGCACGTCGGGGTCGAGTCCGATGATCTGGCCCCGCGCGACCGCCGTCGCGATGAACGACCGCATGTCCAGGTGGCCCGGGTCCTGGCCAGCGGATTCCTCCAGCTCGGCGCCCAGCACGGCTGGCGCGTCGATCAGCACGATCCGCCGGAGCTCTTCGTCCAGCGCCGCGTCCAGATAGGCGTTCATCCGGGCGACGATCTGGTCGATCGGCGGCTCCGCCGGGTCTCCGGCGCCCGCCGCCCGCGCCTCCAGCTCGGCCTCCACTTCCACCAGCACGGCGCGGAACAGCGCCTCCTTGCCGGCGAAGTGGTGGTACACAGCACCCTTCGTCACGCGGGCCGCGTCCGCGATCTCGTCGACCGAAGTCAGCGCGTAGCCATTCTTGCCGAACAAGGAGCGGGCGGCGGCGAGCACGGCGCGGCGGGTGGCCTCGGCATGCTGCGATCTGAGCATGCGGTCAGTATGTCATCGCAGTACTCAGGGGTGCGGGAAGCCGCCGACGGCGGTCTCGTACGCGGCCGCCACGCGCAGGCACGTGCTGTCGGCGAGATGGCGGCCGATGATCATGAGTCCGGTCGGCAGGCCCTCGTACAGGCCCGCGGGCACCGAGGTGGCGGGGTGCCCGGTGACGTCGAATGGCGCCGTGTTCGGGATCATCTCCAGCGAACGGGCCAGATGCTCGTCACGGCTGGCGCCGGGCGCCGGGATCGCCGAGGCGACGATCGGCAGCGTCGGCATGACCAGCACGTCCGCTTCGGTGAGCGCGGCGTCGTAGGCGGCGGCCAGTTCCAGCGCCAGGTTCCTGGCCATGGCGTAGTACCGGCCGCCATTGCGGTCGATGCTGTACCGGCCGCACAGGGCCGTCAGCTTGAGCGACTCCGACATCCGCGCGGCGTGGTCCCTGCGGCCCTTCGCGTAGTGGGCGATGAGCTCCGGATCGTACAGCCCGGCCGCGTTCATCCCGTAGGCGTTCCCGTCGATCATCTGGTTCGTCGCGCCGTCGGTGGCGATGACGCTCCACACGTGCAGCGCGTCGCGGTGCCAGGGGATGCTGACCTGGCTGACCCTCGCTCCGGCCGCGGCCAGCGCGCCGATGGCGGCCCGGACGGTCTCATCGACGCCCGGCTGCGACAGGCCGGGGATGGCGAATCCCTCCTCGACGACACCGATCCGCAGCCCGGCTACACCGGCGTCGAGCTCGTCCAGGTAACCGCCCGCGGGCGGGTCGGACCGCTGCCGCGGGTCCAGGCCGTCCCGGCCGGCGAGGACGCCGAGCAGCACCGCGGCATCACGCACGGTGCGGGTGATCGGACCCAGGTGGTCCAGGGTGTTCTCGATCGGGAACGCCCCGGTATAGGGCACCAGGCCGTAGGTCGGCTTGTGCCCGACCGTGCCGCAGAACGAGCTGGGAATCCGGACCGAACCGCCCTGATCGCCGCCGAGCGCCATGTCCGCGTCTCCCGCGGCGACCAGTGCCGCGCTGCCGCTGGACGACCCGCCCGCGGATTTCGTGCGATCCCAGGGGTTGCGGACCGGGCCGGTGCGCGACGTGTGGCTGCCGCCGGAGAAGCAGAGGTCCTCGCAGACCGACTTCCCGGTGATGGTCGCCCCGGCCTCGAGCAGCCGGGTGACAACGGTGGCGTCGCGGCGCGGCACGTAGCCTTCGACCGTCGCCGACCCGTTCATCATGGGCAGCCCGGCGACCTCGATGTTGTCCTTGACGGCCACGCGGCGCCCGGCCAGCGGGCCGCGGCCGGAGGCCCAGGCCAATTCAGCACCGCGGCCGGCCGTGCTGATCTCGGCCGTGACGTACCAGGCGCCCAGCTCGTTGGCCGCCTGGTCAGGCCACTTCCAGTCCCGGGCAGGTGGCTCCGGCAGACGTTCGGAATACAGGCGCTCGACCGCGTCATAGGACGTCAGCGCGCCGGTGATCAGCTCACGGAACGCCGCCACGTCCGCCGCGTTCAGCCCCAGCCGGTACCGGTCCGCAATGGCGGCGACGTCGTCACTCGACGGAGGCGGGATAGCCATGCGATCTCCTTGCGTCAGGCCGGGAAAAACCACAGCCGTTCATTCAAATGCTGTCATTTACAACGAACGGCGGTGGTGTTAACGCGCCGAGCACCCGCCGTTGCGGACCACGGGTCTTCCGATAAGTTGACCATCGCGGTGCGCATAAGGCCAGCGTTGGAGGAGTGGCGATGCGAGCAGTCTGGATCACGGGACGGGGCGGTCCGGGGACGCTGGAGGTGCGGGAAACGGCCGATCCCGAACCTGGCCCCGGCCAGGTGCGCATCCGCGTGCACGCGGCTGGCCTGAACTTCGCCGAGGTGATGGCCGCGCAGGGACTGTATCCCGATGCGCCCAAGCCGCCTTGCGTCGTCGGCTACGAGGTGGCAGGCGTGGTCGACGCGCTCGGCGAGCGTAGCGCGGGCCCCGAGGCCGGCAGCCGGGTGCTGGCCATGACGCATTTCGGCGGGCACGCGGACGTGGTATGCGTGCCCGCCGAGCAGGTGCTGCGGATCCCGGACGCGATGAGCTTCACCGAAGCCGCCGCGATCCCGGTCAACTATCTCACCGCCTACCACATGCTGTGCCGTGTCGCGGTCGCCCGTCCCGGCGAACGGGTGCTGGTGCATATGGCGGCCGGCGGGGTGGGGACCGCGGTGCTGCAGATCTGCCGCACCGTGGGCGATCTGGAGGTTTTCGGCACTGCCTCGGCCGCCAAGCACGAGGCGCTGCGGGCCGAAGGCTGCGCGCACCCGATCGACTACCACACCGCCGACTACGCCGCCGAGGTACGCCGGCTGACCGGAGGTGAGGGTGTGGACATCGTGCTGGATCCGCTGGGCGGCAACGACTGGAGGAAGGGGCTGAAGCTGCTGCGCCCGTGCGGCCGTCTGGTCGCGTACGGGTTCGCCTGCGCGAGGAACTCGAGGCGATCCTCGCGCTGTGGGAACAGGGCATGATCAAACCGCGTATCGACACGTCCTTCCCCTTCACCGAAGCGGCGGCAGCCCACCGCCGGATCCTGCGACGCCAGAACATCGGCAAGATCCTGCTCAAACCCTGAGGTGCTCCCGGCGGCCGGACGTGACTTCTATGCTCGTACCAATGGCCAGGTACTTCGAGGTCCATCCGGACAGCCCGCAGCGGCGTGCGATCACACAGGTCGCCGATATCGTGCGCGCTGGCGGGGTGATCGCCTACCCGACGGACTCCTGCTACGCGCTGGGGTGCCTGATCGGCAGCAGGGACGGCATCGCGAGGATCAGGTCGATCCGCCATCTCGATGACCGGCACCACCTCACGCTGGTGTGCCAGGACTTCGCCCAGCTCGGCCAGTTCGTGTACGTCGCCAACCCGGTGTTCCGGGCCATCAAGGCGGCGACCCCTGGCAGCTACACCTTCATCCTGCCTGCCACCAAGGACGTGCCGCGGGTGCTGCAGCACCGGGGGAAGAAGACCATCGGAGTGCGGATCCCGCGCCACGTGGTGACCCAGGCGCTGCTCGCCGAACTCGGCGAGCCGCTCGTCTCGACCACGCTGCTGCTGCCCGGCCAGGACGAGCCCATGACCCAGGGCTGGGAGATCTCTGACCTGCTCGGTCACGCCGTGGACGCGGTGATCGACTCCGGCGACTGCGGCACGGAACCGACCACGGTGATCGACTTCGCGCAGCCCGAACCCGAGATCGTGCGCCGCGGCGCGGGCGACACATCCAGCTTCGAGTGACGGTGCCATCGGCTCGGGCGCTGACGTCGCCAGGCCCACTAGCCTGGAGGCGCTGCGCCGGCGCGTAGGGCCAGACGGCAGCGTGTTAAGGAGGCCGGCCATGGCTGTGAGTTGTACGCCGCTGCCCGGGAAGGGCTGCCCGGGGCCAGCGGCCGTGTCGTGGGTTTCGACGATGGTCTACGGCGTTGTCCTGGCCGCGGGGCTCTACTACAGCGCAATGGGTCTGGGCAGCGGTAATGGGACGCGGACTGCCGGTTTCGTGGCGGTGATGGCGCTGCTGCTAGCTCTGGAGGTCGCGCAGCGGTGGCTGGGCCTGCGCGACCGTCAATGGCCAGTGGTCACGCTGCTGTCGGCACGGCTCGGCCTGTTCGTTGCGGCAGCGGCACTGGACCCCTCGGGTGAGTCCCGCGCGCTGTTCGTGCTGGTGCCTTTCGCTGCCTACTTCGCCTTCGGACGCACCGTAAGCCTCGCGCTCGCCGCGTTGTGCCTGGTCCTGCTGATCGCGACCTTCATGTTGCGGGTACCGCACTGGTACACGCAGGCGACGTACCTGTCCGATGTCCTGATGTTCGGAGTCGGCCTGATACTGGCCATCGCCATGGCGAACATCGCGGTAGGAGAGCAGGCCGGCCGTGCGCGGCTGGAAAAGACGCTGCGCGACCTGGAGGAGTCACACGTCCAGCTCACCGAGTATTCCGCCCAGGTGGCCGAACTGTCCGCGGAGGCCGAGCGGAACCGGCTGGCCAGGGACATCCACGACAGCCTCGGTCACCACCTGACCGCGATTGCGGTCCAGTTGGAGAAGGCAGCGGCGTTCCTGGAGCGCGACCGCGCAACGGCCGATCAAGCGCTGGCCGACGCCCGCTCTTCGGCGCGCCAGGCATTGGCCGACGTCCGCATGTCCGTCCGCGCGCTGCGCGGTGATCAGCCGGCCACCCGGCTTACTGTCATGCTGGCCGACCTGGTGCGGCAGGCTGCCGCCGGGCAGCAACGGGTAACCCTTACGGTGAGCGGCGACGAGGGCCCCGTCAGCACGGGGGCACGCGCGGTCCTCTACCGCTCCGCGCAGGAGGCTCTGACGAACGCCCGGCGGCACAGCGGCGCCCAAGAGGTCACCGTGTCGGTGACGTTTGGTGACCAAGAGGCACGGCTGGTGGTCACCGACGACGGGCACGGCTTCGACCTGGGGAAATACGATAGCGGGTCGGGGTCCCGAGACGGGTTCGGCCTGTCCGGCATGCGCGAGAGAGCGGCGCTGGCGGGCGGACACGCACAGATCAGCAGCCGGCCTCGCGGAGGAACCACCGTCACTGTTACCGTCCCCCGATCCGCGGCGGCCGGCTCGGAAACGGCGGCCAACGCCGTCGTGCCGGCGGGAGCGAGCGGATGAGCGGGCACGAGCAGCACAGTGGTGACCCAGTGGAGGGCACTGCCGCGCCGGTACGCGTGCTGGTGGTCGATGACCAGCAGCTCATTCGAGAGGGAATCGCGTCGCTGCTGAGTATCCAGCCGGGAATCACGGTGGTCGGCATGGCCAGCGATGGCGTGGAAGCCGTTGAGAGGGCGATCGCGCTGGACCCGGATGTGGTCCTGATGGACGTGCGGATGCCAGAATGCGACGGCGCACAGGCAACGGGCCGGATTCGCCGGGAGCTTCCAGGCTGCCAGGTCGTCATGCTGACGACTTTCGACGACGAAGAGTACGTGGTTCAGGCGTTGCGAGCCGGCGCCGTCGGCTACCTGCTCAAGGACCTGCCGGCCACGGAACTCGCCAACGCCGTACGACTGGCACGTTCTGGCATCGCCCAGTTCGACTTCCAGGCCACCAGCCGTCTGGCGTCAGCCCTGGCCCGTCACCCGGCCCCGGTCCCGGTCACCGAGACCGGCGATAACACGGGACCGGGCAAGATCGGACAGTCGCTGACGGCGCGCGAAGTCGATGTTCTACGTCTGATAGCCCGCGGCGCTACCAACCGCGAAATCGCCGCGCGCCTGTTCATCAGCGAGGGAACAGTGAAGAATCACATCTCCCGCATCTTGAACCGCATAGGCCTCCGAGACCGGACACAGGCCGCGATCTTCGCCCGCGATCGCGGCCTCCTCTTACCTCAGCGGGTCAGGTGGACCACAACAGTGGTGACTTTGGAGGTGAACCCGGCCCCGGAGTAGGTGACTTCGCCCTTGGCCCCCTGGAAGCTCCCGGTGCCTCCGGTCACCGCCACGACCCCGGAACTAGCCCGCGCGTCGATCTCACCCAGCACGGTGAGCTGGCCCGACAGGCCTCCTCCGGTGAAGTTAACCGCGCCGCTGAGCAACGCGGTGGACGCATCCGAACTCACGGTATTGATGACGAGAGCTTCCTCACCTATTTGCTGGCCACCCGTTTTCTGGCCGAACACCGGATCGTTCACGTATTCGGTACTCACTTTGGACCCAGCGGGCAAGGGCGGCAGGGCGCAGGTGGAACAGGGGGAGACGATGTGCGCCTCCACCATGTGAGTGAACACGGTGAACGTCGAAGGATCGTGCCCATGGCTTGCGCCCGGCGAAGCTGACGCAATCCCGGTTCCGCCGGCAGCAGCCGCGATTATTCCGGCTGCGCAGATGCCCAGTGCCCATGTCTTCCTCATGTTCCTGCCTCTCTGGTCCGCCTCCGCTGTCTGCGGTGGCCTCGTCAACGACGCTAGGAACGACGGCAGGGTCCCGGTAAGTGCCGACTGTCCACATCTGCGCCCGGAGGTCATGACCGGCGCGACCACCAGCCAGCCAGAAGGCAGGTGCCATCGGTAGGCTCTGAGGCATGAAACTCCATGTCGGATGCGCGATGTGGACTTACGCACCTTGGCAAGGCCGTTACCTGCCCAGTTCGCTGTCGCCGCGCGACCGCCTCAGCGCGTACGCGACCTGGTGCAACGCTGTGGAAGGCAATACGACCTTCTACGCGACACCGAGCCTCGACACGGTGAAATCGTGGGCCGAGCAGACCGGTCCCGACTTCCGGTTCATCTTCAAACTGCCGAAACCGATCACCCATGATCGCCGCCTCGCTGACGCCGGCGAGCCGCTCCGCACCTTCCTGGCCGCCCTCGAACCCATCGGGCAGCGTGCCCACGCACTGTGGATTCAGCTGCCACCGTCCTTCGGCCCCGCCGACCTCGGCGCTCTGACCGGTTTCCTTGGCCATCTCCCGCGCGAGTACCGGTATTGCGTCGAGGTACGGCACCGCGAGTTCTTCGAGGACGCGCGGTCGGAACAACAGCTCGAGAGGGCTCTCGGTGACGTCGGCGCCGAATGGGTAATCTTCGATACCACCGTCCTGTTCGGGAGCCCTCCCGGAAGCGACGCCGAGCGGGAGGCGTGGACGAAGAAGCCGCGCGTGCCCCGCCGGTCACGCGCTCTCACCTCCCATCCCGTCGTCCGCTACATCGGCCGGGACGACACGGCTCGGACCGTCGCGGGATGGCAGCACTGGCTCGATGTAGTCGCCGGCTGGCTGCGGGAAGGGCGTTCCCCGACCGTATTCATCCATACGCCAGACAACGTCAGCGCGCTCGAGCTGGCACGCCGGTTCCACGACGATGTGCGAGCCCGCGTGCCCGAGGTAGAGCCGCTCCCGGAACCGATCCCATCCGGACCGCCGACTCTCTTCTAAAAGCGGCGACTCATGAATCCGGGCGTCCTCACGCACCTGGACCGTACAGGGCGGCGATGGCTTCGGCACCGGCCCACCGGCTGTAGGTGGGTGACTGCGGCCAGCCTTCGGGCGAGTCCTGCCATTCCTCCTGCCGCCCGTAGGGCAGCAGATCGATCAGCGGGAAGGTGTAACTGAGCTGCTCGGTGCCACGGCCGTTGGTGTGCCAGGTGCGATATACGGTGTCGCCATCGCGCAGGAACACGTTGACAGCGAATCCGCCGCCAGGTGGCGCGCCGACGTCGCCGCCGAATGAACTGTTCGCGGTGGAGTACCAGGTCATCTTGTTCCCGGTCAGCCGCTTGTACGCGAGTGCCTCGTCAATCGGGCCCTGGGTGACGATGACGAACCGGGCGTCGTAGCTGTCCAGGAACTCCAGCCGGGTGAACTGCGAGGTGAACCCGGTGCAGCCCGGGCACTGCCACTGCTCGCCGGGAAACCACATGTGGTTGTAGACGATCAGCTGTGACTTGCCGTCGAAGATCTCGGCCAGCCGGATCGGTCCCTTCTCGCCCTCCAGGGTGTAGTCCGGCATCTTGACCATCGGCAGCCGCCGGCGCTGCGCGGCGATCGCGTCGAGTTCCCGGGTCGCGGCTTTCTCCCGGGCGCGCAGGGCATCGAGCTGGCTCTGCCAGGTTTCGGCGTCAACGACGGGCGGTAGTGCGGCGGCGGACATATGGCCTCCTTACTAAGCATGTTCACGGCCCGCGAGCTGCGGTCATCAGTTAAGACCGTGCCCGGCCAGCTAACTCATCGGTGGCTCGCCACACTAATCGGACTAGCCTGTGGCTAGTGCTGTGGCGCGATCCGGGAGGGAACATCGATGGCCGACGCCGAAGACGTACGCCGCCTGGCACTGACCCTGCCGGAGGTGGAGGAGATCGACAGCGACGGCTTCGACTTCCGGGTGGGGGGCAAGGGGTTCGTGTGGTCCTATCCCGAGCGCAGGCCGGGCCGCCCGCGACGCATCCGGACCGACGTCGCGGTGCTCTACGTCGGCGACGAGGCCGAGAAGCAGGCTCTGCTCCTCGGCGAGCCGGGGATCTTCTTCACCGCCCCGGAGTACGGCAGCTGGCCGCTGGTGCTGGTGCGGCTGACAGAGGTGGACATCGAGCGCCTGACCGAGCTGGTGACCGACGCGTGGCGGATGCGAGCGCCGGAATTACGGGGTCAGGAATTGCGGAGACGTGGTACGACCGCTCCCGCGGGGTGCTGGCCGGTCGGGACCTCTGCCGCGGGGCGGCGTGAGCTGACTGGCTTGTCGGCGTGCTTGCGCAGGGTCAGCGCTACCGCGGCCGCCAGCAACAGCGCGGCGGCCAGTACCACCGCGGTCGACAGGAAACTGCCGCCGCTGACATCTTGCAGGTAGCCGCCGAGATACGGGCCCGCGAATCCGCCGAGGTTGCCCAGCGCGTTGATCAGGCCCATCGCGCCGCCAGCCAGGGCGGCCGGCACCGCGCGCGAGGCGCTGGCCCAGAATGGCCCGTCATAGGCAAGGGCGCCCGTCATCGCGAGGCTGACCAGGAGGATGGAAAGCGCCGGGTAATGGCCGAGCGCGACCGAGACGACCAGCGCCACGGCTCCGAGAGCCAGCGACGCGGCCACGTGTACCGAGTAACGGCCGCTACGGTCGGCAGAGCGGGCGTTGAGCCACAGCCCGACGATGGCGAACAGGTACGGGATGGCGGTGACCGCCCCCACCACGAGTATCGACGCGCCGATCGTCGTCTTCACCACGTGCGGTAGCCACAGGCTCAGGCCGTAGAAGCCGACCTGGACAAAGAAGTACACCACGATCAGACGCCACACCATGCTGCTGCGCAGCACGTCGCGGTATCCGGAGAAGCGAGGCGCGCCGGCGTTGTCACGGGCCAGTGAGGTCTCGATGTACCGCCGCTCGTCGTCGCTGACCCAGGCTGCCTGGGACGGACGATCGGCGACGAGCCACCACCACAGCGGAGCGGCGACGAGGAACGGAAAGGCGCCTTCGATGAAGAACAGGGTGCGCCAGCTGCCCCACGTCAAGATCCAGCCGGACAACGGCGCCGTGACGATCGACGAAATGGCGATGTTCATCATCCAGAAGCCGTAGGCCCTGGCGCGTTCCCGAGCCGGGAACCAGTGGCTGATCAGCACCAGGATGGCCGGCCAGATGCCGCCCTCCGCCACGCCGAGCAGGAATCTCACCACGAGCAACCCGGCGTAGTTCCGCACCAGGCCGGAGGCGACCGCAAGCACACCCCAGACCAGGATCATGATCCCGACGAACTTCTTCGCGCTCCATCGCTCGGCCAGGTGACCGCCTGGTATCTGCAGGACCAGGTAGCCGATGAAGAAGATTCCCCCGGCCAGGCCCTGCTCTGCCGAGCTGATGTGCAGGTCGTGTCCCATCCCGCTGAACGCGAAGCTGATGTTGGTCCGGTCCATGAACGAGATGATGTAGACAACGATCGCCACCGGAATGAGCCGGGACCAGCGTGACCGGCCAGCGGGCGCGATGGCTTCCTCGTTAAGTCGCATAACGATTTATCTGCTACCCTCTGGCCGGCCGGTAAACGCCCAGTGATCGGTTACGGACCGTGGAACCACCGCCGTTCAGTGTGAATGAAGGCCTTTTCCACGAACGGCGGTGGTTTCTCCTCTGCGCCAGGCTGTCAGGTGCAGGCGGTGCCGTTGAGAGTGAAGGCGCCCGGCGCGGTGTCGTTGGCTGTCCAGGTGCCCTGGAAGCCCATCGACGCGCTGGTGCCGGGGCTGATCGTGCCGTCATAGCTGGCGTTGGTCGCGGTCACGTTGGCGCCGCTTTGCGTGACGGTGGCGTTCCAGGCAGTGGTGACCTTCTGGTCGCCGGGGAAGGCGAAGGTCAGGGTCCATCCGTTGATCGTCGCGGTGCCGGTGTTGCCGATCGTGACGTTGGCTACGAATCCGCCGGCCCATTCGCTGGACTTGACGTAGGTGACATGGCAGCCGCCGCCACCGCTGCCGGTGCCGATGGTCCAGGTGAAGCTGGCCGAACCCGAGGCACCCGTCGTGTCGGTGGCGGTGACGGTCACGTTGGAGGTTCCCGCCGTGGTGGGAGTGCCGGAGATCAGGCCGGTGGCGGAGCTGATGGACAGGCCGGACGGGAGGCCGCTGGCGGAGTAGGCCAGCGTCTGGCCCGCGGCGGAGTCGCTCGCGCTGATCTGCAGGCTCGTGGCGGTGCCCACCGTGCCGGTGTGCGCGCCCGGGTTGGTGACCGTGACCGTGTTCCCGCTGCTGGCCGATGATCCGTAACCGGCCGAGACGAGCTCGGCCTGGACCGCGTTCTCGGTGGCGGCCGAGGGGTAGCCGGAGGTCATCACGCCTTCGTAGAAGGTGCCGGCCGAACCCTTGCTGTTGTCGCCGCCGATGCCGAGGATGATCGCGCCCTCCTTGTGCATCGGGTTGTAGCCCGCGGGGCGTACCCCGTTCCAGAACGTCGACAGGCCGCCGGACTGCGCGTTGCCGCCCATGATCGCCCACTGGTTCGGCTCGCCCTCCACCATCGCGGTCGTGTACCGGAAGCTGATGGTCGGATCGCCCGAGTTGAGGTGCACGTTGGATCCGGAGAACAGGCCGTTCTCCATGTCGGCCATGATCCACGGGCCGCTGCCGGTGCCGAAGCCCCAGACCGTGATGTTGCCGAAGTAAATGGCTTCCATGTGGCCGGCGCCGTTGTCGTCGTTGTTGGTCTCGGCGTTGCCGTAATCGAAACAGCAGCCGCCGTTGAAGTGGGTGCCGTCGAAGATCGCGTACTCGCCTTCGGACTGGTCGCCGGTCGCGATGCCCGAGGTGCTGTCATCGCGGTACCCGGTGCCCGGAGCCACGAAGACGCCGTAGGCCTTCTGGCCGTTCAGCACGGTCGGCGCCGCGGTCGCGTTGGCGAGGTTGTCCGGGCCGCCCGCCGCCCCGCCGCCGGGCGCGTCAGTGAGGTTGTTGCCGTGACCGGACTGGTCGAAGATCTCGGTGATGACGCAGGTCGTGCCCGCGCAGAACGAGTCCTGCGCCGCGGCGTTGGCGACCCCGCCCGCGCTGAGCGGGCTGATGTTCGTGGTGGTGTTGTCCGAGGCGCGCCGGACCTGGTACAGCGGACCGGTGTAGCTGGCGAACAGCGCCCGCGTGGTGCTGTGCGCGGCGACGCACGGCGTGCCGGCCGCCGCGTAGATGTCGCACGGCAGCGACGTCGCCGCCCGTGCCGTGCCACTGGCCGGCCCGGTGCCGGTCAGCGCGCCGAGGACGAGCGTGATCGCGGCGCCCGTCAGCAGCAGGGCCTTGGTCACGTGGCGATTTGTCACGTGCCGAAATCGTGGCCGGACGATCATCTGAGCCACTTCCTTCCGTTCGATAGCCCTGCTTCGTTCGGATGCCGTGCGCCCGCAATTGTTAGCGTTAACAAATGAGGCTGTCAACGAACTGGCTGGCTGTGGCTGACAGCGCCCGCCGCGGTGTTAGCTGCCCCCGGGAGTGGCCTGGAACTACGTGCCGCGGCCGGGCCGTCTCATGGCACCGCACCCGCGAAAATTTCGCGCCTCCCGCGCGGTGGCACCGCCCGGCGGCGAAGGCTGGGCCCGCGGTCGTGCAGGCGCCCGGTCGTGCAGGCGCCCGGTTGTGCAGGCCGCGGTCCTGCAGGCCCCGTTCGCGCAGGCCGCGGTCCCGCAGGCCGCGGTCGCCTTTCAGGCAGCGACGCCGCCGGGGCCGAAATAACGTATATTTGCGACATGTCGGCTATGCGGAGTGGGCCGAAAAATGCCGCGCCGGCTTGGGAAACCGCGCGTATCGCCGCATAGCGGGCAATGGGCCAGCCGCGTCGTGGAAGATAGGAGCCCTCCGGAGGAAAGGGCGCCGGTTTCCGGCGCCTAAGTTTCCACGTGGCGCTTTTCTTCCACGTCGTCCGGGGGTGCCGCCGTACACGTAATTGGTCATATCCGCGCAAACCGGCGGCCGGCCCGCTTCGCGGCTCACCGCTCCTGGCAAGATACGCTCGCGCTATGGTGCGTTTCCTGGTGCTCTACCAGCAGCCGACCGACGCCGAGGCGTTCGACAAGCACTATTCCGAGGTACACGTCCCGCTGGTCAAGCAGCTCCCGGGGCTCCGCCGCTATACCGTCAGCCGTAACACGGCGCGGGTGCGTGGTCCCGACCCCTACTACCTGGTAGCCGAACTCGACTGGGACGATATGGACTCGCTCCGCCGGGACTTCAGCTCGCCGGCCGGTCAGGAGACCGCTCGCGACGTGGAGAAGCTGGCCGAGTGGTGCCCCGCGATCCACAGCATGATCTTCGAGCTGGAAGACGTGTAGGACGGCCGCCCGGTTAGCGCTGGTCGCGCGGGCGCTCATTCTCCGAATCGCGTTCCCCGGCCGGTCTCGGCATAGGCGGCCGTGCCAAACCCAGCATGTCGCGCTGACTTGCTGGCCTACGCTCGGCGCCCAGGGGCGGGACGGATTTCGGCCGGCGAGCTTCAGCCAGGGGCCGCGCATTCCCATGGCTCGACGATCCGGCCTTCTTCACCGCCGCGATCAGCTCATTTCTGGGCCGAGCCCCGCCTGAGTCCGCGAGCCTCAGCAGTTGCTGGGCGCCGGCTTAGCCGCGAACCGGTCGCTGATCCAGTTCACAGTGTCAGTCTGGTCCAGTAGCGCGGTCAGCACGTGGTCGCCCGGGTAGCCGTTCAGCTGGGTGGCCACGCCCATGGCGCAGTACTGGTTGTGCAGGCTCTGCTCGACGCTGTAGGGGATGATCTCGTCCAGTAGCCCGTGCGTCTCCAGCACCGGCAGGTCCGGCTTGATGGCACCCAGGTCGTTCGCGTTGAGCACAGCCTGCCACGGCGGGTCGTTGACCGGGTTGACGCCGCCGACGGTGTAGTCCTCGATCCGCTTGCCCGCGTACGTCGCCAGCGCCTGTTCCTGGCACATGGTGTCGAGCTGCTGGAACGCGGCCTGGCCGGCCGGGGTGAGGTACTGGTTCACATTGAGGGACGGATAGGCGGCGTTGAACCCGATCGCCGCGCCGGCCAGGAACGCGAAAAAGAGTGACCCGTTGATGTTGGCCGCGACCGCCTGCAGGTTCGCCGGGGTCCCGCCCATGGCGGCGCCGAGCAGGTGCAGCTCAGGGGCGTACCTGGCGTGCAGTTGCGCGGCCCAGCCGGAGGCGCCGCCACCCTGGGAGTAGCCCTCGATGGCCATCGGCGCGGTCGCGCTCAGACCCGCGCCGGGCAGCCGCGTCGCCGCGCGCAGCGAGTCGAGTACCGCGTACCCTTCCGGGATCCCGACGTTGTAGGTCTCATCGCCTGGCGTGCCGAGGCCCGGGTAGTCGGTGATCACCACGGCCCAGCCCTTACCCAGCAGGTTGTTGACCGCGAACTCCTCGTCGAACGAGCCCGCGGCGATCTCCTTGGACGGGGCGCACTGGTCACCCCATCCCTGTGTCCCGGCGGCGTAGGCCACGACCGGCCTGGTTCCGGAGTACGGCGCGGACGGCACGATCAGCGTGCCCGATACCGCCGTGGCGCCGCCCAGGGCGGTGGTGGAAAGGTACAGGATCTGCCAGGCGGTCGCGTCCGGCACCGGCGAGGCGGAAGACCGGTACCAGATGATGTCGCCGGGCTGTCCCGCCGGCAGCGGGTCGGGCGGGACGTAGAACGCGTCGCCGGGAGGCGGAGGGAGGATCGCCGCGCTCGCGGGCTGAGCCGAATTGGCCTGGGCCTGCGGCCGCGGCGCAGACGTCGTGGTCGCCGCGCTGGCCGGTACCGTCAGCGCCGTGACCACCACTACCGTAGGCACCAGCGCCGTTGCCGTCAGTAGCGGACGAGCTCCGCGGAGCCATCTCATCGTTGTCTCCTCTCGCGGCGATCCATACGGCTACGGAAAGATAGCGGTACGTAACCCCGAATCTACTCGCGAGTAGTAATCCGGTAAATGGCCCAGCGCGACAGTCCGGCGCGCCCCGTTGTCAATCCCGGACAATCTCCCGTTCAGAACCATCCCTCCGGCCGGGTGAGCGGCGGGCATAGCGGCTTCACAGTCGCGTGACTCGCTCGGTACGCTATGTGCGATCTGGATGCCGCGCGGGCGGTCATGACCGCGGCAGCGGCAGTTACTCGAGTAACGCGGGGAGGCAGCGGTGACCGCGCAGGCGGACCAGGAGAGCTTCAGCTTCCAGGCCGAGGTGGTGCAGATCCTGGACCTGATGGTCCACTCTCTTTACAGCAACAAGGAAATCTTCCTGCGTGAGCTGATTTCCAACGCTTCGGACGCCATCGACCGGCTGCGGCTGGAGTTGCTGTCGAGCGGCGAGTCGCCTGAGGCTGACGGGCCATTGCAGATCCACGTCAGCTACGACTCCGGTGCGCGCACGATCACCGTTTCCGACAACGGGATAGGGATGAGCCGCGCGGAAGTAATCGAGAACATCGGCACTATCGCCAAATCCGGTACCCGCGAGTTCCTGCAGGCGCTGACCGGCGATCAGCGCCGGGACGCGGCCCTGATCGGGCAGTTCGGCGTCGGTTTCTACTCGGCATTCATCGTGGCGGAGCGGGTCGTGCTGACGACCCGCCGAGCCGGCCTGCCCGACGGCGATGGAGTCCGCTGGGAGTCGGACGGCAAGGGCGAGTACACGCTGGAGACCGTCGAGCACCCGGGCCGGGGGACCGAGGTCGTGCTGCACCTCCGCGAGGGGGAGGACGACCTGCTGAACGGGTACCAGCTGCGGACGATCATCCAGAAGTACTCCGACCACATCAGCCTGCCGATCCTGATGCCGGAGGAAAAACCCGGCCAGCCGCCGGAAGAACCTGACCAGGAGACCAGCGTCGGCGAGACGGTGGTCAACCAGGCCACCGCTCTGTGGACCCGTCCCAAGAACGAGCTCAACGACAGCGATTACAACGAGTTCTACCGGCACTTGTCCGGCGACTTCACCGACCCGCTCGCCTGGGTGCACGCCAAGATCGAGGGGACCTACGAATACACGCTGCTGCTGTTCATCCCCTCCCGCGCCCCGTACGACCTGTGGATGCCGGCCTCCCGGCATGGCGTCCGGCTGCACGTGCGGCGGGTGTTCATCCTGGAGGACACCGGTCAGCTGCTGCCCGAGTACCTGCGGTTCATCCGCGGCGTGGTCGATTCCAGCGACCTGCCGCTGAACGTCTCGCGGGAACTGCTGCAGGGCAGCCGGGCCGTCAGCAACATCCGCTCCACCGCCACCAAGCGGATCTTGAAGCTGCTGGCCGAGATGGCGGACAAGGAGCCGTCGAAATACGCCACGTTCTGGAAGCAGTTCGGCGCCACCCTCAAGGAGGGGCTGGCCGAGGATTACGGCAACCGGGACGACCTCGCCAAGCTCCTGCGATTCAATTCCACCAGCTCGGTCGGCGACGACGCCAGCGTCTCGCTGGCCGGTTACGTGGAGCGGATGAAGGAAGGCCAGGAGCACATCTACTACGTGCTGGGGCCGACGCTGGCCGCCGCCCGGACCAGCCCGCACCTGGAGGCATTCCGGGCCAAGGGTGTCGAGGTGCTGCTCCTGGGCGAGACCATCGACAACTGGCTGGTCAGCCACCTGCACGAGTTCGAGGGCAAGCGCCTCCAGTCGGTCGCGCAGGGCTCGGCCGACCTCGGTGCGCTGGAAGACGAGGCGGAGAAGGAAACCGCGGAGCAGGCCAAAGCCGAGTTCGCCGCCCTGTGCGGCAAGTTGAAGGACGCCCTCGGCGGCAAGGTCTGGGATGTGCGGGTGACCAGCCGCCTGACCGCCTCACCGGCCTGCATCGTCGCCAACGAGGCCGACATCGACGTGAACCTGATACGCCGGCTCCAAGGCTCCGGACTGCCCAGCCAGCCGATACTCGAGATCAACCCGGGTCATCCGCTGCTGGTCAGGCTCAACGCGGAAAACGCCGGAAACGAGGAGCCGAGGCTGGCCGACTGGGCGCATGTGCTCTACAACCAGGCCGTCCTCACCTTCGGCGCCCGGATCGACGAACCAGCCGATTTCGTCACCCGGCTGAACGACCTCCTGGTCGCCCTGACCACGGACGATGGCGGCACCGAACCGTAATCATCGCGAGGAACACCAGGGCGCTCGGGAGTGTTCACCGGGCATGATCGAGGATCGGTTCGCCGGCCTGCTGGCCCGGCGGCGGCAAGGGGTGCTGGTCACCAGGAGGTCCAACGGGTGGCCGCAGCTGTCCAACGTCCTGTACGGATGGGATCCGGAGGAACAGATCATCCGGATCTCGGTCACCGATGACCGGGCCAAGACGCGGAACCTGCGCCGTGACCCGCAGGCCAGCTTCCACGTGGCCAGCGACGACTTCTGGTCCTACGTCGTGGTGGACGGGCATGCCGTGCTGTCCGAGGTGGCGAAGGACCCCCATGACGCGGCCGTGGAAGAACTGGCCGGCCTGTACCGGTCCGTACAAGGCGAGCACCCGGACTGGGATGATTTCCGGGCCGCCATGGTGCGCGACAAAAGACTGGTGATCAGGGTTCCGGCCGAACGCGCGTACGGACTTGTCCGGCCGACCTGAGGTTGTGGTGGCGAGGGTTTGGGGCGATAGATGGTGGCTAGGCTGTAGTGATGCTGGCTGATTCCTTCGGGCGGGTTGCGACAGACTTGCGGGTGTCGCTGACCGACCGCTGCAACCTGCGGTGCACCTACTGCATGCCGCCCGAAGGGCTCGACTGGCTCCCGGCTCCGGACCTGCTCACCGACGACGAATTCGTCCGGCTGGTGGACATCGGGGTTACGCTGCTCGGCATCCGCGAGATCCGGTTCACCGGGGGTGAGCCACTGCTGCGCCGAGGGCTGGCCGGCATCGTCGAACGGACCGCACGCCTGGAGCCGCGGCCGGAGATCTCGCTCACGACCAACGGGATCGGCCTGACCCGTAAGGCGGCCGAGTTGCGCGACGCCGGGCTGGACCGGATAAACGTCTCACTGGACACGCTGCGACCGGAAATCTTCCGCAAGCTCGCGCGCCGCGACCGGCTCGGCGACGTACTGGACGGGTTGCGGGCCGCGGCGAGCGCCGGGCTGGCCCCGGTCAAGGTCAACGCCGTGCTGATGCGCGACCTCAACGACGACGAAGCGGTGCCGCTGCTGCGGTTCTGCGTGGACCACGGCTACGAACTGCGCTTCATCGAGCAGATGCCGCTGGACGCCCAGCACGGCTGGCGTCGCGACGAAATGGTGACCGCCGACGAGATCCTGGCCACGCTGCGCACCAGCTTCGACATCTCGCCCGACACCCGACGCGAACGGGGATCGGCACCGGCCCAGACGTTCCTGGTCGACGGGGGTCCCGCCCGGGTCGGCGTGATCGCGTCAGTCACCAGGCCGTTCTGCGGCAACTGCGACCGGGTCCGGCTCACCGCCGACGGCCAGGTGCGGAACTGCCTGTTCGCGCGCACCGAGAGCGACCTGCGCGGACCTATGCGTGCCGGGGCCAGCGACGCGGAACTCGCCGGACTGTGGCGGCGGGCGGTGGCGGTGAAGCTTCCCGGACACGGGATCAACGATCCTACGTTCCTCCAGCCCGACCGGCCGATGTCCGCCATCGGGGGGTGAGGGTGACCAGAGGTGTCACCACAGATCGTTCGTGCTTGATTGTTCTCGCAGGCGGCGGCGCGCGGCGGCTCGGCGGCCGGGATAAGCCGGGCCTGGTTGTCGGGGAGCGGACCCTGCTGGAGAACGTGATCGCGGCCGGGGGAGCGGCGCGGCCCGTCGTCGTGGTGGGGCCGCGGCGGGCCGGTATCGAGGGCGTCGCTTTCGTATCCGAGGAACCGCCCGGCGCCGGGCCGGTGGCGGCGCTGCGGCGCGGCCTCGCCGAGGTGAGCGCGCCGTGGGCGGCGGTACTGGCCGCTGACCTGCCGTTCCTGCGGCAAGCGCACGTCGCGGCGCTGCTGCGCGCGGCGGCGAGCGGAGGAGCGGGTGCGGTGCTGGCCGACGACGCGGGACGGCCGCAGTGGCTGGCCGGGTGCTGGCGGACGGCGGCGCTGCGCGAGGCGCTGAGCGGGTACGACGGAGACTCGCTGCGCGGGGTGCTCGGGCCGCTGGAACCGGCGATCGTAAACCTCGATCCGGTGCCGGGGGAGCCGCCGCCCTGGCTGGACTGCGACACCCCCGAGGACCTGGAACGCGCCCGCGACTGGTTCAGCCGCGAATAGCCGCAGAAACGATCTCGTCGGCCAGCGGGGCGATGGTGGCCAGTATCCGGCCGACCTGGTCATCAGGTACCCCCGCGGCCGTTAGCGCGCCGGCCAGATGGCCCGCCACCAGATCGAAGTGGCGCTGGCCGATGCCGCGACCCTGATGGGCCTGCCGCATCGTGGCGCCGCTATAGGTGTGCGGGCCGCCGAGCGCGGCGGCGAAGAAGTCGACCTGGCGTCCCTTCAGCCTGGTCATGTTCGTGCCGAGGAAGAATCCGGCCAGATCCGGGTCGTCCAGTACCCGGTCATAGAAATCGTCGACAACCGCTACTAAGGCGGGCTCGCCGCCAATGGTGTCATACAGCGAGGTGTGCTCCACGAATTCCCTCCCTTGATATACGTGGTGATAACGAGCATCGTCCTCGCGGTGGCGCTGCGTGTCTATAGAGTCATCAATTAGTAACCTATTTCCAACATTCTCGCGGTAGCGGTAATCTGGCGGCAAAACTCCAGTAACGCACGGGAGCTCGGGGCTGACCGGGCTGAGAGGGTGGCTCATGCGCCACCGACCGTCTGAACCTGTCCGGGTAATTCCGGCGTAGGGAGGCTGCGGTGGCAGCAGACACCTCTACATCCACGGCCGGTTCGTTCGTCACCGTTCCGGGGGACCGGCACTCCGAGGTCGGGCGAACGCTGGCCGAGCCCGTGCCGCAGTCGCTGAGCGTGGTCGACCAGTTCGGCCTGTGGGGCAACCTCGGGGTGTCCCTGCTCGGATTCACCGCCGCCATGTTCGTGCTGCAGCCACCAGGCGGCACATCGCAGCTCTCGCTGACCGCCGGGCTCACCGCGATCGTGGCAGGGACCCTGCTCGGCACGCTTCCGGTGGCGCTGGCCGCCGTGCAGGGCGCCAGGACCGGCGCCCCGGCCATGGTGCTGCTACGGGGGCTTTTCGGCGCCCGGTTGTCGTACCTGCCGACGCTGATCAACATTCTGCAGTGCGTCGGCTGGGCGATCTTCGAGCTGGTCACGATCTCCACCGCGGCGGACGCCATCGTCGCGCACGTCGCGCCGCACACGCTGCCGCGCTGGGCGTTCGTACTGTTCGGCGGCGTGATCACCGCGCTGTTCACCATCCATCCGCTCGGCGCGATCCGGGTGCTGCGCCGGTATGCCACGGTCGCGGTCCTCATCGTGATGGGATATCTGCTCATCCAGCTGCTCCGCCATCCGCTGCCGGCGTTCGGGCACGGCACATGGTCCAGATTCTGGCTGGCCACGGACACCGTGGTGGGCGCCGGCATCTCGTGGGTACCGCTGGCCGCCGACTACACCAGGCATTCCCGGTCGTCCCGTGCCGCGTTCACCGGGGCGATCGCCGGCTACAGCATCACCCAGGTGCTCTGCTACGTCATCGGCCTGTTCGCGCTGGTCACGGTGGCACACGATGACCTGAACCAGATATGGGGCGCGTTCATCGCGCTGCCCGTGGGAGCCCTCGCGTTCGCCGTCCTGGCCGTCCGCGAGCTGGACCAGTCCTTCGCCGACGTCTACTCGACGGCGGTCTCGATCCAGAACCTGCGGCCGCTGTGGGATCGCCGGGTCCTGGCCGGGCTGATCACGGCCCTGTCGACGGCCGGCGCGCTCTGGCTGAACGTCAACGCCTATCAGAACTTCCTGGTGCTGATCGGCTCGGTGTTCGTGCCGATGTCAGCGGTGCTGATCGTTGACTACTTCGTCGTGTCCCGCGGCCGGTGGGACCTGACGGCCGGAGCCCGCTCGCGCTGGCTGATGCTGGTGCCGTGGGCGCTGGGGTTCGTGATGTACCAGCTCATCAACCCGGGTTCGGTGGGCTGGTGGACGTCGGCGTGGACGTCGTTCGCGCGGTGGATCCACTTCACCGCGCAGCCCTGGATGTCGGCGTCGATCCTGTCGTTCGTGGTGGCGGGGGTGGCGACGCTAGTGTTCGGGCGGCTGGCCCGCCGCCGTCGGTAAGGCCCCGCTCCGTAAGGCTGTGCCGCCCGGGCGGTAGGAAGGCCCATGCGCGTCGTCGCAATGGTGCTGGCTCGGTGTCCCCGGGTTCTCCGCGCAGCCGGTGGCGCCGCTCGAAATCACCGCCGCGTGGTCCACCTGCAAGGTGGCGTGCGTGATCCCGTACGCGGTGGCCAGGAACTCCTCCAGGTCGGCGCGCACGGCGTGGCAGTCCGTACCCGGCGCGGCGAGCACGTGCGCGGACGCGGCGGGCATGCCCGAAGTGATCTCCCAGATGTGCAGGTCATGCACCTCGGCGACGTAAGGGCGCGCCGCCATGGCCGACCCCACGGCGGGCGGGGCGAGCCCGGCCGGCGCGGCCTCGAGGAAGATCCGCCCGGTGTCCTTGATCAGGCCGTAGCCGGCGCGGACCATCAAGACCACGACGATCAGCGTGGCGATGGCATCGGCGCGGGCGAACCCGGTCAGCATGATGATCAGGCCCGCCGCCGCCGTCGCGACGAACGCGTACAGGTCGGTAAGGATGTGCCGGAACGCCCCGGCGACGTTCAGGCGCTGCCGTCCGGGCGCCCGCGCGATGAGCAGTGTCGCGGCCAGGTTGACCGCGACGCCGGCCAGCGCCACGCCGAGCACCGTCCCGCCGGTCACGGCTGGCGGCGAGAACAGGCGCCGGATCGCGAAGTAGCCGAGCCACACCGCCAGCAGCACCAGAGTCAGGCCGTTGGCCTGTGCGGACAGGATCTCGGCGCGCTTGAGGCCGTAGGTGTAGCCGCCCGCGGGCGGCCGGGCGGCCAGCCGGGCGGTGACCAGCACCAGCGCGATGGACGCCGCGTCGGTCAGCATGTGCGCGGCGTCGGACACCAGCGCGAGCGAGTGGGCGGCCACACCGGCCACCACCTCGCCCGTCATGAACGCGAGGATCAGCGCCAGCGCCGCCCCCAGCCACCGCGCATCTCCTCGGACGGCGTGGCCGTGGGCGTGGCCGTCGTGCCCGTGCCGGTCAGCCCCTGGCATCAGATCCTCCGGCGGGCGCATGCTCGGGGTGCGACGCGGCGGGCGCGTGGCCGATGTGGGTCAGTGCCACGTCCAGCAGCAGCCGGACATGGGCGTCGGCCAGCCGGTAGTAAGCCATCCGCCCGGCCCTGCGTACCTGCACCACCCGGTGCGCCCGCAGCAGGCGCAGGTGATGCGACACCGCCGACTCGCTGGTCCTGGCCACCGCGGCCAGGTCGCACACGCACGTTTCCCCCTCGAGCAGCGCCACCAGCACCCGCAGCCGGCCCGGGTCCGCGAGCAGTCCGAACACGTCAGCCAGCCCGGCGATATCGTCGTCGGACGGCATGGCGGCCACCACGGTGGCGACCCGCTCCCGGTCCACCACCCGCACCGAGCAGTCATCGAGACCAGTGATCATTTGGACATCTGAACTACTGCTCATACATGGATAATATCCAGCGGCTATCCGCTCGAAAAGATTTACCGGCCCCGGTAAGAGATACTGCCGGTATGGGACAACTGGCTGGGAAGGGCGCGCTGGTAACCGGGGGATCGCGGGGAATCGGCCGGGCGATCGTGAAGCGGCTCGCCGCCGACGGCGCGACCGTCGTGTTCAGCTTCCTGCGCAGCGACGAGGCGGCGGAGCAGGTCGTCGCCGAGGTTACCGCCGACGGGGGCAAGGCGTTCGCCGTCCGCGCCGATCAGGGCAGCCTCGACGACCTAAGCCGCATGTTCGCCGAGGCCGCCAAACACCTGGAGGACGGCCTGGATATCGTCGTCTGCAACGCCGCCGACGGGCTTCCCGTGGCATTCGAGGATGTCACCGAGGACGTGTACGACCGCTACATGGCGGTCAACGCGAAAGGGCCTTTCTTCATCATCCAGTACGCCGGCGCAAAGCTGCGCGACGGCGGCCGGATCATCACGATCTCCACCCTGAACACCCGCATGCACGCACCTGGCGGTGCCCTGTACACCGGCGGCAAGGGGGCGCTGGAGAACTTCACCAAGGTGGCCGCCCTCACCTTCGGTCACCGCGGGATAACCGCGAACATCGTCTCGCCAGGTGCCACCGACACCGAACTGCTGCGCAGCGCGAACCCCGGCGATACGTTCAAGGGGCTGATCGCGCTCACCTCGCTGAAGCGGCTCGGCCAGCCGGAGGATATCGCCAGCGCGGTCGCCATGCTGGCCGGTCCCGACGCCGCATGGATCAGCGGCCAGAACATCCCGGTCGACGGCGGCATCTGGCCGTGATCATGAGATGCCGCCCCATAGGCTGGCACCATGAACACGCTCGAGCAGTGGACCATTACGGTATGCGCTGACCTGGGCATCGACGCCGGAACGGTGGACACCAAGGCGGTGCTCGGCCTGGCCCGCGAGGTGGCGCACAACGTTGACCGTCCAGCCGCGCCGCTCACCGCGTACCTGGTCGGCGTCGCCGTCGGCCGCGGCCTGACGCCGGCCGAGGCCATGCGCCGGGTGCTGGCCCTGGTCGGCCCCGGATTACCAGACTCTTACGGGGGCCCCGGTCGCGCACGTGCAGCGGCCGCGGTCCCGTACACATGAGTCGCGGGGGCGATTCCCAACCGACGACCCGAGAGGACGGTCATGACCGAAGAACCCCAGAGCAGCACCAGGCGTGGCGTGCTACTTGGGGTAGGCCTGGCGGGCCTAGGGGGAGCATTGGCCGGGTGCAGCACCGCCGCCGTGCCCTACGGTGCGAACGAGGCGGGTGTGGCTCCCGGTGAGCAAGCGTCGCCCAGCACGAGCATGATGGGCACCACCGCTGCGGGCGGAAGCATGCAGGGCAACGGTTCGGGCATGGGCAGCGGTTCCAGCACGAACAACTCCGGCATGGGCACCGGTCAGACCGGCACCATGACCACCGGGACGGTCCTCGCCTCGGTCAAGGAGATCCCGGTCGGCAGCGGCAAGATCTTCCCGGCCCACCAGGTGGTCGTCACCCAGCCGACGAAGGGCAAGTTCCACGCGTTCAGCGCGGTGTGCACGCACGTCGGGTGCATCCTCAACAAGATCGCGAACGGCACCATCGACTGCCCGTGTCACGGCAGCGAGTTCCGCATCACCGATGGTTCCCTGGTCACCGGCCCCGCCAACGGCCCGCTGCCGAAGAAGAACATAAAGATCGTCAAGGGCAACGTCGTCCTTCTCTAGCTGCCCCGGGCGGTGTGCGGCCCGGGCGGTGTGCGGCCCGCCATGATCATGGGTCGTAGGCGGTAACTATTCCCGCAAACGACCCATGATCATGCTCGGTGGTGCCCGGCGGTGCCAGGTTTGCCCAGTAAGTCCCGAACTGGATCTGGATTAAGACGGAATATCTATGCTGCCTGGAAATTTAATGTACGAATACGGCGGGTAAACTTCCACGTAGCATGTAATTTCCGCGCTATATGGATGTGAAGGGCGAGGGGCTGGCCGGCCTGCGGCCTGCGCCCGGGCCGATGGCGTCATTGGCACGCTGGGACCCTGAGCCTTCAAACTCTGCATGTGGACGACGGGTGATCTCGGTGGCTAATTCACCGCAAGCGATTAATTAGGCCGCAGGATCGGCGGTTGCGCTGGACGACATGGAAGAAAGGCGCCCTGCGGAAAGAAGGGCGCCGCTTTCCGGCACCTATTCTTCCAGAGGACCCCTATCTTCCACACAATAGCCAGCCCATGTCACCAAATGTCGGATATGTGTCGGCCGCGCGGGCTGGAGGCGGACGGCGGCGGGGAGCGTCGGCGGGTCCGGGGGGTCCGGGGGTCCGGGGGGTTGGTGTTTACCCCCCGGGAAATAACATTGCACCTGTGGGCTCGCTGATGTTGCTGGATACCGCTTCGCTATACTTCCGCGCGTTCTACGGCATGCCGGAGACGGTCACCGCGCCGGACGGCACGCCGGTGAACGCGATCCGCGGACTGCTCGACCAGATGACGCTGCTGGTCCGCACCCGCAAGCCGACCAGCCTGGTCGCGTGCTGGGACATGGACTGGCGCCCAGAGTTCCGCACGAAGGCCGTGCCGAGCTACAAGGCCCATCGCCTGTCCGCCGATGGCAGCTCCGAGGAGGTGCCCGCCAACCTCTCGATCCAGGTTCCGGTCATCGAAGAGGTCCTCACCGCGGCCGGCATCGCGATCGCAGGCCATCCCGGTTACGAGGCGGACGACATCATGGGCACCCTCGCCGCCCGCTCCGCCGAGCCGGTCGACGTGGTCACCGGAGACCGCGACCTGTTCCAGCTCGTCGACGACGAACGGCAGGTCAGGATCATCTACACGGTCCGCGGCCTGCGGAACATGGATGTGATCGACGAGGCCGCGGTGGCCGCCAAGTACGGCATACCCGGCCGCGCCTACGCCGACTTCGCCGCGCTGCGCGGCGACCCGAGCGACGGCCTGCCCGGCGTGCCCGGCATCGGCGAGAAGAGCGCGGCCGCGCTGGTCAACGCGTTCGGCAGCGTCGACGGGATCAAGCACGCCCTGGACTCCGGCCACGGCGGATTTCCCAAAGGCACCAGGGACAAGCTCGCCAAGGCCCGCGACTATCTGGAGGTGGCGATGTCCGTGGTCCGGGTCGCGGACAACGCCCCGTTGCCCCCGGTGGAGGGGAAGTTGCCGGCGGTGGCACCACAGCCCGTTCGTGTGAAAGAACTAGGAGAGCGATGGGGGCTCGGGTCATCCCTGAGCAGGTTCATGACCGCGGTTTCCTAAGGAGCGGACGTGCGGACTTATCCGGAACAGCTTTATCCGGCACAGCGGCTGGAGCGGGTGCGGGCGGCGGTCGGGGCGGCGGGCCTGGACGCGGTGCTGCTCACCCCCGGGCCTGACCTGAGGTACGTGACCGGCTACGACGCGAAGCAGCTCGAGCGGCTGACCTGCCTGGTCATCCCGGCCGCCGGGGAGCCGGCGCTGTTCCTGCCGCGGCTGGAGCTGGCCGCGGCGCGGGCGGCGATCACCACGGACCTGGAGATGGTCGCGACCGGGGAGACCGACGATGCGTTCGCGCTGGTGGCGGACCGGCTCGGCGCCATAGACAGTGTGGGCCTGTCGGACCGGATGTGGGCGCTGTTCGTGCTCCGGTTCCGCGACGCGCTGCCCGGCGCGCGCCAGGCGCTGGCCGCCACCGTGCTGCGCGAGCTGCGGATGCGCAAGTCCCCGGCCGAGGTGGCGGAACTGCGGGAGGCCGGTGCCGCTATCGACCGCGTGCATGCGCAGGTGCCCGGCTGGCTTAAACCCGGTTTGAACGAACGAGCTGTGGCATCCCGGATCGCGGAAGCTATTCTCGCGGAGGGCCACGCCCACGTCGACTTCGTCATCGTCGGCTCGGGACCCAACGCGGCCAGCCCGCACCACGAGGTGTCCGACCGGGTGCTGGAAGAAGGCGACGTGGTGGTCGTCGACATCGGCGGCACGATGCCGTCCGGTTACTGCTCGGACTGCACCAGGACGTACTGCATCGGCGCTCCGCCCGCGGAGTTCACCGCGTACTACGAGGTGCTGCGCGACGCGCAGGAGGCGGCCTGCCGGTCGGTGCGGCCGGGGGTCACCGCGGAGTCCGTCGACGCGGCGGCGCGATCGCGGATCGAGGCGGCGGGATACGGCGAGGCGTTCTTCCACCGGACGGGGCACGGCATCGGGCTCGAAACACACGAGGACCCGTACATCGTGGCCGGGAACGACCTGGTGCTCGAACCGGGCATGGCGTTCTCCGTCGAGCCCGGGATCTACCCGGGCGCGCACGGGGCCCGGATCGAGGACATCGTCGTGTGCACCGAAGACGGCGCCGAGCGCCTGAACAACGCCCCCCGGGAACTGGCTGTCGTTTAAAGCTCTGGAGGGTCGTTGCGGCGCTGCTGGTCGGCCAGGAAGCGCTCGAACTGGGCGGCCAGCTCGTCGCCGGTGGGCATCTGCTCACCGTCGGCCAGCAGCCCGGATTCCTCCTCCTCGGCGGCCGCGTCGTACTGCTGCTCCAGGGCGCGGACCAGCTCGGCGACCTCGGCGGATTCCGCGACCTGCTTCTCGATCGCCTCGAGGGTGCGTTCCGAGGCGACGCGCAGGTCGACGCCGGGCAGGTCGAGGCCGGTGAATTCGGAGATGTGGCTGAGCAGGACCAGCGCCGCGCTCGGGTACACCGCCTGGGCCAGGTAGTGCGGCACCTGCACGGCGAAGCCGAGGGCGTCCCGCCCCGCCTCGCCGAAGCGCAGCTCCAGCAGCGAGGCCGCGCTGCCGGGAAGCTGGATCCGGTTCGGCAGCCGCTGCGAGCCGGTCACCAGGTCATCCCTGGTTCCGTGGCCGATCACTCCGAGCGGGCGGGTGTGCGGGACCCCGGCCGGTATGCCGAGGAAGCTGATCGCCGGGCCGACGTTCAGGCGTTCGGAGACCTTGAGCATGGCCGCGGCGAACAGCTCCCACTCGTGGTCGGGCTCCGGGCCGGTCAGCAGCAGGAACGGCTTGTCGTTCGTGTCCCGGATCAGGTGCACGCCGAGCTCGGGGGTTTCGTAGCTGACCCAGTGGCCGTCCTCGAAGGTCATCAGCGGACGCCGGGACCGGTAGTCGATCAGCCGGTCGGTGTCGAACCTGACGATCGTCTCGTGCTCGTAGTCCTCCAGCAGGTGTTCGGCCAGCAGGCGGCCGGCCCCGCCCGCGTCGATGAAGCCTTCCAAGTGATGCAGAAGCGGCGCGTCCGCGGCCTCGGGTGCCGCCTGCGTCAGCTCGAATAGCTCTTCCGGGTCATGCTGCATGCTTACAGTCAACCATGATTACGGCCAGGGGATCCCGGGCGGCGTCTGTCTGGGACTACCGGCGCTAGTCGACCGGCTCCGGCTCGGCGGCGCTGGCGATCGCGGCCGGGTGGCCGATGGACAGGCCGCTGTCCGGGTCGAAGAACTGAAGGTTGTGCGTGTCGACACCGAGTTCGATCGGCTGGCCTGGGCGGACGCGGCTGCGAGCGGATACCCGGGCGGTCCACAGCGTCTTACCGCCGATCAGCGCGGCGACCGTCTCATCGTCGCCTTCGTCGCTCTTCGCCGCTTCGGTGATGCTCGCGTGCTCCACCGGCGGCGCGTCGATCGTGAAGATCACGTGGATCTCACTGCCGAGCTCTTCGGTGACGTTGGTGGTGACCTGCATCTTGCCCCAGTTCCCGTCGCCGAGGCTGGCGTCCTCGAAGTCGGAGGGCCGGATGCCCAGGATGACCTTCTTGCCGAAGTAGTTCGACAGGCCCGGGCTGTTGTCGATCTCCTCGGGCGGCACGGACAGCCGGTAGCCGGCGAAGGCCACCGCGGGACCGTCGTCGCGGGTCAGGTCGGCGGTGACGAAGTTCATCGCGGGGGAGCCGATGAAGCCGGCCACGAACAGGTTCACCGGCTTCTCGAACAGGGTCTGCGGGGTGTCGACCTGCTGCAGGCGGCCGTCCCGGAGGACGCAGACCCGGTGGCCGAGCGTCATGGCTTCGACCTGGTCGTGGGTCACGTAGACGGTGGTGACGCCCAGCCGGTCGTGCAGCTGGTTCAGGCTGGCCCGCATGGAGACCCGGAGCTTGGCGTCCAGGTTGGACAGCGGCTCGTCCATCAGGAAGGCCTGCGGCTCGCGCACGATCGCCCGGCCCATCGCGACCCGCTGGCGCTGGCCGCCGGACAGCGCGGCCGGCTTGCGCTTGAGGTACTGCTCCAGGCCCAGCATCTTCGCGGCTTCGCCGACGCGGCGCTTGATCTCGTCCTTGGGCGTCTTCCGTAGCTGGAGGCCGAACGCCAGGTTCTGCTCCACCGTCATGTGCGGATAGAGCGCGTAGTTCTGGAACACCATGGCGATGTCCCGGTCCTTGGGGGGCAGGTCGTTGACCACCCGGTCGCCGATGGTGATCTTGCCGGCGGTGATTTCCTCGAGACCGGCGATCGACCGCAGCGCCGTCGACTTGCCGCATCCGGAGGGGCCGACGAGCACCATGAACTCGCCGTCCTTGACGTCAAGGGACAGGTCGTCGAGAGCCTTCACGCCGCCGGAGTAGACCTTCTCCACGTGTTCCAAAGTGATCTTCGCCATGGCTGTCAGGTTAGCTTTCGTTTTCCGCCCCGTTGACAGGCCAGACCGTGATGTTACAGGAGCGTAAACGTCGTGACCATTTCGTTATATTTCGTTGGTTGCTCAATGTTAGCGGCGGGGGCGCTAACGTATCGGGGTGGAGGAGATTGACCGCAAGATCGTGTCGTTGCTCGCCCGCAGCGGCAGGATGAGCTTCACCGAGCTGGCCAGACAGGCAGGGCTTTCGGTATCCGCGGTTCACCAGCGGGTACGCCGGCTCGAGCAGGACGGCGTGATCAAGGGCTACGCCGCGGTCTTCGATCCAGTCGACATCGGCCTGCCATTGACGGCCTTTGTATCCATCAAGCCCTTCGACGCCGCCGCGCCCGATGACGTTCCGCAGCGGCTGCAGGGGCTTACCGCCATCGAGGCATGCCACAGCGTCGCGGGCGACGAGAACTACATCCTCAAGGTGCGCGTCGCCTCACCCTCGGCCCTGGAAGAGCTACTACAGCAGATCCGCTCGATGGCCGGCGTCTCCACCCGCACCACGGTCGTGCTCAGTACCCCCTTCGAAAACCGCCCCCCCGAGCTGTAATTTCCGGGGGGTACAGACCAACCCCCCGGACCCCCCGGCCCGCGACGCGTCCCGCCGTTAGTATCGCCTGGCCGGAAGGCCCTCCGGGCCTTCGCGGCCACGCGATCGCGAAGCTCGCTCACGCTCGCCGCGGCGAGCGCAGCGAGCGCCGCGGCGGTTGCCGTCCCGAAGGTGCGCGCGCCAAAATAACGTGCGTTTGCGGCATGTTGGGCATGTCGTCTTTGCTAGAGTGCGCTGAACAGCCTGGGTGAACTATGCATACTGATACATAGCGGACACATGGGCCATCCTTCAGTGGGAAGAAAAGAGCCCTTTGGAAGAAAAGGTGCCGGAAACCGGCGCCCTATCCTCCGCGAAGCCCTTTTCTTCCACGTCGTCCACCGCAGCTGCCGTCACATAACGGCCATATC
>JAFARZ010000327.1 GCA_019245115.1 Streptosporangiaceae bacterium | reverse complement strand
CAAACCCGGCCCCGGCCGCCCGCCAGGATCAACCAACCGCCGCCCGGCCACCCGCCACGACGTCGGCAAGACCACGACCAATAAAAAGAACACCAGCAAGACAAAGAAGACCGCGCCCAGCCCGACAGGTTAAACGGCAAGCTAAGGTGCCCCGCCAGCCTGGTGTACTTACTCGTAGCATCGCATAGCGGGCACATGGGCTGCCCATCTCGTGGAAGATAGGGACTCCGTGGAAGAAAAGGTACCGGAAAGCGGCGCCCTTCCTTCCGTAAGACCTAAGTTTAATCCGTGGACAGGTTCAGTTAGTCCTTGTCAGGGTGATGGCCCGCTCGGGGCACGCGGTGACGGCTTTGCGGGCGTCAGCCAGCTCATCGTCGCTGATCTCCATCGAACTACCGCGCAACGTCACGAATCCCTCGTCGTCATCGCTGAGCAGCTTCGGCGCCTCCGTGTAGCAGCGCCCGTGCCCGGTGCAGCGGGATTCGTCGACGGACAGCACGGCACCCATAAAACCTCCCATAAAACCTCCCAGCGCAACGGCAGCCGGTTGATGGACAGCTGCGCGCCGCGCTCGTAGAGCTGTTCGGTGGTGGCGATCTCGTAGTCCGGGATGCGCTTGTGCCATTCGCTGACCGCGATGACCAGCTCGTGGCGTGCCAGGTGCATTCCCAGGCAGCGGTGCGGTCCCGCGCCGAACGAGAGGTGGTGGTTGACGTGCTCGCGGTCGATGTCGAAGGTGCGCGGGCCGGCGAACTTCTTCGGGTCGTGGTTGGCGGTGCCCAGGCCCAGCCAGACGATGTCCCCTTTGCGCATCGGCACGCCGTGGAAGTCAAGATCCCGCGTGACCAGCCGCCCGTCCATGTACACCAGCGGGTACAGACGGACGAATTCCTCCACTGCCTTCGGCCACAACGAGGGCTCACCCGTGAGCCGGTGCCGGAGGTCCGGGTCGCGCGCGAGGTGGTGGAAGATATAGCCCAGCGCGCTGCGCGTGGTGTCCAGCCCGGCGAGCATCGCGGTGTAGCAGATCGTGATGATGTCCTCGCGCGGGATCGGCGCCCCGCCAAGCTCGGAGACCAGCAGCCGCGAAATGAAATCCATCTCGGTGTCCCGCGGCTCGCGCTCCCGCGCGGTGATCGCCCGGTCGAAGTAATCGCGGATCCAGTCCGTGGACCGCGCCGCCGCCTCGAGCTCGCGGCCGGCGAAGCTCTTGAATACGTTCTCGACATGACCCAGGAAGACGTCACCATCGGACATCGGCAGGTTCAGCGTGGCCAGGAACAGGTCGGTCGGGAACCGGATCGCGAAGTCGCTGACCAGGTCGCAGCCGCCCACCGGCCGCAGTTCCTCGATCAGCTCGATGCACCGGCTGAGCACCAGCGGCTCCAGCCGGCGCACCGCCGCGGGCGCGAACCACCGGTTCAGCACCCGGCGCATCGCCGTATGCTCCGGCGGGTCGAGAAACTGGGGGAGTAGGTCAAAGGTGTGCTCCGGGCTCAGCGCGCTGATGACCTCGTTACTGAACACGTCCGGCATCTGCAGCGCCTCGAGCACGTGCTCGTACTCGGTGATCATCCAGAACGGCCGCCGCCGCGAGTCGTTCCACAGGAACGGACCCTGTTCGCGTTCGGCGTTGAGCAGCTCATAGGTCTCGAACAGCGGCCGCGGCACGGTGTAGTCGGTATGGCTGACCGGGCAGCCGCTGGCTTTCATGACGGCCGCCTTCGTAACCTCGCTCATCGCACCTCCGCCGACACATATCCACACCAGACATGCCGATTCAATATAATCATGAGCATGAAATAGCGGTCAATGTTGGCAATTCGTCGAGCGGCGTGGGCTTGTACCAGCCCGGCAGGTCCTGGCGCAGGGATCCCAGGCACACATCTGGCCACTCTCATCCCGCTGCACCAGGGCGCGCCCGGATGGATCCAACAGGGATCCGGATGGATCCAACAGGGATCCGGATCGAACCGCTGACGCCACTGAACGGCTACGGTTCGCCGCCGGTGCTGACGTTGCCCCGGCTGGCTATGGGACCCGCGAGAGCTCATGGAATCCGGCCAGTCCTAGGCGGACGCATGCCCGCCGCTCTAGCTGCCGTATCGTCGTCGGCTGCCCCCGCCCGGCTATCCGACGATGGCCGGCGTAGGCCCGGGGACAGCCGGGCCGCGGCGCTGTCCACGACCTGAAGATCGGCCTTGAGATGCGCGATCGCGGCGTCGATCAGTAGCGCGACCAAGGGCTCGCCGCCATGCTCCGAGCGAAGCCTGGTCAGCGCGCCGATGTCGGAAATACAGGCGCTGCGCTGGGCCATGAGCAGCTCGCTGAGAGCGTCAGCTCCGAGCCGGCTTGCCCCGAGGAGCTTGAGGAACAACTCATCGCGGAAGCCCGAGGTCCGCACCCAGGCCCGTGTCGCCCAGCCGTGCAATTCCTCCCGGCCGGCCGCGGTGAGCGTGTACAGGGTCTTGTCCGGTCGGCTGGACTGGCTGACGTGGCTGGAAGCCACGTACCCGTCTCGCTCCAGCCGTTCCAGGATCTGGTACAGGTGCCCGATGTTGAGGCCGCCCCACTGGGGGCCGATCGCCTCCTCGAACTGCGTCTTGAGTTCGTACCCGTAACCCGGCCCGTCGCTGAGCAGTACGAGGACCGCATGGTGAAGAGGCACTGCCCAGCTCCCGGTTCCTGAATTGTGACAATGTAAACCCTACCCTGAGGTCATATATTGTGACAATGTAGCTGTGTGCTCCGGATGATCCGCTCGCGGCTGCGCCGCGCTCCCGGCCGCGTCGCCGCGCTGACGGCCGGCATCCTGGTGGCCGCTACCAGCTTCACCTTGCTTACCGCCGCGGTCCGCACCAGCAGCGCGATCACCGTGGGCATCGTCGGCGCCAACGCGAGGTCGGCCTACGACATCCTGATCCGCCCGCCCGGTGCCAGGACCGCGCTGGAACGCCGCCGGGGGCTGGTGCAGAGCAACTTCCTGTCCGGGATCTTCGGTGGCATCACGCTGGCTCAGTATCACCAGGTCGCCGCGATCCAGGGGGTCGACGTGGCCGCCCCGGTGGCCAACCTCGGGTACGTGAATGTCCTCGCCGACGTGCATTTCAGCATTCAGCCGTATCTGAATGACGCTCCGTACCAGGCCTACCGGCTGCGTCCCACATACGTCGTCGGCGGCGGGCAGCGGGTCTTCCCTGACGCGGACATGTACGTCTTCGTCACCTCGGCCCCGCTGAACCGGGAAGCGCAGGGACAAGTCTCGCAGAGCTATCGCGGTCAGCAGGTGTGGGCCTGCCTGTGGTTCAACGTGGACCCGGACGGACGGCGGGAGCCGCTCTCCTACTGGCAAGATCCCGCCACTCCGGCCAGCGCCTATGGCCCGCGGCACGTCACGTCGCCGTTCGACCCGCGGCTGCGCACACAGCTCAACTGCGTCTCCACCCGGACTCCTGGCGTGAGCTACTTCAATCAACCGGGCCCGATCGGATTTAACATAGCCGTCGCGTTTCCCGTCGAGCTGACCGCGATTGACCCGGTGCGGGAGAACCGGCTGATCGGCCTGGACCGCGCACTGGTCAGCGGCCGGATGCTAACGGAGAACGAGGCCACCGCCACGCCTCCGGCCAACCCGGACCCCGGAAGCCGGTATCTCCCGGTGCTGATGACCTCGCGACCATACGCCAACGAGACACTGGACGTCCAGGTGCAGCGCCTCACCCCGGCCAGTCCTGGCGACCTGCCCGCCGAGCTGAACACACCCGGCGCCTACCGGTACCTGACCGGCCTACCCGGGCGGCCGCTGGCGACCATCAGCCAGCCGTTCAGCGCAATGTTCCAGCATGCGACCGGCCCGTTCCCGACGATCTACAGCGTCAGGCTCCCTGGCGGCGTCAGCTACGTTCCCGGGCCAGACGGTACGCTAAGCGTTCGCCAGACGGGGTCGCAGCCAGCGAGCGTGTGGAACACCGCGGCGGGATTCGACCCCAGCGCCCCGGTGGAGAACACCGCACCCCAGGTCAGGACGGTCACCGTGCTGAACGACGGGCTCGGCGACGCTCAGAACAGCTATCTGCCGCGGCAGGTCGGCACGTTCGACCCTGACCGGCTGGCCGGTTTCAGCGCGCTCAGCCAGGTGCCGCTGGAAACATTCCGTGAGCCGCGGGCAACCGGCGCGGACCCGGCCAGCCGTGCGGCGCTGCACGACCAGCCGCTCCGTCCCGACCGCGACCTAGGCGGCTACCTGCAGCAGCCGCCCGCCATGCTGACCACGCTGAACGCCATCCCGTACTTCTTCGACGGGCGGATCACGCCTCCCGAGCAGGTGAACGCCCCGGTCAGCGCGATCATGATCCGGATCAAGGGAGTCACCGGGGTCGACGCGATGTCGCGGGCCCGGGTGAACGCGGTGGCTACCGATATCCACCGGATGTTCCCGCAACTGGATCTCGACGTCACGCTGGGCAGTTCGCCGGAGCCGCAGATGATAGCGCTGCCCGCCGGGGTGGCCGCGAGATCCGCGGTCCTGGTCAACGAGGACTGGGCGCACATCGGCGTAGCGGTCGCCATCATCAACGCGATCGACCGCAAGAGCGCTATCTTGTTCCTGCTCATCCTGCTGGTCTGTGGCCTGTTTCTCGGGCACGCCACGATCGCCTCGGTCCGCGCGCGGCGGACCGAGATCGGTACGCTGCGCAGCCTGGGCTGGAGCCGCGTTGAGGTATTCGTCTCGGTTCTCGCCGAACCGGCGGCGGCCGGCCTGATCGCGGGTGCGGCGGGTGCGGTGCTGGCGGCCCTGCTCGGCTGGGTGCTGCACCTGCGCTCACCGGCCTGGTACCCGTTGCTGGTCATCCCGGTGGCCTTCGTCCTGGCCGTCCTGGCCGGCGCACTGCCCGCCTGGCGGGCGTCCAGGATCGGCCCGCTGGAGGCGGTCAGCCGGCCCGTGCCGCGAATGCGGCGCGCCCGGCCGGTCCGCGGCCTGCCGGGGCTGGCCGCGCGCGACCTGACCCGGGTACCTGGCCGGACCGCTCTTGGCGCGCTCGCGCTGGCGCTCGGCGTCGCGGCACTGACCATTCTGCTCGCGGTGACCTTTGCCTACCGGAACGTGGTCAGCGTCTCGCTGCTGGGCAGCGCCGTGGTCACGCAGGCGCGTGGCGTCGACTACGTCGGAGCGGGCCTGGCGCTGGTCCTCGGCGTGGCCGGGACCGTGGACGTGCTCGTGATCAGCCTCAGGGAGCGGGCCGGAGAACTGGCGGTGCTGCGGGCCTGCGGCTGGAGCCAGGCCAGCGTCTGGCGGCTGACGCTGCTCGAGGGCCTTGGCATCGGTCTGTCCGGCGGGGCCGCGGGGGCGGCGGCTGGTCTGGCCACCGTCACCGGCATCGGTGACGGTCTGCCCGCTCTAGCGGTGCTGAGCGGTGTGTCGGCCGCAGCGGGCGGGGCGCTGGTCGTGATGCTCGCGGCCGCTGTGCCCGCGGCCAGGCTGAGCCGGCTGGCCCCGGTCTCCGTGTTGGCTGACGAATGAGGCAGGTGATGTGATGCCCGGCGCCACTGCGGGATTGCGCGAGGTGACCCGCGTCTACCGGCCGGCGGCTGGTCACCAGATCACCGCCCTGGACTCGGTCAGCTTGCAGATCGAGCCGGGATCCGCGGTGGCGGTGACCGGACCGTCGGGATCGGGCAAGTCGACGCTGCTGCACCTGATCGGGGCCATGGACCGGCCTGACGCTGGCCAGATCGAGGTCGACGGCGTGCGGGTGGACCGGCTGTCGCGCCGCGAGCTCGACACCTACCGTCGGCGGACTGGCTTCATTTTCCAGCAGTTCCATCTGCTGCCGGTGCTGACCGCGCTGGACAACGTGATCGCCCCGGTGCTGCCCCGGCCCGCGGATTTCGACAAGGTGGCTCGGGCGCGGGAACTGCTCGCCGCCGTCGGGCTCGCTGGCCGGGAACGTTCCGTGCCGGGTGAGCTGTCCGGCGGCGAGCAGCAGCGGGTCGGCATCGCCCGCTCGCTGATCGCCCGCCCGCGGCTGCTCCTCGCCGACGAGCCGACCGGCAATCTCGACAGCTCGACTGGGCGCGAGATCATCGAGCTGCTGCTCAGTCTCCGCCGCAGTCACGGCACGACCCTGCTCATCGCGACGCACGACATCGAGGTGGCGGCCTGCTGCGACCGGGCGATCGCGCTGCATGACGGCCGCGTGGCCAGCGATGACCAGCTGGACGGGAAGGACCCGGCCGGACTGCTCGACCGCATCGGCCAGCTGCGGCCCGATGGCTGATCAGCTGTGTCCCAGCGGCGTCAGGTCCCGGTCCAGCGCGGGGCGCGCTTCTCCTTGAACGCCAGCGCCCCTTCGCGCGCGTCGGCCGATTCGCGTACCGGCAGGCTGATCGCGCGCTGCCGCTCGAACTCCGAATCAAGCGGCCAGTCCCGGCATTCGGTCAGGATGCGCTTGGTTGCGGCCACCGCCAGCGGACCGTTCCCGGCAATCGACGAAGCCATCTCCAAAGCCATCCCCAACGCAGAACCCGAAGGCACCAGCCGATTGACCAGCCCGGCCTGCTCAGCTCGTGAAGCCGGCACGAAGTCACCGGTCAGCGCCCACTCCATCGCCAGGTGGAACGGCACACGCCGGGCCAGTCGCAGCAGCCCGCCGCCGGCCGCGACCAGCCCGCGCTTCACCTCGGGCAGCCCGAACCGGGCATCCGACGCGGCCACCACCAGATCGCACGCCAGCACGATCTCGAAGCCGCCCGCGACCGCGGCGCCCTCCACCGCCGCGATGATCGGCTTGGCCGGCGGCCGTTCCACGATCCCGGCGAAGCCGCGCACCCCGGCCAGCGGACTCTCCCCGGCGAGGAAGGCGCCCAGGTCCATGCCCGCGCAGAACGTGCCGCCCGCCCCGGTCAGCACGGCCGCGGCCAGTGAGCTGTCGGCCTCGAACGAGTCAATAGCGTGCGACATCGCCCACGCCGTCTCGGCGTTGATCGCGTTGCGGACCTCCGGCCGGTTCAGCGTCAGCACCAGCACGCCGCCCCTTCGTTCGGCCAGCAGCACCCCGGAGCTCACAGGCGCTCCATGATCAGCGCGTTCGCCATGCCGCCCGCCTCGCACATCGTCTGCAGGCCGTACCGTCCGCCGGTCGCCTCCAGGTGGTTCAGCAGCGTGGTGAGCAGCCGCACCCCGGAGGCGCCGAGCGGATGTCCCAGCGCGATCGCGCCGCCGCACGGATTGACCCGGTCCGGATCGACGGAAAACGAGTCCAGCCACGCCAGCGGCACCGGCGCGAACGCCTCGTTGACCTCGACCGCATCGATCCGCCCCAGATCGAGCCCGGCGCGCGCGAGCACCTTGCGGGTCGCCGGTATCGGCCCGGTGAGCATCAGCGTCGGGTCGTCGCCGCACACCGCGGACGCCACGACACGCGCCCGCGGGCGCAACCCGAGCAAAGCGGCCCGCTCCGCGCTCATGACCAGGACCGCGGCCGCCCCGTCGGTGATCTGTGACGAGTTGCCCGCCGTGATCTTCCATTCCACGTCAGGGAACCGCGCCACGAACTCCTCGGTCGCGAAGGCGACCGGCAGCTGAGCCAGCTTCCCGGCCGTCGTCCCGGCCCGGATCGTCTCGTCCTCGGTGACCTTCGCGCCGTCCGGCGTGGTGATCGGGACGATCTCGCGGGCGAAGCGACCCGAGTCCCGCGCGGCAGCGGCAAGGCGATGCGACCGCGCACTGTACTCGTCCAGCCGCGACCGGGTCAGGCCCCACTGACGCGCGACCAGCTCGGCGCTCACCCCTTGCGGCACGAGGTCGGGAAAACGTGCCCGCACACCAGGACCGAACGGATCCGCCCCCTGCCGCGCCGAGCCCATCGGCACCCGGCTCATCGACTCGACGCCCGCGGCGATCACCACGTCGTAGGCGCCCGCCATCACGCCTTGCGTGGCGAAGTCGACGGCCTGCTGGCCGGAGCCGCATTTGCGCTCGATCGTCGTGGACGGCACGTGCACCGGGTAGCCGGCCGCGAGCCAGGCCTGGCGGCCCACGGTCGCGGACTGCTCCCCGTTCTGCCCGACGCAGCCGACCAGGACGTCGTCCACGGAGCCAGGATCGACGCCGGTCCGGTCGATCAGAGCCGTCAGCACCTGCGCGAGCAGGTCCACCGGGTGGATCCCCGATAGGGCGCCCCCAGCCTTACCGCGCCCCATCGGGGAACGCACCGCGTCAACGAGGACTGCTTCGGTCATATACTCACAACCATTATCATAATTAACGACGGGGTACTACTGTCTGGCCCGCTTAGCCACCGCTACTGGCCGCCGTCCACGGTGATGACCGCGCCCGTGGTGTAGCTGGACGCATCGCTGGCCAGGTACAGCGCGGTTCCGACTATCTCGCGGGGCTCGCCGCCGCGCCGCAATGCAAATCCCACCGCCCGTTCGTTGAAAAGGTCCTTATCCCACGATTTGCTGACGTCGGTGAGAAAGGTGCCAGCCATGATCGCGTTGCACCTGACGCTCGGCCCGAAGGCACGGGCCAGCCCCGCCGTCACCGCGTTGAGCCCCGCCTTGGCCGCGGCGTAGGGCAGCACGTCCGGGCGCGGCCTGGCGGCGGCCGTGCTGCTGATGTTGATGATCGACCCTCCGGCGCCGGCCGCCATCCGGGTGCCGATCAGCGCGGCCAGCCGGAACGGCCCCTTCAGGTTCACCGCGATCACCTTGTCGAACAGTGCCTCGCTGACCGAGTCGACCGTGTCGTAGAGCGGCGACATGCCGGCGTTGTTGACCAGCACATCCACCCGTCCGAACTCCGCGTACGCCGCGTCGGCCAGGCCGTCCAGCTCGTCCCAGTGGCCGACGTGCACCCCGTATGCGAGCGCGCGCCGTCCGGTCGCGGCGGTGATTTCCTTGGCATACGCGGCGCAGGCGTCCAGGTCGCGGCTGGCGATGACGACGTCGGCGCCGGCCCGCGCGAATCCGGCGACGATCTCCCGGCCCAGGCCCCGGCTCCCGCCGGTCACCAGCGCGACCTTGCCGGTGAGGTCGAACATTGTCATTACGCCATCCTATGCTAATGGTATGCAGGAATTTGGATCGTTTGAGCTCCCATCCCGCTACCTCGAACTGCAAGCCGAGGCCCGCGCCCTGGTTGTGTCCGTGACACTGGAGCCGGACATGCGCAGGGCCTTGCGGGACAGCGGTCTCGCGACGGTGACGGTCAGCAGGGAGTACGGCGGGCGGTTCGAGTCCGTTGACTCGCTCGCCGTGACGGTCGTCCGCGAGGTGCTGGCCGGCGTGAGCGGGCACCTCGACTCGCTGTTCGCTATGCAGGGCATCGGCAGCTTCGCGGTGACGGCCGCGGGCGGCGAAGCGGTCCGCAAGCGATGGCTGCCCGCCGTCGCGTCGCTGGACGCCATAGCTGCCCTCGCGCTCACCGAGCCCGACGTCGGCTCCGACCTGAAGTCGATCACCACGACGCTCACGCCCGACGGTGATGACCTGGTCGTCAACGGGCACAAGTCGTTCATCACCAATGCCGGGGACGCCGACTTCTATACAGTGCTGTGCCGCGAAGGGGAGGGGTACTCGCTGGTCCTGGTGCCGGCCGATGCGCCCGGGCTCAGCGTCACCCGGCCGCACCAGATCATCGCCCCGCACGTCCTAGGCGACGTCGTCTTCGACGGCGTGCGGGTGCCTTTGGGGCACCGGGTCGGAGAGCCGGGTCAGGGCTTCTCGCTGGTCCTCGCGACCCTCGCCACGTTCCGTGTGTCGGTGGCCGGCGCGGCGGTCGGCGTCGCCCAGGCCGCGCTGGACGAGGCGGTGCGGCACACCACAAGCCGGGAGCAGTTTGGCATGCCGCTCGCCCGGCTCGGTCCGGTGCCCTCGCTGCTCGCGCTGTCCTGGACGGAGATCGAGATGGCGCGCTCGCTCACGTACCGGGCCGCGGCGGCGGCCGCCCGTGACCCGCGGGCGAACCTGCACCTGTCTTCGATGGCGAAGGTCGGCGCCACCGAGGTGGCCGGCCGGGTCGTCGACCGGGCCGTCCAGGTGATGGGCCGCTTCGGCCTCCTGTGCGGCAGCCTCATCGAGCGGCTCTACCGCGAGGCGCGGCCGATGCGGATCTATGAGGGCTCGACCGAGGCCATCCTCGACTCACTGGCCAGGCAGCTGATCAAGCGGGGCGAGCCGTGATCATCGACGCGCCCATGATCATCGATGCGCACTGCCACGTCTGGCCCGACCATATCGCCGCTCAGGTGCTCGCGGGGCGCCCCGCGAGCCTGGACCCGGTGCACGACGGGACGCTCGCCGGGCTGCGCCGCACCATGGACGCCGCCGGGGTCGGGCACGCGATGGTGCTGGGTGTCGCCAACGTCGCCCGCACGGTCCAGCGCACCAACGAGTGGATCGGTGCCGTGGACCGGTCGCTGTTCACTCCGTTCGGGACCGTGCATCCGGACCTGCCTGCCGCGGTGAACCTGGCGTCGCTGCGGGACAACGGCATCGGCGGCGTGAAGCTCCACCCGCTGTTCCAGGACCTCTCGCTGGCCGATCCGCGGGTGATCGAACTGCTCCACGCGCTGGCCGAGGCCGGCATCGTCGTGATCACCCACGCCGGCGCGGGCGGCTCGGCGGACGCGAACGAGCGCGGCGCTCCCGTCGCGCTGCGCGCCGCGCTCGACGCGGTGCCCGCGCTGACACTGATCGCCTGCCACTTCGGTGGTTACCACATGCTGGACGAGGCCGAGGAGCTGGTGGTCGGCTCCCGCGCCTACCTCGAGACGTCCTGGCCGCCGCGCCTGGCCGACCTCGACCGTGACCGCGTCCGCTCGCTGATCCGGCGCCACGGCGCCGACCGGATCATCTTCGGTTCCGACTGGCCGATGGCCGACCCGGCCGCCGAGATAGCCGCCGTCCGCACGCTAGGCCTAACCCCGTCCGAAACCACCGCCATCCTAGGCACCACCCTGTCCACCGTCCTATCCCTCCCCCCCTCCTAGCCTCCCCCCACAGATCCCCACCCCACCCCCTCCCCCCACAGACCTGATCCCCTCTCCCCCCAGCGGATGAATGTGACATTCAACCGGTTATAACCGGGTCGTTGCCACATTCATCCGACGCCTCAGGCTGGGCCGAGCGCGATTGACTTGAGTTCGGTGAAGGAATACAGGCCCTCTGGTCCCGTTTCGCGCCCTATGCCGGATTGCTTGTAGCCGCCGAACGGCGTGCCCCACGCCTGCGGCGCGCCGTTCACGCTGATCATGCCGGTCCGGATCCGGCGCGCGATCCCCAGCCCGCGATCACGGTCGGCCGTCCACACCGAACCGGACAGCCCGTAGATCGAGTCGTTGGCGATACCGACCGCCTCGTCCTCCGAGTCATAGGGGATCATCGCCATCACCGGCCCGAAGATCTCCTCCTGCGCCACCCGCATCCGGTTGTCCACGTCGGCCAGCAGTGCCGGGTTGACGTAGTACCCGTGGTCGAGACCGCGCGGACGGCCGCCACCCAGGACGCGAGCACCCTCCTCGCCAGCCAGCGCCAGGTACCCTTCGACGCGGTTCCGCTGCCGCTCGCTGACCAGCGGGCCGATCTGCGTGTCCGGCGCGAACGGATCGCCCACGGGCAGCGCCGCGAACGCCGCGGTCAGCGCGTCGGCGAACTCGGCCTGGCGCCGCCTGGGCACGAGGATGCGGCTCTGCGCGATGCAGAGCTGGCCGTTCACGGTGAACGCCATCGGGATCACGGTCCGGATCACGCGCTCGATGTCGGCGTCGTCCAGCACGATCGCCGCCGACTTGCCGCCGAGCTCGAGCGTCACCCGGGCGATGCGCGCCGCGCAGTCGGCCATGATCTGCCGCCCGGCCGCGGTGCTGCCGGTGAAGGCGATCTTGTCCACCTGCGGGTGCCTGACCAGGTGCGCGCCGACGTCGCGGTCGCCGGGCAGCACGCTCAGCACGCCGTCCGGCAGCCCGGCGGCCGCGAAGGCGTCGGCCAGCAGATAGCCGGTCAGTGGCGTCTCCGGCGGAGGCTTCAGGACGACCGAGCAGCCGGCCGCCAGCGCCGGGCCGATCTTGATGGCGGGCGAGCAGAGCGGCCCGTTCCACGGGGTGATCGCGCCGACCACACCGGCCGGCTCGCGGATCACCAGGCTACGGTTCGCGCCATCCGCGCGGATTTCCTCCAGCGGCTCGGTCTCGATCAGGTCCGCGTAGTACCGCAGGTGACGGATCGGGTTGGGGACGTGCGCCCGCTCGGAGAACCAGCGCGGGCAGCCCAGCTCGCGGGTGAGCAGGTCGACCGCGTCCGCCCCGAGCCGCTCCAGGTAGCCGGCGGCGCCGCGCAGCACCGCGGCGCGCTCAGCCACCGCGCGGCCGGCCCACACGCCCGCGTCGAAGCTCTGCCGGGCGGCCGCCACGGCCGCGTCGGCATCGGCCGCCGTGGCCAGCACCGCCGACCCGAACGCCGCGCCGGTGGCCGGGTCGATAGCGGGCTGCTCGCTTCCGCCGAGGGACGGTACCCACCGTCCGCCCACGAACACATCAGGGCGGCTGACAAGGTCGGACATGCCGCTAATTTATGATAATCAATCACAGAATTCAATCGAGTCCCGGCCAGCAGGGTCACCATGGGCTTGGTGAAGCAGAACACCACGAGCACGTCGATCAGCGTGGTCAGGCCCAGGGTGTAGGCGAAGCCCTGCACGTCCCCGATCGCGAAGTGGTAGAGCAGGATAGCGGCCAGGAACGAGACGGTATCGGCGACCAGGATCGTCCGCCGGCCGCGTTTCCAGCCGCTTTCCACCGCCGCCCGCGGTGATTTGCCGTCGCGCACCTCGTCCCTGAGCCGCTCGAAGAAGACGACGAACGAGTCAGCCGTGACGCCTATCGCCACCACCAGGCCCGCGATGCCCGACAGCGACAGGGTGAAGTTCTGGTACCGGCTGAGTAGCACTACCGACAGGTAGGCCAGCCAGGCGGCGATGACCAGGCTGGAGATCGACACCAGGCCTAGGCCCCGGTAGTACGCGAACGAGTAGGCCATGACCGCGGCGAGCCCGATCGCCGCGGCTGTCAGCCCCGCGTCGAGGGAGGTCCGGGCGAGCTGGGGGGAGATCGACGTGAGGTAAAGCTGCCTGAAGGACAGCGGCAGCGCGCCGTACTTGAGCTGGTCCGTGAGCTGGGTCGCCTGCTGCTTGGTGAACGGCGCGCTACTCGAGCCGCTGATCTCGAACTGCCCGGTGAGGACGGCCCGGGTCTGCGGCGCGGACGTCACGTCCCCGTCCAGCACCAGCGCGGTCTGGTCGAGCACGGCGTCGTCCTCGCTGGTACCGGCATTCGGGTAATAGTCGTTGTACTGCTTGGTGGTGAGGTTGCCGAACGCATGCGCGGCCGCGCCGTTCAGCGTCAGGGTCACCGCCCAGGCTGTGGAGTCCGGCAGGAGCCCGGCGCTCTCCCCGGTCACGTCGGTGCCCTTGAACACCGCCTTGTCCAGGATGTACTTGTTTCCGGCCGCGTCGCACGACACGATCTGGCTGCTGGCGTCGTCCCACGGGGCCTGCTGCGGAACGTAGTCGACCGTCGCCTTCCAGTTGTCGTCGACGTTCCCGCCCTTACCGGGCTTGCAGACGAGCTTGCCGAACAGCTTCATCGTGGCCGGATTGACGAGGCTGGCGTCCCCGTAGTGCGCCGTTCGGGCGTACGGCTCGAACAGGAGCACCTGCCGGAACCTCATCTGCGCGGTGGTGCTGATGAGGTTGATTACCTGCTCCGAACCCTTGCCCGGGACCGACACCACGATCAGGCTGGGACCCTGCTGCTGCACCTGCGCGCCGGTGGTGCCGGTGCTGTTCACCCGGGACTGGAGTATTGACCGGGCCTGATTCATCTGCGCGGACGACGGCTGTCCGTGCGGCATTTCTGCCTGGAGCGTCACCTGGGTGCCGCTGGACAGGTCAAGCCCGAGGCCGACCGTGAACCGGTGATGCCACTGGCCTGGGCTGAAGGTGTCCTGGCCAGTGATCGAGATCAGCATGATCACGATGATGATCGTCAGTGCGGTCAGCGGCCGCCACGGCCGCGGGCCGTTCGCGCTTCGGGGTGCCACACCCCTAGATGGCCGCGCGGGCCGGCCAGGTTCCGTTCAGATATGACCCGCCGTTACGATTGACGATCAATGCATATGAATAGCATAGAAGCGCGGAGGGCGTCATTGAAGTTCGGCTTGGCCATCATGAACGACTTCCCGCCGGGCGTCACGGCGGCGGACCGGGTACCGATGCTTCGCGAGCAGGTGCGCGCGGCGAGCGCCGCGGGCCTCGACTCGGTATGGGTGCTCCAGCATTACCTCGGCAACATGCCCACCCTCCAACCGCTGCCGCTGCTGAGCGCGCTGGCCGCCGACGCCGGGCAGATGTACCTCGGCACCAACATGTTCATCCTGCCGCTACGGCATCCGGCCGGCGTGGCCGAGGAGTTCGCCACGCTCGATCACATCACGGGCGGCCGGGCGATCGCCGGGTTCGGCCTTGGTTACCGGGAGAACGAATTCGCTTCCTTCGGCGTACCGATGGACGAGCGCGTGAGCCGGTTCGAGGAGAGCGTCGCGATCGTGCGCGCGCTGTGGTCCGGCGAGCGTGTGACGTTTCGCGGGGAGCATTTCGGCATCGAGGACCAGCGGCTGAGCCTCACGCCGGTGCAGCCGGGCGGCCCGAAGATCTGGATCGGCGCGGGTCCGCATCGTACCGGCGCCCGGCGAGCCGCCCGCTTGGGCGACGCCTGGATCATCCCGCCGCATGAGACGCCGGAGCGTTTGCGGGCGCTGCTCACGGTGTACCGCGAGGAGCGATCGGCGCTCGGTCTCGGCGCGCCGGCCGAGGTCGTGGTGCGCCGCGAGCTGGTGCTGGACGACGACGCGGAGCGCGCCCGCTCGATCGGCGTCGCCGCGCGCGGTGCGCTCACCCGGCAGTACGCCGCGTTCAACGCGCCCGACCAGAGCGCGGGCTACCAGCACCTGCGGTCCGACGCCGCGGCCGAGGAGACGGCCGATCGCTCCTACCTGTTCACCGACCCGAAGGGCGCGGTCGCCGCGCTGAAGGAGCTCGAGGCTCAGGGGTTCACCTACGTCATCCTGCGGATGCAGTGGTTCGACCTGCCCCAGGACCGCATGCTGCGGACCCTAGAGCTGTTCCGCGACCACGTCCACCCCGCCTTCGCCGCCTGAAGCGCCGGTACCCGACGCCAGCCTCCCACTCGCAACCCCATTGGATGCGGCTCCCTTAAAGGGACCACCAGCCAGGTGCTGCTCCCTGGCCAGCGGCACCGATGGCACCATCGGGCACGCTCTAATAGCGCTACTGATCGGTTTGAGCGGCACCGATGGCACCACCGGCATGTTGCCCACTCTGGAGGAGCCGCACCCATGTCACATCCATGGGGTCCTGACCCCTTGAATGTGGCGTTCAAGGGGTTGGAGGGCGGGACGGGGACGGGCGAACTCACCACAATTCATGCATATGATATGTTCCTTTGGTGAGGCTTAACGGCAAGCGGATGCTGGTCACCGGGGCGGCCCAGGGCATGGGGCGCGCCATCGCCGTGCAGGCGGCGCTCGAGGGCGCCGAGCACGTGGTCGCCGCCGACATCAACCTCGACGGCGCCGAGCAGACCGCGCGGGAGGTGCTGGCCGCCGGGGGCAAGGCATCCGCGGTGCGGGTGGATCTGTGCAACGCCGCGGAGATCGAGCATATGGTCCAGGCCGCGGTCGCCGACATGGGCGGCCTGGACACGCTGGTCAACCAGGCGGGCGTCCTCGACTTCAGCTTCGCGCCGCCGGACACCACGTTCGAGACGCTGCCGGAGGACGCATGGGACGCGGTCTTCGACATCAACACGAAGTCCTACTGGCTGGCCGTCAAATACGCGGCCAGGTACCTGCGCGCCTCCGATCGCGGCCCGTCCGTCGTCAACGCGTCATCGGTGTCCGGGCTGACCGGCTACTCCGCCCCCGCCTACAGCGCCAGCAAGGGGGCGACGATCCAGCTCAGCCGCTCGCTGGCGATCGCGCTGGCCCCGGACGTCCGGTGCAACTGCTACTGTCCGGGGTCGATCAAAACGCCGATGAGTGACCACTTCCTCGAACTCGCCGCCGACCAGGTCGCCCAGGAGCGGAACATGTCCGGTAACCACCTGATCCCGCGCCGCGGCCGGCCGGACGAGGTTGCCAAGCTGGTGTGCTTCCTCGCATCCGACGACGCGTCGTTCATCACCGGCGCGACGTACGAGATCGACGGCGGCACGATGGCCTGGCGCGGCACACGGCACCTGTCATGATCCAGCGGACCGTAAACGCGGTGAACGTGGGCGACCCCATCGGGCCGGCCGACTTCGCGCTGCCGCTGTACCGGCTGGTGGCCGCGGCCGGCGGCAACCGTGACTTCAACTCGATACACCACAATCGCTCCTACGCGAAGGCGACCAACGCGCCGGACGCGTACGCGAGCACGTTCTTCCTCCTGGGCACATGGGAGCGGGTGGTGCGCGACTGGATCGGCGACGCCGGGACGATCCGGTCGATCAGCGGATTCCGGATGCGCAAGTTCAACCTGGTCGGCTCCATAGTGACCATACAGGGCACGGTGACAAGCATCCAGCCAGACGGCATCGTCACGCTGGAACTGGTGAGCAAGGTGGGAGACGAAGTGACGGTGGGCCCCGGTCAGGTTGAGGTCACCCTGCCGCTGGAGACAGAGCCACTGGAGGCACCATGACCGCGGTGTTGGATTTGCCTGGGCCTCCGGCCGCGGCCATCGCCGGGCTCGGTATCACCGAGGTCGGCCGGGTATATGGCCGTACCGCGTCGCAGTTCGCGGCGGACGCGGTGCGCTTGGCCGCGGCCGACGCCGGGCTCGCGCTGCCTGACATCGACGGACTGCTGGTCTCGTCCGGGCTGAGCGGCGGTGTCAAGCTCGATCTGCAGCGGCAGCTCGGGCTGCGTGACCTGAAGCTGCTGTCCGAGATGCAGGGGCTCGGCTCGACGGCCGGTTCGATGGTGTCCTTCGCCGCCATGATGGTCCAGTCGGGCGCGGCCAGCGTGGTCGCGTGCGTGCATGCCGACGCGCCCCTGGTCGCCGAGCGCGGGTCAAGGGCGGCCTACGAGACCGCGGCCACCAAGCGCACCGGCTGGCGGGGCGTCACGGCGGCGGTCGGCGTGCTCGGCGCGAACCACTATTACGCCCTCGCCGCCCGGCGGCACATGCTCCGCTACGGCACCAACCACGATCAGCTCGGCGCGATCGCGGTGGCGCAGCGCGCGTGGGCGGCCGCCAACCCGCGCGCCCAGCTCCGCGAGCCGATCACGATCGAGGACTACCACGCCTCGCGCTGGATCGCCGAGCCGCTGCACCTGCTCGACTGCTGCGTCGTGTCCAACGGCGGCATCGCGGTGATCGTCACGACAGCCGAGCGCGCTGCCTCGCTGAGGCAGCCCCCGGTGCGCATCCTCGGCTGGGCCCAGGCTCATCCGGGCCGGTTCCTGGAACGGAACGAGGACCTGGGCCTGGTCACCGGGGCGGCGCAGTCGGGCCCGGCCGCGCTGCGCATGGCCGGCGTGACGCTGGCCGACATCGACGTCGTCGAGCTGTACGACTGCTACACGTTCACCGTGCTTATCTCGCTCGAGGACTACGGCTTCTGTGCCAAAGGCGAAGGCGGCGACTTCGTCACCTCGGGCGTTCTCGACCCGGGCGGGAAGCTGAAGCTCAACACGGGCGGCGGCCAGCTCTCCTCCTATTACCTGTGGGGTATGACGCCGCTGTCCGAGGCGGTGATCCAGGCCCGCGGGCAGGCCGGCGAACGGCAGGCCGAGGACCACGAGCTCATCCTGGTCAGCGGCAACGGAGGCGTCTTCGACCATCATGCGACGCTCGTACTCGGCGGTGCTCGATGATCCTTCCGGTCACGCGCGACGCCGAGACCGCCGAGTTCTTCGACGGCACCGCGAACGGGGAGTTCCTGCTGCGCCGTTCGCGGGTGACCGGTGAGATGCTGGCGCCGCAGGTGTACACCGACTCGGCCGGGTCGACGGATCTCGAGTGGGTGGCCGCCGCCGGTACCGGCCGCGTGGTGAGCTGGGCGGTCACCTACGCCAAGCCGGTGGACGGTGCGCAGCGGGCGCAATCCATCGTGGCGATTGTCGAGCTCGACGAGGGGCCGTGGTGGTGGACGGAGCTGGTCGGCGCCGATCCCGCCGAGCTGCGCGAGGGCCTGCCGGTTCAGGTGGAGTTCGTCCGGCCGGACGGCTCACCCGAGACGCTCCCGGTATTCCGGGCCTGCCGCTGATCAAGCCGTACAGGCGGACCCGTTACCTGGCCCAGTAACCTCTCGCCAGCGCGGGTATCGTAAACGACGTGGTCGCCGGCCAGCGTGAGGGGCGTATCGTGGCGCTCGCCGCGCGGTGGATCCGCGAGGGCCGGCGGCTCGATATGCAGCGCCTGGCCCACGAGCTCGGCGTGTCCCGGGTTACGCTGTTCCGCCACGCCGGGAGCCGGGAGGAACTCCTCAGCAAGGCGCTGTGGCTGCTCACCCAGCGCACACTGGAAACGGCCACGGCGCGCTGGGAGGCCGAGCGCCCGCCGGGAGAACTGCACACGCCGGGCACCGCCAGGCACATCAATGCCATCGTCTCGCGGGCCGCGGGGCTGCGCCGGCTGCTCGATGACGAACCCGCCCTCGCGATGCGGGTCCTCACCGATCCGCGTGGTCAGGTGCAGACCGGCATGGTTGCCTTCGTCGAGCGGCTGCTTCGCCGCGACATCGCCGAATTCGGCCTGGTCACGGTCATCGAGCCGGACGCGCTGGCCTACGCGCTGGTCCGGCTCGGTGAGTCGTTCATCTACGCCGACGTGCTCGCCGCCCGGAAGCCGGATGTGGCCACCGCGGACCGCCTCCAGCAGGCGCTCCTGGAGGGCGTGCTGCAGCCGCCGCGCCGGGCCCCGCAAAAGTACGGGCGGGGGCGATCCGCCGCCGGATCCGCCGCCGGATCCGCCGTCGGGTCCGCCGTCGGGTCCGGAACGATCAGTCGGTGAGCAGCAGTGGCAACGCGCGGATGCCAGTGGTGTTCGGGCTGCGGTTGAACTCCGGTGGGGCATCGGGATCGGTCCGCAGCCGCGGGAACCTCTCATATAGGAGGCGCAGTGCGATCCGCCCCTCCAGCCGTGCCAGCCCCGCGCCGGGACAGAAGTGGTTACCCCAGCCGAAACCGAGGTGCGGGTTGGGATTCCGGTCCGGGAGGAAGGCATCCGGATCGGGAAACACGCGCGGATCCCGGTTTGCGGCGCCAAGCCACACCATCACCATGGTGTCCGCCGGAATCCGTTCCCCAGCCAGTTCTACCTCGGCACTGGTGATTCTGTTGAGCGAGGCGAACGGGCTGAAGAGCCGCAGCGACTCCTCCATGGCCCCGGGCCACATCGCCGGATCGGCCAGGATCTTGGCGGCAGCCGCGGGGTTGGCGTCAAGGCACACCACGGTGTTGCCAAGCAACATGGTGGTAGTGATGTGTCCGGCGAGAAGCAGGATGTAGGCGAAGTTGACCAGTTCCTCCGGCTGAAGACGTGCGCCATCCACTTCGGATGTGACAAGCCGGGTCAGCAGGTCCTCGCGCGGCCGTTTCCGTCGGTCCTCGGCATGCTCAGCGAGGTAGTTGAGGAGCTTCTTGCTCTGTTCCAACGCTTCCGACAGCAGCGCCTGACGCTCACCCTCGTCCTCGGTGAGGGAGACTTTCTCGGTATTGCCGAGGAGCGTGTCCACCCACTGCTTGAAAAGGCGCCGGTCATCGGCCGGGACGCCGAGCATTTCGGCGATCACGATCACGGGCAGCGGATAGGCGAGGTCGTTGACCAGCTCCATCCGGTCCCGTCCGACCACCTGGTCGAGCAGCTCCTTGGTCAGTGCCTCGATGCGCGGGGCGAGGCCCTCGACGGCGCTCGCCGTGAAGGCCCGGCCGATCAACTTGCGCACCCGGTTGTGCCGCGGCGGATCCATCTGGGTCAGGTTTCCCGAGGCGAACAGGTTCTCTTTCGGCGCAGTGCGTCCGATATTCGAAGAGAAGGTGGCCGGATCCGACAAGACTGTCATGACTTCGCGGTGACCGTAGACGCACCACATCCCGATCTCGGAGTCGAATCGGACGGGTCTTTCTGGCCGTCTGCCGCGCATCCAGAACTGCTGCGGATGGATTCCCCATTGGTCAGCGAACTCGACTGTCATTGAAACGAACAACCTGCTTTCATTGGTGGCGGGATGATTGATAATCTACCAGCACCGCTAATGTCCTTTAGACACTAACTTAGGTCTCGTCAATGGTGCGCTCGATTAACCAGTGCCGGCGCGAACCACCGATGCACATCACAGCTACCGTCATCGCCAACCCCACGAGCCGTGCCCAGGATCAGGATGACCCGCAAGGCCATCAGAGGCCAGGCGCCGAGATGCGCCCCGGCGGGCTCCGCTAAAATCCAGGTATGCCGGGACTGACTTGGAAGCGGGTGCGAAAGTTTTTGATATGCGCGCACTGCGATGCCCAGATCGGCGTGGCAGCGTACCGGCCGCTGCTGAGCTGGCGGCTGGACATCACCTCCCACGAGGGATACCAGATCACGCCGGTGGCCGGCTCTGTTCAGCTTCGTATCGCCCAGCGGCAGCTGGCCGACGCCGCACCGGCCGAAGAACTGGAGGCCCGGTGGCGGCTCGATTTCATTAACCGGAACCTGCAGGAAGTGATCTATGACCTGCCCTGTCGCCGGGGGCACCGGACTCTAATGACCGAACCGCAGATCGCCCGGGCGATACGCCAGTCCCAAGGTGAATGGGTAAAACTCGTAGAAGCTCAGTACTTTGGTTGAACTCTTTTTAAATGTGGTTAGAGTCCTGTTCAACAGACCGGTCGCAGTTCTACCAGCCGTGCTTGCCACAGTTCCATCAGCTCGTCGAGCACGGCTGTATTATCTTCCCCGGCGGGCAGCCGGGACAATGGCGTGCTGCCGTCGGCCCGGCACAGCAGCCGGTAGGCGGACTCGCTGATCCGTCGTGCCTGGTGACGATAACCACGCCGGTGAATTCCGTAGGCTGCTGCGTTTTCCTTCGCACCGTGGGACACCGTGCTGGTCACTTCCGCAAGCGGCGCGATCCGCAGTCCCAGCGTGGCATACCGGGATCGGCACTCCGGGCGGCGGCTGACCAGCCAGTCGCCGAGGACCAGGTGGTCCAGGCCACTGGTCAGAAACGTCACGATGGCGTCATGCGCGGTCTGCACGATCGGCTCGGCGTTGTTGTTGAACGAGGTGTTGAGCAGTATCGGCACGCCGGTCAGCTCGCCGAACCGGCGGATCAGGCGCCAGAACGTCTCGTTGGACTCTCGTCGCACCACCTGCACCCGTGCGGTGCCGTCGACGTGCGTGACCGCACCCAGCATGCTCTGTTTCTCCGGTTGAACCCGCACCACGAAGCCCATGTAGTCCAACGCGGATGAGGTGCTGGTCAGGTCGAAGTACTCCGCCGCGGCTTCGGCGACGACAGCGGGCGCGAAAGGGCGGTAGCCCTCCCGATTCTTGATCAGCGCGTTGATGCGGTCCTTGTTGCCCGCCGGTCGTGGGTCGGCGAGGATGCTGCGGTTGCCTAGTGCACGAGGTCCGAACTCGGACCGGCCGCGCGCCCACCCGAGCACCTCGCCGTCGGCAAGCAGTTCCGCGGCGCGGTTGGCTATGTCGTCGTGGCGCTCCCAGGTCACCAGCTCGTGCCATCGCCCCAGGCATTCCTCGATGTCCCGGTCGGTGCCCAGATCGGGGCCGAGATAGGCGTCCCGCTGCGCAAGCGATGCGGCTATGACGCCGTGACGCCGCTCACCGGCGTGCAGCGCGAGCATCGAACCCGCGCCCAGCGCGGCTCCCGCGTGGTGACTGGCTGGTTGCACGAACATCCGTTCAAACAGGCCGCTGGCGAGCACATGGCCGTTCATCGTGCTGTTTTGTGCCACGCCGCCGGCGAAGCAGACACTTGTCAGTCCCAGCTGTGACTGCCAGTGTGCGAGCATGTGGAACACCACGCGTTCAAGCGTCTGCTGGATCGAGGCCGCCAGGTCTTTGTGTACCTGGAGAATCGGCTCCCCGGCTCGCCGCGGCCGGTAGCCGGAGCCGATCACCGCCTGTTGCAGACCGGGCACATCCAGCTCGTAGTCGCCCCTTGGGTGCAGCTGGAGCAACGAGTCCAGGATCTTGCGGAATGCGTCCGGATCACCGTACGGGGCAAGGCCCATGACCTTGTACTCGTCGAATTCACGGTAGCCGAGCAGCTCGGTTGCCCGGGTGTAGAACAAGCCGAGCGAGCTTGTGACCGGATGAGTCCGCAACAAGCGCATGCCGTCCGCTGTGCCGTGATACAGGGACACGGCCTCGGCATCGCCCATGCCGTCCATCACCACGACCAAGCCGTCTGTGAAACCGGACTGGTACCAGGCCGAGGCCGCATGAGCGTCATGGTGGCGCACGAACTTCACATGCCGGTCGCGGAGGTTGACGCTGACATACCGGTTCAGGCGGTCGAGCAGGAGTTCGCGCGCACCGCGGAGCGGCAGCCGCGGATACCGCAGCACATTCATGCTGATCGAGGCGTCCACTGAGGTCTCGCCCCAGAAGTAACCCACCCGATCCACATCGGCCGGAGTGACGCCGGCCTGGTCGAGACAGGCACGGATCGCCTGCACCGGAAACACGTTCGTGTGCTTATCCCGGTTGAGCCGCTCCTCCTCGACCGCGGCGATCACTCCTGCCTCGCCGATGAGGCACGCGGCTGAGTCGTGAAAGAACCCGCGTCCGAGTTCAGGCAGGACCTCATCTCCCGGCAGGGAGAAGGAACCGGAGATTCCGAGTGTCAACATTCCATATCCCGAGTGTCGATCGGCTGAGCGCCAGGGCCGTCAGGAGGCAACCACGGGGACGGCATCCACGGGGACGGCATCCACCTGGACGGCGTGGGCCTGTTTCCCGGTCCGGATGAACATAGTGACGGAATGCCCGGTTCCGCCGGCATGGACGCGCAGGGTCTGCTGGGTTGTCCAGCCGGCAAACCGGAACTCGTCATGGCCGACGTGCACCAGCCGGCACACGGGCTTCCCGTCCAGGAAGTAGGCGAGCCGACCTCCGTGCCAGTCGATCCGTGCCTTCGGCGGACGACCGGCGCCGCCGAGCCCTGGCAGGCTGAACTCGCACCGGAGTTCGCCGCTCGTCTCTCGCCGTGAGGGCGACTGCGTGCGGTCGAATAGGACCTCGTCCAGCACGTTCGGCCGCCGGAACTCGGCGGGGAACAGGCTCAGCAACTCAGGTGTGATGTGACTGTCGATCACTAGGTGCACCCTGGTCCCGGGACCGTCGTTTATGACCTGATGCGGGCGGGTGAAATCCCCATACCAGAAGCTGCCCGGCTGCCAGATGTGCGCGTCGCCCGCGATCTCCAGCCGCGCCTGCGGCTGCGCCACGATCGGGACGTGCAGCCGCACAGTGCCCCAGGGAAGGCCGCAGGCGGGATCGACGTGAACCGGGCTGTGCGCGCCAGGGCGAAGCGCCAGCAGGCGCACGCCCCGTAGCCGCGCGGGCACGCTGGCCAGCACCTCGGCGAGATAGCGCGTTTGGGCCAGCAGCGGCGTGTCCGCGAACTCCCCGAGGCCCGGCCCGCCGGCGTCGGTCCGCGCCGCGTCACCGCCGATGGCGCGCAACGCGAGCGACTGCCAACCCAGTTGAGCCGCGTCGGCCCCGGCCTGGGTCTCGTTCTTCAGCCCGCCCCACGCCTTGCCGCTGAGGCATCTTAGGTCGGCGAGCAACCGGTCCGGATCGAAAGACGGGCCGAGCCGGGCCACCGGGGGCAGCTCTGTCAGGATCGCGGCCTGCGGCCACGCCTCGCCGTCATGCCTGTTCTCGGCCACAACAGATCTCCCTTCATGAACCGGAACCGCGCCCGCTCCTTTACACCGGATTCCGGAGGCCGTCCGGCGTAAGGCTCTTGTCCCAAGGCGCTCAGCCCCAGGGAGAGTCGGCGGTCCTGCGCTCCCGTGTGTGACCCGGTGCCGCCATGCTTAGTGCTGCGATCAGCACGAGGATCATGCTGGTTGCGGCGGTGATGACGCGATTCCTGAGCAAGGCTGTTTCTCTCCCGCTATCAAAGGCCCTCCGTGGCCGGGGGGTCGCGAAGTAAGTCAGCGACGAGTTCACTGCCGGCGTCTCTTCATCTGCCCTTGATCCGCTGTTCTTTGTTATCTGATGATCGATAGCCGATGAGCAGGAGTCGCGGAGCGGCCCGCGGAACATGGAAACGGTTAACCGGTAGCTGCAGATCACACAACGGAAGGATGAGGTCAGGATGTCTATCACCAATGAGCAGCAGGCGCCGACCGACGCCGTAGACCTCGACATCGACATCGACAACCTCGAGATCGCCTTCGAGGACGAGGCCGGATACGCCGGGCACGGGCTTGCGAATCAGAGCACGAGCAACTGTCCCGCCACCTGGTGGGCTTCATGCTATTGCAAGATCACCTCTGGCCTGTGCCCGTCGTGATCCGCTGAGTGGCTTAATAGGAGGCGTACCTGCGGGTGTATCGCTATTTACGGTGCACCCGCGGGTCCGCACTTCTTCTCTCTTGGAGCAACTTATTATGGCAGTAGATACTGTTCTCGAAAATGTTTCAGCTGACTTCCGTGGAATATTTTCGAGTCACGGTGTCGATGTTTTCGGGGCCGATGAAACCTGGATATACATGGGTCATCCCGCCGTGCCGTCGACCCCGCACGGCTGGAAGATTCACATCTCCGCTCGCCCAAAGCAACTCGGTGACACCATCGATCGAGTGCTGCCGATCTTGCGCGATCACGTCTGCAGCGCCAAGTTCGCCAGGTCGGCCGACGTACTACGTGAACTGAACTCCGGCCTCTCCGGTCAGGCGACGGCCGGTAAGGCCATCACCGTCTACCCTGCGCAGGACGACGTCGTAATCCTCGCGCGCGAGTTGGTCGCCGCCCTGCTCGGCCGAGAAGGGCCGCGGGTGCTCAGCGACCGCCAGGTGCACCCCGACGCTCCCGTGTACTACCGCTATGGGCCGTTCTGCGCGACCTACCGGATAAGTGCTCTCGGGGACAGTGAGCTGGTCATGTTCGGGCCGAATGGACAAGTCTTCTCTGGCCTGGCGGAACTGACCTTCCGCTGCCCGCCCTGGGCCACAGATCCCTTCGCGGAGTCCAGCGCCGGGCCGGTGCCCACCGCGACCGTAGCGAAGAGCCGCTTCCGGATCACAACGGGGATCCATCGAGCGCCGTCCGGCAACATCTACCGCGCTGTTGCTGTCGACACGGGACGCCGTGTGGTAATCAAGCAGGCCAGGGCATGGGCCGGTGAGGACGTCGACGGAATCGATGCGCGGGAGCGACTGCGCCACGAGCATCGAGTCCTCGCCGCCCTGTCCGGTGTCGGAGGAGTACCGCAGGTCGTCGACTATGTCCGGCAGCGCGCCGACGAGTACCTGGTGATCACGGATCTCGGTCCTCGCAACCTGCACGCTCAGGTGCGTGCCTCCGGCGCGTACTCGACGGAGGCCTGGTGGGAGCTCGCCTGCCGGCTGCTCGGACTTCTGGACGAAATTCATGCGCGCGGCGTGGTGGTTCGCGATATCAAGCCGCACAACGTGGTTCTGGACGAGCGCGGGCTGGCCCACCTTATCGACTTTGGCATCAGCCGTTGCCAAGGCAGGCAGCTGAAAGGAGCGACACCCGGGTACAGCCTGGCCGGCCAGTGGAGCGACGCCCCGGCCCAGGCTGCGGACGACTACTACGGTCTTGGCTGCGTGCTTTACTACGCCGCGACCGGGTTCGATCCGGTATGCGTGGCCGGCGACGACGCGACGAACCGGGACCGCAGTCTTGCCTGCCTGGCCGCGGCCCTGCCGACCGAGGAACTGGTCTACAGGGTGCTCGCGAGCCTGCTGAGCCTTGACCCCGACGAGCGGGCCGTCGGCGCGCAGTTGCTGCGGAGCCGCGACCCGATCCCGGCAGCGGCGTTGCCGTCCGTTCCGCCCCGGCTTGCCGCACCGCTCCACGCGATCGTGGACGCGGCGGTTGAGTACTGTGTCGAGAGTGTCGAACGGCTGCTCGCCGACGACGGCGCGCGGCGCAGGACACCGCCGGTGACCGGCCTTTATGACGGCTCGGCCGGGATCGGTCTCGAACTCGCCCAGCACGCTCACCGTCCTGGGGTGGGTGAACTGCTCGGCCGCCTGGCGGAATGGACGGTGGCCAGGGTTCCGCTGGACGACCTTCCGCCGGGCCTTCACCACGGCCGCGCCGGGATCGCGCTGTTCTTGGCGTCCGCCGGCCAAGCGGCCGATGTGCCCGCCACGCTCTCCGAGCGGCTGTCCGCACGGCCGATGCGGTGGTGGCTGGCCGGGCTGACGTCCGCCGATCACATGCACGGCCTTGCGGGTGCCGGGCTCGGTCACCTGCTTGTGGCGGCACGCACGCGCGGCGCGGTGGCCGAGTGCCATCTCGCCCTCGCCGCGGAGTGCCGCCGTCGCCTGCTGGCCGGCGATTATTCGTCGGCCCGCGCCAGTCGCGAGGTTACCTCCGCATTGGGACCTGATCACGACTTCGCGCACGGAGGAGCCGGGGTCGCGTACTTCCTGCTCGAATACGCGGCGTTTACCGGCGAGCCACCGGACCCGGCGACCGCCAGGATCTGTGCGGACCTTGCCGCCCATGCTGTCAGGGCTGTGGCATCGCCGTCCCGGACCTCCCCGGGCCTCGGCTCATGGTGCGGCGGACTGGCCGGCGTCGGCACCACGCTCGCGCGAGCCGGATCGGTGGACCCGGACGGCCCGTTTCTCGGCGTCGCCGAACAGCTGGCACGTAGCTGCCTTGACCGGGCGCCCTGGATGCCGCTTGTGTCGCAATGCTGCGGGCTCGCGGGCCTGGGCGAATTTCTGATCGATCTGGCCTGCGTGACTGGAGCGGACGAGTACTGGCACAGCGCCGCGGACATCGCCGCGCTGATCCTTGCGCGCAGCGGTGGGACCCCCGGCCGGCCGGTCTTCCCGGACCACTCGCTATCCGGTGCGAGCAGCGGCTGGGGTACTGGGACCGCCGGGGTGCTCGGGTTCTTCCGCCGGCTGCGTTCGGAAGGTGGTGTGCGGCCGTGCCTGACACACTGACCGCGCCCACCCGGTACCTCACTGGCGACCAGGCGCGGCGCGCGGCCGACCTGGTGCGTCTGCTCGCGCGGCGGTGCGCCGACCCGGATGAGGTGGCGGCGGTCGCCGCAGACCCGGCCAACCGGCATCCGGGGTATGGGACAGCGCCGTGGGACCCCGCGAGCCTGGCGTACGGGTGGCCCGGCACCGCGGTGCTGTACGGGCAGCTCGCCCGGTACGACCCTCAGTGGACACGGGTGGCGCACCATCATCTCACCGCCGCGGCAAGGGCATTGTCCACCAGGGCCGGCACGCGAGGCGTATGGAACGGCCTGAGCGCGGTAGCGTTCGCGGCTGAGACCTGCGCGGTGCGTGACGGCGACTACCGGAAGCTCCGCGGCCAGCTGATCTCTCGTGTCGCATCCGGCCAATTGCGCGCGCCGGCGGCAACGCCGAGCGGACCGGGGGTGCTGTGGGAGACGTACGACGTGATCAGTGGACCGGCCGGCACAGGCCGGCTGCTGCTGGACGCGGTGGATGATCACTCCACGGCCCAGATCGATGAGGCCGTGGTGGTACAGGCCCGGCAGGCGCTCACCGAGATGCTGAACCGGCTGGTCCGGATCACCGAGCCGGTGGAGGTTGACGGCGAGCGGGTGCCCGGCTGGTGGGTGCGGCCGGAGCTGCAACCTGACGCAGAGCGGACCAGCCATCCGCGTGGACACTTCAACTTCGGCCTCGCGCACGGCGTTGCCGGTCCACTCGCCCTGCTTGCGCTCGCCACCGAACGCGGCCACATCGTGCCGGGACAGATCGAGGCGATGAACACCATCGCCCGGTGGCTGTGCCGATGGGCGCGAACCGACGAGGCGGGCCCGTACTGGACGACCCTCATCGGCTGGGACGAGGAGATCGATCCTGGCCGGCCGCGGGTCACCATGGCTCGCAGTGCCTGGTGTTACGGCGCTCCCGGCATTGCGGTGGCGTTGCACCGAGCCGGGGCGGTGCTCGGCGAGGCGAAGCTGCGGGACCTCGCAGTGCGGGCGCTGCACGCGGTCATCGACCGGGCCGAGCGGGACTGGCGGCTGACCGGCCCCGGCATGTGCCACGGATATGGTGGCCTGCTCAACATCTTCACGAGGATCGCCGAAGCCGAGGACGACCCGGTTCTACGAGCCGGCGCGCTGCGGGTAGCCAGCCGGGTGCTCGACCACGCCGACGAGAATGCGCCGTTCGTCTTTCCGGACGTGGTACCAGAACCGAACGCCGGCCGAGGGCTCGTCCGGGTGAACACGGCGGGGCTACTGGACGGTGCGGCCGGTGCCGGATGTGCGCTGCTGTCCGTGATCCCGCCGACACTGCTGGCCCCGGGCGGGCAGGTCCGACCCGCGGGCCGTCCGTGGGACCGGGTCTTTCTACTTGGATGAGGTGAGAAGCGATGAGCCTGAACGGGACCAGTGCACCCTATGCGTTGACCGACGATCAGCATGCGGCGTTCGAGCGGGATGGTTTCCTCGTCGTGCGCGGCCTGATGCCCCCGGCCGTGCTCGACCGGATCGCCGGTGTGTTCAGCGATGCCGTCGACACCTTGGCGTTGCGGTGGCGCGACCGTGGCCTGATCACCGACACCTACGCTGGCCTGCCGTTGACCGAGCGGTATCTGCGGATCCTGAGGGACGGCGGTAACCAGCTCAGGGTGCATGGGGCGTGGCGGCGGATCCTGGTAAGCCGGCCGGTCTTCGAGCTGTGGCAGCGTCCGGAGCTGCTGGGGCCGGCGCGCAGCCTCATCGGGGACGAGCTCTACGCCCTCCAGGCGTGGAACGGCCGGCCGCGCGACCCGCTCGGCCGCACCCTGCCGGTCGGCTGGCATCAGGATGCGCACTACTACAAGAACTGGGGTGACGCTCACGGCCCGCTGATCTCGGTGTGGATTCCCCTGGTGCCAGTAGACGAGAGCAGCTCATGCATGCAGTACGTCGGCGGGTCGCACCGCCGGGGCCGGATCGAACCCAGCCTTACGCCGACCGGCGAATTCGTGGTCGCCGAGACAGAGGTGGATGCGCCTAGGATCTGCTCCGCCGTGATGGACCCCGGTGACGTGGTGTTCTTCACCGACACCACCCTGCACCGATCGACCCCGAATACCAGCGACCGGGTCCGGTGGAGCATCGACATCCGGTTCGGCAGGCCGAGTCCTGGTGTCATCGGCAGCACACCGCGCGGCTACTACTGCTTCAGCGCCGAAGACCCTTCGCGAGTGGAGGACTTCGACTCGTGGGCCGCCCGATACCAGTACATGCCGGAAGAACTCGCCAAGGAGATGACCATAGCCGACAATGTCGACCCCGCACTGATGGCCGCGCTGCTCCGAGTACCAGATGTGGACGTGTTCTGACATGGACCCCGATCAGCTCGAATGCCGCGAGCTACGCGAAGGCGACGACATGGTCGCCGTGATGGAACTCATGCAACAGGGCTTCGGCGGGTCGGCAATCCGGACCGGCCGCAGAGCCGTGCCTGCGCCGTCCACGTCACGCGGCGAGTGGATTCTGGCGGCCTTTGACCAAGGGCGTCCGGTCGGTACCGCTGTCATGCGCGACATGACCCAGTGGTGGGGCGGTGCGCCCGTGCCGATGTGCGGCACCTCCGGTCTGTCCATCGCCCCGGAGTACCGGCGTCTCGGCGTCGGCCGCCGCCTGTTCAGCCACGTTCAGCAGGAGGGTCTGGCCCGTGGCTATCCGCTCCTGTCCGGGTATCCGATGTCTCCGCCGTTCTTCCGCTCACTGGGCTGGGAGATGGTCGGCCGCCGCTTCCAGACTGAGATTTCCATTCAGTCATTGCGGTCGATCACGGCACCAAAGGTCCGGCTGCGCCGGGCGGGCCCGCCGGACGCCTCCCAGGTCCGCACGTTGATCGCCGATGTGCACCGCGAGCAGCGGGACAGCGGACCGGTGCTGTTCGACCCCGATGCCACGCGGATCATGCTCGCCACGCCCGGCCTTTACAACTACCTCGCCGACGACGGTTTCCTCAGCTATCACTGGAACGGGACCAAGGAGATCATCGTGCAGCGCCTCCTGGCCCGCTCCGAGGCCACCCTTCGTGCGATGTGGGCGATGGTGGCGTCGTACGCGACCCAGGCGCACACGGTCCGGGCCTGGTTGGCACCCAACGATCCGATCACCTGGCTGCTCGCCGATGCGGACGACCGCCTCACCGGCACCCACATCTGGGGGGTGCGGATCACCGACGCCCCCACGGCGATGGCGGCTCGCGGATTCCCAGGCAGTCGTCCCATCCGCGTCCCACTGCTCATCGAGGACACCGTTATCCCGGCCAACAGCGGTCGGTGGACGCTCGTTGTCGCGGACGGCAAGGGAGCGCTCGAACCAGACGACGGTTCGGTTGGACCGAGCCCCTTGACGCTCACCGCGGGCGGCCTCGCTGCTCTGTACGGCGGAATCCCGCTGCCGTTGCTGCGCCGGACCGGCTTGGCCCGCGGTGGCGACGTCGAGGGAGACCCGGCACTCGACGCGCTCTTCGCAACCCAGCCTCACACCTTTGATTCATGGTAAACCGGCATGCCGTCACACTGGAGAGTTCGATGAACGTGACCACCAAGCTTCCCATCATGGACTGGGCGGATCGGGCCCAGCCTGCCCGGCCGCTGCGGATCGGCCTTGTGAACATGCCCTGGGTGCGTAACCACACACCATCCATCCAATTGGGGCTGCTTAAGGCGGGACTCACCCGGTACGGGCACACCGTCGACGTACACTACTTCAACCTGGATCTCAGCGCGCGGGTCGGCACCCACCGCTATGACGTGTTCTCCGAGATCGCCAGCGACCGCGTCGCGTTGCTTAGCGAGTGGCTGTTCACCGCGGCCGCCTATGGTCGCCTTGACGATGACACCGAGTACCTCGACAGTGTGGACGAGAGATTGTTCGCGCTTCTGCGGGAGCACGAGGTCACCATGGAAACGCTCCGGGAACTGCGCGGCACCGTCCTGCCGGAATGGATCGACGAACTCGCCGAACAGATTCCGTGGACGGACTATGACGTTGTGGGATTCACCTCCACCTTCGAACAGAACCTCGCCACTCTCGCGCTGGCTAGAAAGCTGAAGGAACTGTACCCCCACATCAGGATCATGTGCGGCGGGGCCAACTTCGACGGCGAGATGGGTCAGGAGTTCGCCCGGCGGTTCCGGTTTATCGACTACGTGGTCAGTGGCGAGGGTGACCTGATCGTCCCGGTGGTCGTAGCGCACATCAGCGCGGACCGCTCGCCGCTCGGCCTGCCTGGAGTGTCCGGTTGGGATGGCGACCGGTTCGTTACCGGCGGCCAGGCGCCCGCGGTGAAAAACATGGATGTGGTGCCGACACCCGACTACAGCGACTATTTCGCCGCCCTGGACCGGTTGGGGCGGGACCGGGCACTGGTCGGCAAGAGCCCCGTGCTGCTTTACGAGGCGTCCCGAGGCTGCTGGTGGGGTGAGAAGCACCACTGCACCTTCTGCGGGCTCAACTCCCTCGGCATAGCCTTCCGATCCAAGTCACCGGATCAGGTGATCGCCGACCTGACCTCGTTGACCAGCCAGCACCACGTGATGACCGTCCAGACCGTGGACAACATCATGGACATGAGCTACCTCCGGTCGATGTGCGGGGAGATCGCCGAGCGGCACTGGGATGTCGACCTGTTCTTCGAAATCAAGGCCAACATGTCCCGTGACCAATTGCGCACTCTGCGCAGAGCCGGGGTGCGGTCGATCCAGCCGGGCGTGGAAAGCCTGAGTTCCCACGTGCTCGAACTCATGCGCAAGGGCTCCACGATGCTGACGAACGTGCGGCTCCTCAAATGGAGCCGCTATTACGACTTCAAGGTAATCTGGAACATATTGGCCGGCTTTCCTGGTGAAAGCGATGAGGATTACGATCAGCAGGCGGACCTCTGCCCTTCGCTGTTCCACCTGGAGCCGCCCGATGCCCTGGGGCGGTTGTGGCTGGAGCGGTTCAGTCCCAACTTCGACGAGGTAGATGGCATATACAACATCCGACCCGCCGCCGCCTACCGGTTCGTCTACCCGGATCCCGAGATCAACCTGGATAAGATCGCCTATTTCTTCGACTACGACGTTGATGGCGTCGTTTCCGAGCCGGCTTTCGAGCGGCTCCGCAAGAGCACGGACGAATGGAACCGGCGCTGGGCCGAGGGACCGGCACCGCGGCTGGACTACAGGCGCGGACCCGACTGGCTGACGATCACCGACACCCGTGGCGAGCGCCGGCGCCTGATCACCATCCGGTCCTGGTCGGCGTTGGCCTACCTGGCCTGTGACGACAAGCCGCACACGGCAGAGTTGGTGGCCAGACTTCTGGAAAGCGAACACGGCACCTCGGTCGCGACGCAACGGATCAGCGCGTTTTTCGACGAGTGCGTCAAGCAGCGCCTCATGGTCACAGAGAACGGCAAGTACCTCGCCCTCGCACTGCCGGAGAATAAATACTGGTGAGCGCCTGATGATCACCCACCGATACGATATGTGGAAATGCGCCCGCTGGCGGGTTATGTACGGCTACGTGCGGCCGCACCGCGTTGCGCTGCTGGCCGGTGGCATGCTCAGTCTGGCCACTAGTGCGACCGGACTGGCCCTGCCGCTGGTCGTCCGGGTGCTGATCGAGGACCTGAGCCGTCATCGCTCTGTCGCGGGACTGCTTCTGCTCATGACGGCCCTGGTCGTGGCAAACGCCACACTGGGTGCCCTCGGCAGCTACGTGATGAGGCGGACCGCGGAAACCGTGGTGCTGTCAGCACGGCGGCGGCTGGTGGACCGGCTGCTCGGGCTCACGATCGGCGGCCTGGACCTGGCCGAGCCCGGCGACCTGATGTCCCGCGTCACCGCGGACACCACGCTGCTGCGCGATGTCACCACTGACTCGCTGGTCGGCCTGATCACTGGCACGCTGACCCTGGTCGCCACGCTGGTGCTGATGAGCCTGATGGACCTGGTGCTGTTCGGCGTCACCGTGGGCGTGTTCGCCCTGACCGCGCTGATCATCGGATTGGTGGCGCCCAGGATCGGCCGCGCCACCCGGCGCGCCCAGGACAGCGTGGGTATGATCGGGGCAGCGCTGGAACGGATGCTCGGGGCGTTCCGGACCATCAAGGCATCCGGCGCCGAATACCGCGAGGGACAGCGCATCCATGCCGCCGCCCGGGACGCGTGGCAGGCTGACATCCGGGCGGCCAAGTGGCAGGCGATCGCGGGCAACACCGCGGGCCTGGCCATTCAGGCTGCGTTCATCGCCGTGCTCGCCACCGGCGGCGCCCGGGTCGCCTCGGGAGCCATCGCGGTGGGCACCCTGGTCGCGTTCTTGCTCTACGTGTTCTACCTGATGGCCCCGGTCCAGCAGCTGGTCGCGGCGGTGAGCGAATACCAGGTAGGCGCGGCGGCGGTGGCGAGGATCCAAGAGACCGAACGGCTCCCGGTGGAACCCTCGGCCCGGCCAGCCACCCGCTCCCGTGGTAAGGACGCTCCGGCGTCAGTCACATTCGAGCAAGTCCGCTTTTCCTACCGGCCGGAACTGCCGCCGGTCCACCACGGCGTCAGCTTCGCCGTGCCGCCCCGCGGGATGACCGCGTTCGTCGGCCCGTCGGGCGCGGGCAAGAGCACCGTTTTCTCGTTGATCGAACGGTTCTATGAGCCGGACGCCGGACGGATCCTGCTCGACGGTAAAAGCCTGCGGGACTGGCCGCTGCCCGAGCTGCGTGCCGCTATCGGCTACGTCGAGCAAGACGCCCCGGTGCTGTCGGGCAGCCTGCGTGAGAACCTCATCCTCGGCGCCCCGCAGGCAACCGAGGCGCAGATCAGCGAAGTACTGCGCATCACCAGGCTCAGCAGTCTCGTGGCGAGCCTGCCCAGCGGGCTGGACACCGAGGTCGGGCACCGCGGCACCCGGCTGTCCGGCGGCGAACGCCAGCGGGTGGCCATCGCCCGGGCACTGCTCCGCCGCCCGCGTCTGCTCCTGCTGGACGAGGCCACCTCCCAGCTCGACGCACTTAACGAAGCCGCCCTGCGCGAGACGGTCGCCGAGACCGCGCTCATGACCACGGTCCTGGTCGTGGCGCACCGGCTATCCACCGTGATGATGGCCGACCGCATCATCGTCATGGATGCGGGCCGGGTCAAAGCCATGGGAACCCACGGCGAACTTCTTGCCTGCAGCCCGCTCTACGCCGAGCTAGCCGCCACCCAGTTCCTCGCCAGCGCCGTCACCTCGACCAGCTACAGCATCTTATCCAGGGCCTCGAACCCGGCGTCGGATAGCTCGATCTCCGCCGCCCTGATGTTGTCTTCCAGGTGTGTGACGGTCGACGTGCCGGGGATGGGCAGCATCACGGGAGACCGCCTGAGCAGCCACGCCAGGGCCAGCTGCGAAGGCGTCGCGCCGTGCTCGACGGCCGCCGCGGCCAACGGCCCATGTTGCATGGCGAGAATGCCGCCGGCCAGCGGGAACCATGGGATGAACGCGATGCTGTGCGCTGCCGCGTGGTTCAGCACCGGTTCTGCTGACCGGTTAACCAGGCTGAACATGTTCTGTACCGACGCGATCGGAGTGAGCTTTGAGGCTGCCTCGATGTCGGCCACAGATATCTCGGACATGCCGATGTGCCGGATCTTGCCCTGTTCCTGCATCAGCGTCAGCGCGCCGATCTGGTCTTCGAGTGGCACCTGCGGGTCGATCCGGTGCAACTGGAACAGGTCGATCCGCTCCAGACCGAGATTGCGCAGGCTCATTTCGGCCTGCTGCCGCAGGTACTCCGGCCTGCCGACGGGCAGCCACTGGTCCGGTCCTTGCCGGGTGAGGCCCGCCTTCGTCGCGATCGTCAGGCTCTCCGGGTAGGGGTGCAGTGCCTTCTTGATCAGCTGCTCGGTGACGAACGGCCCATAGGAGTCGGCGGTGTCGATGAAGTCCACCCCGAGTTCGACGGCCCGGCGAAGCACCCGTATCGCCTCGTCTGGATCCTCGGGGTCACCCCAAAACCCCGGGCCGGTGAGCCGCATCGAACCGAAGCCCAGACGGTGCACCGTGAGATCGCCGCCGAGGGTGACGGTGCCAGCCGCATGGGCCGGTAGCGGGGACGTGGCCATGCCGCTCCTCCTACTGTGAGCTGAAAAGCTTTCACCGATGTAACCTGTTCGCCTCAGTTCGGGACCCGGTCTGGCGCAGGCGGCGAGACCGCCTGCGCCAGGCCGGTCCTCAGCCCCGCAGTGCAGGCCGGTCCCCCCAGCTTCTGGCCGCCTCCAGCTCCGCGACGAGCCTGGCCGCCTGCTCTGAGTCCAGCCGCGAGAGCAGGGCGATCGCTTCGTCGAAGTGCTTGCCGGTGACAGCAGGCTGACCGGAACTCTCCTGCGCCTCCAGCAGCAGGAGCAGCGTCCGGCCCAGCCAGAGCGGCGACCGAAGCTCGGCGAATGCCGCCCTGGCCTCCAGCAGGTGCGCCGCCGCGGCAGTGCCGTTACCTCTGGCCAGGCTGATCTCGCCAAGCGCGAAGCGAGCCTGCCCCTCGATAAAGCGATTGCCGAGCCGCTGGGCGAGCGTGATCGCGTGCGTCAGCGTCGCCTCGGCGCTGTCCAGCCTGCCCTCTCGGTAGCGGACGCGGCCCAGCCCGTAGAGCGCGTGCGCCTCGCCCATCCGGTCGCCGATCTCGCGCACCCTCCGCAGCACTTGATGCAAGGCCTGTCGTGCGAGCAGGGCATCTCCTGCGCACAGGTACAGCTCCGCATACTGGGCCATCATCTGGGCCTCGCACCGAGGGTAGTCAGCCTGCCGGCACAGCGCCAGGCCCTGTTCAAGCCTCCTGGCGGCTTCTGCGATGTCACCGCCCTCCTCGATCTGGAACTTGGCCAGGTTCCTGAGGATGTTCGCCTCCCCGATGAGGTCGCCGACGGCGCGCATCTTGGCCAGCGCGCTCTCGTTCTTGGACAGCATCTCCACGAAATGGCCATGCAGCCGGTCGACGACCGCCCAGTTCCGCAGCACGAGCGCCTGTCCATGGACGTTTCCCTCGGCCTCGAAGGCCTCAAGCGCCGAAGCGAAGAACTGTTCGGCCTCCGCCAGCCGCTTCTGGAATAGGTGCAGGCTGCCCAGCGAGTACTCCATCGCTGCCCAGCCAGTACGGTTCCCGGCCTTGGTGGTGACCCGGTAGGCGATCTCGGCGGTCTCGCACCAGTCGTCGATATAGCCCTTCACCTCGAACAGGTTTACCAAGGTAAGGGCAAGGTCCCAGCACAGCTCATCCAGCCCGGCCATGGCCGCCTGCCGCACAGCACACACCAGCACCATCCGCTCGTTCTCCAGCCAATCCAGGGGCGAGCCGTCCGCCTGCCCGTCCGCTGATTCGGCCAGATGCCAGCGCGGTGCGGTGCCGTGCAGCACCGTGTAGTCGCCGCCATACTCCTTGCGGTGTGCCGTTTCGGCCAGCGCCAGCCAGCCACCGACGACGCGGGCCAGCGCGCCTCGCCGTTCCTCTTGGCTGTCGGTCTCTATCAGCCGCTCCGAGGCGTAGAGCCGGATCAGTTCGTGGAACCGGTACCTGATATTGCCGGTCGGACTCCGGACTGGGTTCAGCATTTGCGTGTCGATCAGTTGCTCGAGCAATTCCTCGGCAGTGGTGAGGTCTGTGTCGAGCAGCGCGGCGGCGGTCCAGGCGGGGAAGTCAGGTGCCCGGATTGATGCCAGCAGCCTGAACAGTCGCTTGGTCCGGCCCGGCAGGCCCTTGTACGTCAGGCCGATACTGGACCGCAGCTCCAGGCCATGGTGACTGAGCTCGTCCAGCCTGCGCCGCTCGTCCCTGAGTCGGCGAGCCAGGTCGGCCACCCGCCAATGCGGCCTGACCGCCAGTCGCGTGCCGGCGATGCGCAGCGCCAGTGGCAGCCCACCGCAGTACCGCATCAGCTCCTCGGCTGCGGCCGGCTCCGCCGCCAGTCGTTCCGCGCCCGCGATGTGTGCGAGAAGCTCCATCGAGGCGTCGTTGCCGAACACGTCGACGTCGATCCAGTGCGCGCCGGGCAGGCCGGACAGCCGGACCCGGCTGGTCACTATCACCGCGCAGCTCGGGCTACCCGGCAACAGCGGTATCACCTGGCCTTCGTGATCCACGCCATCGAGCACGATAAGTAGCTGCTTGTTGGCCAGACGGCTCCGGTACATCTGGGCCCGTTCGGCGGGATCCTCGGGGATCATCGAGCCATCGACTCCCAGCGCCCGCAGGAACCGCGCCTGCAGGACGGTGGTGTCATGGTCGCCCGCCGGGCTGCTCAGGTCAGCGTACAGATGCCCGTCGGGATAATCGTCGCTAACCTCATGAGCGGCCCGCAACGCCAGCGTCGACTTCCCCACCCCGCCTGCTCCGGAAATGGCGATGATGGGCACCGCGTACCGGGCCGCGTCTGGACGTTCCAGGGCAGACAGCATGTGCTTGATGGCGGCGAGCTGCTCCTCGCGCCCGATGAAGTCGGCAATGCTGCGGGGGAGCTGGCGTGGACTAGCCTCATGCTTCTCGTCGGCCCGGGTCGGCGCGGCAGCGATGGCCGGCGGATCCAGTATCCGATCCTGCTTGAGTACGGCCTGCTCCAGGTCACGTAGTTCCTGGCCGGGTTCTACGCCCAGCTCGTCCTGGAGGACGGCTCGGACCTGCCGGTATACCTTCAGAGCCTCTCCCTGGCGGCCGGACCGGTAGTGCGCGATCATCAGGAAGCCGTAGAGCCATTCATTGAGCGGGTACTCGCTGACCAGCGCAATCAGCTCACCTGTGATCTCCCTGTGCCTGCCTAGGTCCAGGTCGAGCTGCATGCGTTCCTTGATGGCCGCGAGCCGCGCCTCCTCTAGAGCGGTGGCGCCCCGCTGCACCACGTCGCTCGACAGGTTCGCCAGAGCAGTGCCACGCCATAGATCCAGGGCGGTGCGCATCGTCGATGCCGCTTCTGCGGCGTTGTCGCTGTCGGCTAGCGCGCGTGCTTCCCTGACCAGTTTCGCAAACTGCTCGCTGTCCAGGTCCTCGGCCGAGATCCTGAGCAGGTACCCGGCCGGGCGGGTCTCGATGGCGTCGGGCAAGCCGGCCCGCTCCAGCACCTTGCGCAGCGCTGAGATGCTGCTCTGGACCTGGGATCGCGCTGTGGGCGGTGGGTCGGCATCCCACACCGCGTCGATGAGCTGCTCGACCAGAACCACCCGGTTCGCTCCGAGCGCGAGCGTCGCCAGGACGACCTGTTCCCGCGGGCCGCCGATTTTTATCTGTTGACCGTCCGCAACGAGCTCAAGTGGACCCAGGATCCGTAGCTGCATACCGCCTCCGGCGGCCCAGCCTCACCCGTTACTCCGGCCGCTCCGTAACAGGAGTCACCAGTTAACCGAAGACTAAACATTAGCCGGAGACTAACCTCACATTCGAGTTTAGCCCTTGAGAATCGGCGGCTGAGGAGCGCGCCGCACAGGAAAATGTTCCTGAGCTGGGGCGATAAGGGGCGTCGAAGCCTTTTATCACTCCCGGTTCGAGGAGCATTTTCCACGTAATTGCTACCGGATGGTCACGCGGTCTTGAAGTGACGGAGGCCATCTCTGTCAACTCATGTGAGACAAGAGGACGGCGCTTGGCATAGCGGGAAAAGCATTCGCGCTGCTGGAGGACTTTACCGCATAGGGGGTTTCTTATCGGGTACGGCGTAGCGACGGGGCCGATACACCCGAGCTGGGGGTCAGGAGGAGTCTCGGTGAGTGAGGACGTGATTGCACTCGGGGCGGAGTTCATCAGCGACCCGTACGCGCTATATACCCGGTTGCGCATGGAGCAACCGGTCAGCGAGGTTACATTGCCCGGAAACACCCGGGTCTGGTTGGTCACCCGCTACGCCGAGGCCCGGATCGCGCTGTCCGACCCGCGGTTCAGCAAGGACGGCCGGCGCGCCGCCGAGGTGCTGCCTGCTCAGCATGCCGAGACAGACGGGAAGCAGGCGCCGGCCTTCATAGGAGCGCTCGGCCGGCACATGCTCAACACCGACCCGCCAGATCACAAACGGTTGCGCTCACTGGTGAGCAGAGCATTCACCGGGCGCCGGATAGCGGCTCTGCGTCCGAGAATTGAGGTGATCGCCGGGGACCTGCTCGACTCACTGCCCACTGGCACACCATTCGGTTTGTTGCGCGACTTCGCCGTCCCGCTGCCCCTCACGGTGATCTGCGAACTGCTGGGCATTCCGGAGCAGGAGCGCACCGAGTTCCGCGACTGGACCGATGCGCTGGTCTACGCCGACGCCCCGGAGCAGCTAATGCCCGCCGGCCGGGCCATGGCCGGCTACCTTACCGAACTGGTGGAGCGCAAACGGGTCGAACCCGACGAGCACTTGGTGTCCGCGCTAACGCAGGCCGACGACGCCGGGGACCGGCTGACCCGTGCTGAGATCACTGCCACGGTGTTCCTGCTGCTCATAGCCGGTTACGAGACCACAGTGAATCTGATAGGCAACGGTACCCTCGCGTTGTTGCTCAATCCAGATCAACTGGCTGCCCTGCGTGCCGACGAGTCGTTGCTATCCCCTGCGATCGAGGAGTTCCTGCGCTACGAAGGCCCGTTCAACATGGCAACCATGCGCTTCACCCTGGAACCGGCCGAACTGGGCGGGGCGCACATCCCCGCGGGTGCCTTTGTAATGGTCTCGTTGGCCTCCGCCAACCACGATCCGCAGCGCTATCCTGACCCGGACCGGCTCGACCTGGCCAGGGACACCGTGGGTCATCTTGCCTTCGGCCATGGCGTCCACTATTGCCTCGGCGCACCACTGGCCCGGCTGGAAGCAAGCATCGCCTTCCGCGGCCTGCTGGCCCGGTTCCCCGGCATGGCGCTGGCCGTGCCGCCGTCTGAACTGCGCTGGCGCACAAGCCCGGTTATGCGCGGCCTCATGGAGCTACCCGTGGTGCTGACCTCGCTCAAGGCGAGGACGTGAAACCACCGTCCGTTCGTTAATTCAGATCTTTATCACGAACGGGCGGTGGTTACTCCCTCCCGAACCTCAGCCGGCCACGATGTTCAGCTTGGCGAGTTCGGCCTGGACCATGGCCTCGTGCTCGGCTTCGTCGCGGCGGGCGTCGCGCGGGCGCCACCGGCCGCGCAGCAGTGGGATGCTGAGCAGGAAGAACACGATGCCGCCGAAGCACACCCAGTACCAGCGCTTCCACTGGCTGGGCGCGGCCGCGGCGGCCTTCTGTACCGCCGGGCCGTGGGCCTGGAGGTAGGGGAAGACGCCGGGGGGCACCTGGGACAGCGCCTTGAGCTGCGTCGCGTACGGCGCGAGCTGCTGGAGCTGCGGCGCGGCCGCGACCACCGCGTTGATCTGCGCCTTGTTGGCCGAGATCGTCTGCAGGACGCTGATGCCCTTGGTGCCGCCGCCGGCCGCGGTTATCGCCTGGCCGAGCAGCTTGGGCGGGATGGTGGCCGGGTTGGGGTACTTGGCGAGCTGCGTGAACACCGCCGGGTTGGCCTGGATGACGGCGAGCTCGGGCGCGAACTTCTGCGCGTAACCGAGCTGGACCTGATATTTCTGCGCGGTGGCCACGATCTGCGGGTGGGTCTGGGCGAAGCTGAGCTGGCTGGCGTACGTCGCCGCGTACGTCTTGACGTTCGTCCCGTAGTTGACCAGCGGGGTCACCGAGTTGATCACCACCGGGATGATCAGGAACGAGGCGAACACGACGATACGGACGATCCATCCCCAGATGGCCAGGCCGGTGGCGGTGAGCGCCGGGTTCCGTGCCTCCACGGTCTCGGTGAAGCTCGCCATCCACGGCGTGTAGGCCACGCCCAGCGCGAACGCGCTGATGGCCAGGATGATCGCCAGCGTGTAGTAGCCGGGATGATGGCCGGCCTGCATCAGGTACACCACGACCATGGCCGCGCCGACCACACCGCCAATGACCATGAACGGCTTGCGGACCCGGAACCGATCGGACACGAAGCCGATCAGGATCACCGCGATGGCGTTGAACCCCCAGTTCCAGTTGCCCAGCCCGTTGCTGTCCTTGACCGAGAAGCCGAACACGGTGGTCAGGTAGATCAGGCTGAACGCGACGGCCGTGTAGTAGATCAGCAGCATGACCGACACGGCGAACGCCGAGACGATGATGTCCAGCTTGAGCAACTGGCGGAACGGATGCCTCAGCGCGGCCTGGATGTCGGCGTCGCTCAGGCCCTTCGCCCTGGCCTCGATCAGGGCGCGGTCGCGCATCGTCACCATGAGCTGGTCGCGCAGCGCGGGGGACAGCTCCCGCAGCCCGAGGAAGGCGATGAGGAACACGACCAGGCCGACGGTGCCGCAGATGTAGTACTGATGCGTCCAGATGCGGTTGTTGGTCACCACCGCGGGGATGGTGGCGCTGCCGACCACCGCCACGACCAGGCTGCCGACCACCGGGCCGCTGGTCCAGAAGCCCATGGCGGTAGCCCGGCCGACCTGCGGTGAGAAGTCGCGGATCAGGGCCGGCGTGGCGACCAGGCAGATGCCTTCGACGACCGCGACCGCGAACGTCTCGATGCCGAACGACCATTTGTTGGTGGCTGCCGGAATGACGAACATCGTGACGTACCCGGTGATGAACAGCCCCCACACCACCAGCGTGGCCCGGCCCCACCGGTCGGCCAGCCCGGCGAACAACGAGCCGAACGCGCCGATCAGGTTGCCGAAGGCCAGGATCACCACGTAGAACGTGAAGCTCATGTTCAGGTCGGCGAGCTGCAGCGTGGACACCGAGCCGCCGACGTACAGCTCGTAGTACAGCGTGACGGTGGCCAGTACCGTGATCGCCAGGTAGGTGACCCGGGCCGCCGTGGCGGGATAGGTGTCGAGCTGGCGGTGCGACCGTCTGCGAGGCCGGCTGGAGATTACGGGATGGGCTACTGCTCCTGACACGCGATCACACCCCTTGCTGTGCGGCGTCCGCGCTCCTGACGTGAGCGGTAAGAACGTAACTCGCCAGTAGGTAACAATTCAACGATCTGTTTCACCCCGTTACCCGCCCCCGCCATACCCCCGCCCGCCCCCCGCCCGTTCCGGCTCCGCGCCCCCCGCCCGTTCCGGCTCCGCGCCCCCCGCCCCCACGCGCGGCCCCGCCCGCTCCGGTCCGCGCCCGACATTTCATGACATGCGCCATTTGCCCACGCCGCGACGTGGAAGAAAAGGGTCGCGCGGAAGAAAGGGCGCCGGTTTCCGGCACCTTTTCCTCCAGAGGGCTCTTATCTTCCACGAAATGGTCGGCCCACGTGCCCGCTATGCGGCGATATGCATAACCGACCAGGTCGGCGCGCGTATTCTAGCGAAGACGGTTTGGCCAATTTGTCGCGAACACGCGTTATCTGGAACGTAATCCGCCGCGTTTCTCGATTGTGTCGTTAGCGCCCGGCGCGGGTTTTCTGGTGTAGCGGTGCTTGACGCCACGGGGGAAGTAGTCCGGGTCTCCTGCGGGGAGCAGGGTGACCTGCGGTTCCTGGCACTCCTCCGGCACATAGTGGGCGAACTCGCTGTTGCGGCGGCGTAGCTGGGTGCGGATGGACTGGGCGGCAGTGCGCTGGCGCTCCGGATCGCCCTGCTCGCCCGGCGCCGGCTCGCCCGGCGCCAGCTCCACGGCGACGGCCAGCCGCCGGTTGCGGTCGGCGTCCTCGACCACCTCGAGCACGAACTTGCCGGTCACCCAGGCGCTTACCTGCGGCTGCTCCAACCCGGCGGCGATGTTTTCCGGGTACACGTTGGCGCCATAGAAGGACACGGCCAGGTGTGAGCGACCGAAGACGTACACGAACGGCAGCTCCCGTACTCCACGCGCGCCGCCGAGCGCGTCGAGCGGGTCGAAGCCATGCTGACGGCACAGTTCGATGGCCTGCTCATACGGAACGATGCCGCCTTCGTCGGCGATGTGGTAGCGGATCAGCGGCACACCACTGTCGGCGGTGAACAGCAAGGTGCCGTCATGTTCCTCGAAGAAGCGGCTGCGCGGGTCGTACTGCACGAGCGTCGGCAGCCGGGACTGCCCGAACATCGCCTGGGCCGCGCCCGGGCTCCCGGCGAGAAACCGGCGGATCGTGATGCTGAGCGGTGTCTCGTTGCCGAGAACTCCGCCGTCCGCGGTACCGTACAGCGCAGCTGAGTCATGGGTGGGCCGCCGCATCCCCGCACGCGTGCCGATGAGGTCACGCCAGTCCTCGCTGAACACCTCCCCGGCCAGGACGAGCCGGATGTTCATCGATGCCCACGGCACACCCCGGGCGATCCCGGTATCGACCAGGTCCTTGAGAAACGGCGGGTACCCGAGCAGCACCGTCTGCGCGAAATCAGCAGCCAGGTCCGGCACCACCCGCAAGATCTCTTCTTTGTCGTTGCCCGGGGCCACGACCGTGACCTGGTATCCCTTTATCGCCAGGTGGCGACAGCAGGACGCGGTATAAAGCCCGCCCACCCACGTGCCCAGCGGAAAGCAGACCACCGCCAGCGTCGGCTTAGCGTCGGCCTCGAAGCTGTCGTGGAAGATCTGCTCGAACCGGGCGGCCGCCGCCAGTTCGTCGGTCACGAACCGCGGCCAGTAGGTGGGGTGGCCCGTGGACCCGGACGACACCGCGATCATGTCGCAGCTGGCCAGCTCCCCGTCGCGGCAGCGTTGCGAGAGCGGATACCGCGTGTGGTAGTTCTCCTTGCTCACCAGCGGCAACCGGCGGAAGTCAGCGAGCGTGCGCACGTCCGCCGCCTTCACCTCGTGCTGGCGCAGGAAGTGCTGGTAGGCGGGCACCGACGTGGCGACTTGGTGGAACAGGTCCACCAGCCACTGCTGCTCCGCGGCCGGGTCAGGTTCGGCAGCCGGGCCAGGCCCGGCAGCCGTCAGCGGCGGTCGCGAGCAGAACTCCGCCAGGCTGGCCGCGACCCGTGCGGGGCGAGATTGGTCCATGCCCTCATGCTGACAGCTGTCTGACCAGGCGACGCATGCGATGCCAAAGCACTGCCACATCGGCACCGTGCAGACTCACGCTCGGACCTAACGGTACCGGCCCGAACAGTACCAAGCAGAAGGGAACAGCCTGTGCAGAATCTGTCTTCGCGTATTCGTCGGAGTGCCGCGTTTGTCGCGCTCATGCTCGGTGTGGTGGCCGCGCCCGTCCTCGCCCTGAGCACGCCGGCTCACGCATCAACCGCGGTGCCGCGGACGGTGTACTTTTGCGACTTCAACCTGGGCCCCTCCGGCGTGACCGCCTACTGCGATGGCGAAGGCGCTGCGGTGCTCACCGTCGTGTGCACCAACGGGACGGCGTCCGATCTGGCCTTCTTGCCCGCCACCCTGTTCGCCAGGTGCCCGGCGGGCGGGACCGTGGTCAGGTTCTCGGTGTCTTAGCCGTTCGCAATCCGGAGTTTACGTATTCGACCCCAGGGTATGCGGGCACCTTTGAGCCTTCTGCCGGACAAGAAGCGAAAGGTCACCACGCATGCTGGTCCTGACCGAGGCGGCCGCCGAAGTCGTCAAGTCCGTCACGTCTACCCCGCAGGCCCCCGATGGTGCCGGGCTGCGGATCACATCCTCCCCGGAACCGCAGAGCCCTGGTGCGCTGGAGGTCACAGCGGCGGCGGGTCCCGATGAGAACGACGAGGTTCTCGAGGCCGATGGAGCACGGGTGTTCCTCGAGCCGCAGGCCGCCGCGTACCTCGAGGACAAGGTGCTCGACGCGCAGTTCGATGAAGAGGGGAGAGCTCATTTCTCCCTCGGAGTGCAAGCCTCCGACCACGCCGGCCCGTCCGATCAGGCCCCGCCCGTATAGGCTCCGCCTGTATAGGTACGGCCCGTTATAGGCACCGCTCGGACAGCTAGCCTCGGGCCCCGCCGACGTCGCGCAGTGTGGTGGTCGCGGCGTCGGCGGGGATTTCGGGCCGCCCAGGGGCGGGCCGCTAGCCTCTAGCCCGCTGCCAGTGCCTGCAGGCGGGAGTAGACGCCGTTGAATACGTCCTGGTCACCAGGCAGGGAGCCGGAGTCGGCGTACTGCCAGATCGTGTAGTAGCCGTACCCGGCGGGCAAGGTGCCCGCGGCCGAGCAGTAGCACGCGATCCAGAACGGGTCGTTGTTCTGGAAACCACTCGCGTTGCCGGTGCAGGTGCTCCACCAGTCGAACGTGGAGTAGATCACCGGGTAGACGTGCACGTCGAACGCGTACTCGTTGACGAAGCTATGGATCCAGGACGTCATCTGGCTCTGGGTCAAGCCGTAGCACTCGCTGCCGTAGGGGTTGTACTCGATGTCGAGGGCTCCGGGCAGCGTTTTGCCGTCTGACGACCATCCGCCGCCATGGTGCGCGAAGTAGTCGGCCTGTGCGGCGCCGCTGGAGTTGTTCGGGATGGCGAAGTGGTACGCGCCGCGGATAAGACCCTGGTTGTAAGGCCCGGTGTACTGGTTACTGAAATCCGGGTTGGTGTAGTAGGTGCCTTCGGTCGCCTTCGCGTAGTTGAAGTCGATGGACGGGGCGACCGCGGCCCAGTTGATGTTGCCCTGGTAAGCGCTCACATCGATGCCCGGCAACTGGCTGACGGCCGCTGCCGGCTTCGTCAGCCCTAGGTGCTTCTGGTGCTCGCCGGTGACCACGCCCATGTCGTCCTGCTGCGGGTGCGTAATGTTTTCGGGGTTCACCGGGGTGGAGCCGGTGGGCTTGGTCACGGTCACCGTCTTGCCAGTCACCGGGTCGTATGCCCATGTTTGCGAACCGGCTGCCGGACTAGCCGTGTCGGCCGACCCGGCTGGCCTGACCGTCACGGCCGCCGAGGCGCCGGTTCCGGTGAACGCACCTGCGATGAGCAGAGTTGCGGCAATACCGGTGACAGGAACGAGTCGTCGTGTCATCGTGGCAAGGCGTGGATGTTTGAGCATGCGTACTCCTGCGTGAGCTGGAACGGGCACGGCAAAAGCTGCATCGGCCGGACGCCCTCCCCAGTACCAGCCGTCTCCCGCTACGACGTCTGGCGCGTCACGCTCCGAATCGAAACGCTGACGCTGAAGGTACGGCAATCTTTTACAACAATCAAGCACTTCCTCGTAAATATCCCACGACTTGTTAGCGCACTGAGATAAACAGAGATGCTCAGCCCTGCGACTGGTCCTCAGGCGCTTGTCCTCGGGTGGAGGTCATCCGCGACCCTCGCTCCGGCGGATACCAGAGACGAGTTTGAGTTCGGCTCGTCACCAGCGCAGTACGACACACACGTCATGCACCACGACAATTGCGTGTCCTGATTTGCGGTTTTTGTCCATGTAGCTATCCAGGTAGCGTAGCGATCCGAATCTGGATCCTTGTTCGGATGGATGTGGCAGCGACCCGGTTATAACCGGGTCGCTGCCACATCCATCCGGGTGCGTCCGGGTGCGTCCGGGCACGCCCTGATGCAGGCGGGATGAGAGTGGCGAGATGTGTACCTGGGCTCCCTGCGCCAGGACCTGCCGGGCTGGTACAAGCCCACGACGATTGGTGCATAGCCGCCGGTGCCCTTCCCGACGCCGTGCGGCGGGTAAATGACGCCACACCTGGCACAAGAGTCTCGTTACACACTCATTTCCGGGTTAGCCACAGCGTTACCGCGCGACATGTCGGTCAGGGCGCGCAATCCTCGGTAACTTAACAGCTCAGCGAAACCGACTCGGGCCGTACGGGCCGTCGCCAGTTGCTCCGCCTGTCGCTCATATCCGGATTTGCCGGACATGGATCCGCAGGTTTGTGCGGTGGTTTTACGCCTTGCGGTGGATACGTAGGACTCCGTGCGCGTTCCAAAACAAATCGAGTCTGCGGCGTGTCGTGGCGGGTGCCGATTTTGTCCTGATATGGCCGTTATGTGACGGCAGCTGCGGTGGACGACGTGGAAGA